>CAJXXT010000032.1 GCA_913063495.1 uncultured Gammaproteobacteria bacterium | reverse complement strand
ACTTCTGTGTGACCTCTTGACCGGTTAGTTGTGAGCTAGCCGGTCTTTTTTTTGCCTGTGATATAATCAGCCAGAAAATGAATGGGGAATCGTTTAATGATTAAAGTGTTTCGAGAGTTTTTCTCTTTTTGTCGTAAGTGTGTGGCGGTATGTTGGTTTGCTTGTGTTGTTGCGTTTGTATCTGCCGTTGCTAATTCTGTACTAGCAAGTTCTGTAGTAGCAAAAGAATTGCCTGTTTGGGAGGCGGGTGTGGGTGCCGCTGGGTTGAGTATGTCGCATTACCTTGGGGCGGATGAGTCCGGGCGTTATGGTTTTGCCTATCCTTTTTTTATTTATCGTAGTGAATATGTGCAGGCCGACCGGGAAGGTTTACGAGGCAAGTTATTTCAACGGGAGAATTTGAGGCTGAACATTAGTTTAAATGCTTCGCTACCAGTAAATAGTGAGGACAATCATACGCGAGAAGGCATGGATGACTTGGATCCAATGTTAGAAATTGGCCCAACATTACAGTATTTATTTTATCAAAGCAGTGATAAGTACCATCGTTGGAAATTAGACTTTCCAATAAGAGCAGGCTTAACTTTTGATGGTTTTGATATCACTCATAGCGGTTGGACCAGTAACCCCAGTGTTGTTTATTCAGGAGGCGATTCTCATTGGAAGCAATGGGTATCAGTAGGGCCGATGTTTGCTGATCGGCGTTATCATGAATATTATTACGATGTGGAACAAGAGTTTGTCCAGGTTGGGCGGGAGGAATATCATGCTAAGTCTGGTTATACTGGATTAAAGTTGTCTATGTCTTTACGGCGTAAGTTTAATCAGCTGTCGATAGGTGGTTTTGTTCGATATGTTGATTTACATGGGGCTGCGAATGAGGATAGCCCGCTGGTGAAGTCAAAAGATTATCTCGCAATCGGATTGGCGATACATTGGCGTATGGCGCAGTCATCGGATACTGTGCGTGTGAAATCAAGCTTTTAGTGAATGATTTATAGACTTTTTAAAGACATCAATAAAAAACGACTAATAAAAGAGGATAATGATAATGAGTGGAGAGATGAACGAACAAATGAATGCGGCTCTGGCCTTATGGCCAGTATTGGTTCAGGTGACGTTAACCCTCAGTGTGTTTATTGTGATGGGGGCAAGAAAAGCTGCGGCGGTAAAAGCGGGCCTAGTTGATAGAAAAAAAGCCGCGTTGGATAATAGCGCATGGCCTGATGAGGTGCTTAAAGTATCGAATAATATTCAAAATCAATTCCAAACCCCGATTCTATTTTATGCGTTGGTCTTCGCTTTTATAGCGACACAAACAGTGAGTATGACGGTATTGGTACTGGCCTGGGTGTATGTGATTAGTCGCTTGATTCATGCCTACATCCATACGGGGTCCAATTATGTTCCTGCACGGTTTAGGGTTTTTATTGTTGGTGTAGTGACGTTAATTATTATGAGTGGTGTTCTTGCCGCCAATCTGATGTCAATTTCACTATAAGTTTTAACATTGGAATCAGATGTTAATGTGTATAAGTGGGTTATGCTGTCACGTGACGTGTAGCATAACCTTGCATTGCGGGCATTATTTTTAGTTGTATTTTGATGGATATTGAACCGGTCAAATAGTGCTGGACTAATGATGTTAGCCTCTTCTATTCTGCGGGTACGGGGGTGTGATGTAATGCGTGACTAAGAATAGATAATTAATTCAAAGCATTAGGGAGTAATTAGGCTTAAATTGGTCGTTAGAAGGTGTTTCTAACGATTCTGTAAACTATGAAAAGAATAAGGATATTCCGTTCACCCAATTGATTTATCGTCGAATTAAATTAAGGTTAAATATAAGTATCGCCCCAATCGAGTAACCACTCGTATGAAACTAACATCTCATTACATTCGACCACTGCAGACTTTTCTTTTTGCTTTTTTATTCTTAGGCCTAATGACCGCTGTTGGCGAATCTTCATCGCTACCTATGTTTAGTCTTGTCTCTTTCAGTTACGCAGATGATTTGTTAGTGGCTGATGATGAATTGCTTGGTGATGATTTACTGGATGAGTCGTTGTTGGAGGAATCGTTGTTAGAAGAGTCTGACAGTTTGTCTGATGATCTGACGGGTGATGAGCTAAATGATTTGTCAGAGGATGATGATGATCCGAGTGTCGATGGTTCTAATCCTGAAATAGCATCGAGTAAGAATGATACGGCTGGGAAAGCACATTTGGAACTTTTTGCAGAGAGCCGTTACCCGTCCGCAAATACCTGTAAAGTCTGTCATGAACAACACTATAAAGAGTGGTCGGTATCGCAGCATGCTTATGCACAATTAAGCCCTATTTATATGGCGATGCAAAATAAAATCAATGAGTTAACCAACGGAACAAATGGTGATTTTTGTATCCGTTGCCATAATCAGGTCGGTATGAATTTTGGGGAATCCACCTATGCATCAAACTTAGAGCGACACCCAACCTCTAGAGAAGGTATTACTTGTGTTGTTTGTCACCGTGTGAATCAAGCGTACGGGAAAGTGTCTGGGCGAATTGCATTGGAAGAAGGGGGCTTGTTGACGAAGGTGTATGGCCCTACAGGAGGTAAAGAATTAGAAAGAGTGCTGGAGAATAGGCACCAATATCGGGTAGTTACGAATCCAGATGAATCTGGGAGAAAAATTCATACTGAAATTGGACATTTTCCCCAGCTAAAAACATCGCAATTCTGTGGGTCTTGTCATGACGTGAATTTGTTTAATGGTTTTCGTTTGGAGGAGGCATTTTCTGAATATAAAAATTCCCCTGCTGCTGCTCGCGGAGAAAGCTGCCAAGATTGCCATATGGGATTGGTTCAAGGGGTAGTGTCGGGTTATGCCACGGGGCCTGCTGCAATGGTTGGTGGTGTGGCAACAAGTGATAGAAAAATAACCAATCATTTTTTCGCAGGCCCTGATTATTCTGTTGTTCATCCAGGGATTTTTCCACATAACTCAAAAGCAGCAGAGATGGCAACGTTGCAGGAATGGTTGGACTTTAATGTTGACGAAGGTTGGGGGACTGATGGTTTTGAGGATCAGGTAAATCAGGCGTATGTGTTTCCTGACCGTTGGCGATCCATCGATGATCGATATGATGCTAGGGCCATTATTGATGAGCAGCAATTGTTGTTGGATTGGGCCGAATTTAAACGGTTAGAAGTTTTACGTAACGGTTACAAAATGAGTGATGTCAATATTGTAGAACATAATAAAAATGGATTGGTATTTGACATTGAAGTGAGCAATGGGACTGACGGACACAATGCCCCAACAGGGTTTGATGCTGAGCGTTTAGTGTGGTTAGAAATCAGTGTCACTAGCCGTAATGGTGATATGTTGTTTGAATCCGGACATTTGGATCCAAATGGTGATTTGAAAGACAGTCATTCTAGTTATGTGCATGATGCTGATTTTGAACTGGATTCTTACCTGTTTTCATTACAGTCAAAATTCCTAACGCGCAATGTACGCGGTGGCGAGCGGGAACAAATAATTGCAGTTAATGTGTCTGTTGATGTACTTCCATTTGTTCGGCCTTTTACCCGATCTTTAATGTTAACGGGGCAGCCGGGTGGAGCAAGAAAACACCGAAAAACATTACCGCCATTAGCAAGTCGTATTGCTCGCTATGAAGTTAGTGAAAAGCAATTGCAAGGAAAGAAAAATATAGTGTTGACGTACAAATTAAAGTCAGCAGCAGTACCGGTAAATTTGGTGAAAGAGATTTCTGGTGTTGGATTTGATTATGGGATGTCTGCTAAGAACATCGCTGATAAGCTTGTGAAAGGACATCAAATTATTTGGGAAAAAGTCGAGTTTATCGAACTTCGTTAAGCGCTGGGAAATGTAGGTACTAAACATTAGGTACTAACATTAGGTGCTAAAAGTAGGAGGGTGGTTTGTTGAAACGTAATGTAGTTCTAAAAAATACAGTTCTAAAATATACAGTTATAAAGCATAAAGTAAAACGAATGGCTTTCTTGTGGATTTTTTTTATTACTGCTACATGCCTAAGCTCAGTAAGTTATGGTGATGCGTACCCCACGTTACCTCGCGATGGGGATAAATATCTTTCCGATGGTGATTTACCTGCCCGAACGCCACCGATTGTTGAATTGGGAGCATCGTTTCTTGGTACAGGAAATATTGAGCCTGGTTTTGTTCTTCCTACTGGTGCGGTGTGGAGCCCTGCACTTTGGGTGTATGGCAATTTTAGAACTGCTTACCAGCGTTATCGCCCTTCAGAAGGTGCCGGAGGAGAGGTTGCTGAGTGGGTGAATCGGCTGGATTTGTTTGCCAATTTACAATTAACAGGAACCGAACGTATTCTTCTGGGATTAACCCCCTTGCATGATCGTGATAAAGGTGAGTTTTATGGGAAGATATATGAACCTGATTCATTGGAAGAGAATAACACTGAAACCAATGCCAAAATTGATACGCTATTTTTCGAAGGAGACTTTGCCGAATTATTTCCAAATATCGATTACTTTGATAGTACAAAAAATGATATAGGTTTTAGTATCGGTCGACAGCAAATGTTGTTTATGGATGGTTTTTTAATCAATGATTCGATGGATGGGATAGGGTTAAGTAAGAATAATATGCGTTTCTCTGCTTATCCTTGGCTGATTAATTGGAGGTCTACTATTTTTGTCGGTATTGATGATATTGATAGGCATACCAATGAAGATATCGATAACAGCAAATTGGTAGCTTGGTTTAATCAGCTTGATTCTGCCAGAAGTACTTACAATGTAGATGTTGTTTATGTCGATGGAGATGAGGCTGGTGATGTTCTGAATTTTGGTGGTGAGGCAATTCAACGGATTGGGAAAATAAATACGGCTTTTCGTGTAGCTATTTCTCAGGCGACCTCCGCGGTAACAGAGCAGTCTGATAATGGTGTGTTATTGTTTGTGGAAGTATCATGGGTTCCGTCGCGCAGTCATAATAATGTTTATGTCAATGGATTTATCGGTATTGATAACTTCACTTCGGCTGCAAGAGGGCCTTTGGAGGGTGGGCCCCTCGGGCGGGCAGGTATATTGTTTGCGGCTCAAGGCATTGGTTCGCTTCCAGCGCCTATAAGCAATAGTGCCCAAAAAACTTCCGGTTTTACGTTAGGTTACCAACGTTTTTTTGGCCCACGACGCCAGATTGTTGTTGAGGTAGGTGGCAGGCTAGAACATCGTATACATTTTAAAAATGAACAAGGAGTCGCTTTGCGCTTTCAACAAGCAATCGGGCGACGTGCTTTTGTGCAGTTAGATGCCTATAGTACATGGCTTGAAGATGAAGCTAAGGCTGAATACGGCACACGCATTGAGTTACAGATAAAGCTTTAACGCAAGGGGGAAAGTATGTATTACTTAGGTCTTATTATTCTTGCGTTAGTTGTCATTCAACTCGTGGTTTTCAGTTATGAGCAGATTGTTCGTGTTCGCAGAACACGTTATATTTTTAGTTTAGAAAAAGTTCTTTTGAAAAAAAAGATTGACAATGTCGTCGCCCAAAACACAAAAAAGAACGATGCTGAGTGGGCGTGGTCAGGTTGGCGAAAATTTAGAATCAAGTCAGTTGTAAATGAAAGTTCGCATATTAAATCATTTTATCTTGTTCCTCATGATGGGAAAAAATTGCCTCGATTTAACCCGGGTCAATATCTTACGTTTAGACTAAAAATTCCTGGTATCAGCAAACCTGTGGTTCGGTGTTATTCATTATCTGATAGTGGTGATCAAAGGGAGCATTATAGAGTATCAATAAGGAAACAGATCGCCCCTGCGTCGGATCCAGAGGCCATTGATGGCATTGCGTCATGTTATTTTCATCAAGCATTGGAAGAAGGAGATATATTGGATGTTAAGGCTCCGACAGGAAAGTTCTGGTTAGATATAACAGAAAAGACCCCTATAGTATTGGTGGCTGGCGGCGTTGGAGTAACACCGATGTTATCAATGATTAACACTTTGGATCAGATAGGTAGTAAACGAGAAGTTTGGCTTTTTTATGGTGTGAAAAATATCGAGCAGTTGATTATGTCCGATCATCTAAAGCAAATGAGCATTAAACACAATGGTTTTCACCTTCATCATTTCTTTAGTGCCCCAGGAACATTTGGAGTGCGAGCACCAGGGTCAGGTAACCATGGCCATATATCTTGTGAATCCATTTTTCAGTTAGGGGCGCCATTAGCCGCTGATTTTTACATCTGTGGCCCAGGGGCAATGATGGATTCAATGGTGTCTGGACTACATGTACACGGTGTTAGTGAGGCAAGGGTTCACTTTGAATCTTTTGGGCCTGCGGGCATTAATCGAGGTGTCGCAAAACCAGAAGTACTACCGGAAAAATCGGAAACGACAATACCCGTGACATTTGGTTTGTCAGACAAAACTATTATGTGGTCCTCTGCTTCTGGCACGTTACTTGAGGCAGCAGAAGCGGCAGGTATTCAAATTGAAAGTGGGTGCAGAGCAGGTAGTTGTGGAACATGTTTGACAGCGGTGATTGAAGGTGAAGTTAGCTATATCGAAGACCCAGACTCGGATGTTGAGAAAGGTTCTTGCCTAACCTGTATTGCAGTTCCCAAGACTAAATTACGACTTAATGCATAATATTATCAGTATATAAATTGGAAAGTAGAGAGGGTTTTATGTTGAGTAAATATTTTATAAGTAGATGGTTGGTTATTCTAGGTATGCTTTGTTTTTCATCGGTGTTGCAAGCTAGTGATCTTCGCCTCGATCCCGATAAAGTGAAAGGCGTTGATGCATGTGGTGAGTGCCATAAAGAAACGGTTAAAGCCTGGAAACAAACACATCATTCTAAAACGTTTTCTGAAATGCCTCGTAGTGATGAAGCTCGAGAGATTGCGGATAAGATGGGTATAAAGCGTATTAAGTCTGAAAGTGATTGTTTGACGTGTCATTTCACGGTAGCAACTAAGAAGGGTAAAGAAAAACCTATTGCTGGGATATCCTGTGAATCATGTCATAGCGCAGGATCAGAATGGATTGATGTGCATAGCGATTTTGGGGGTAAAGATATAAAAGCAGAAAATGAAGTACCTGAACATAAAGTGAAGAGATATAAAGAGTCAGATGCTGCAGGAATGATACGACCCAATAATCTTTATTCACTCGCTGAAAACTGTTACAGCTGTCATACCGTTCCCAATGAAAAGTTGGTTAATGTGGGTGGGCATACTGCCGGTAGCAAGTTTGAGTTGATTCGCTGGTCCCAAGGTGAAGTAAGGCATAATCTTTGGTATAGCGATGATAATACAGAGGCGAGCATGAACCGGCGACGAATGTTTTATATCGTTGGAAAAATGTTAGATCTTGAATATGCCTTGCGTGGAGTAGCAAAGGCAACAATAAAAGATAAGTATGCACTAGCAATGGCTAAGAGAGCGAAGCGAGCATTAGCTTTTTTGAAGAAAATTGATAAAACCGTCGACAATGAACAGCTAACCAACATTATTGGTATTGCTTTGAAAGTCAAAATAACCCTCAATAATGAGTCGGCGCTGGAAAGTGCGGCAGAAAAAATATCAAAACAAGCATCAACCTTTGCAGATAAATATGATGGGAGTGGGTTTTCTGGTGTGGATGGTGCCTTGCCATCGCCAGATAAATACAAGGGGAAGGTGTTTGGAGGGTAATGGAAAACTTATTGTGAACGATAGTTTACATAGCAGTGTAATAGATAGACCAAAGCGATGGGATCAGCCTTTTGATAGTACTATGAGTGCTAAAAGTGTTGTAAGGGTATTGTCTGCGCCGCATTTTTGTTCGATGAATCGCAATAACTTTCCGAGTACTCTAAAATTAACGGAAATAATTCGTAATGATTGCAGGATTCGAACATTCGATAAAAACCAGGTTGTTATTAGATCTGGGGAATATGTCAATTCAGCATTTCTGTTACTGTCAGGTGAGGTGGCTATGCTGTCTCCTTTGGACAGTGCTCTTAGTTTTTTAAAGCCTACAACGTACAAAATCCCTTCAACTCTCAATGTATTGTGGAGCTGGTTACGTAGGAGTCATTTACCCGAAGTACGGCGGGGTGTTACCGCGATTCCAAAAAATGACCAACTAGCTTTCCTGGAAATTGATCGCATACCAGATACAATAGACAATGAGGATCCAACTATTTCTCGATTGGTTACGGGAGATATTTTTGGTGAATCAGCTGTGTTAGGTCGTAGTGAAATGAGGAATACCGTCGTTGCTTTGGGCAACGTGGAGCTGTTGGAAATACGATGGCAGGGTTTGCGGGATATTAGAAAGAGAGAGCGCGGGTTTAGGGAATATATTGATCATTTATATCGGGAGAGAGGGCTTTATTATCATTTGCTTTCTTTGCCACTGTTTTCCAAGCTTCCTGCAAATAAAATACATGAGTTGGCGGCATTAGCGTTATTTGAAGTGCATGGTGAATTCGAATGGCAGAAGGGGTTTCAATCGATAAGTAAACTGGCAAAAACAGAGGAGGACTACAATAAAATCATTCAATCGGAACCTGTGATAGCACAGGAAGGGGATTATCCCGATGGTTTGCTTTTGGTGCAAAACGGTTTTGGCAGAATTAGTCGGTATATCAATTTTGGACATTACACGATGGGGTATTTAAGTCGTGGTGACATGTTTGGGTTGGAAGAAGTCTATGAATCTTGGAAGAAGGGTAAAGGCACTGCCCTGAATTGTAGCTTTCGGGCGTTGGGGTATACTGATGTTATAAGGATACCGACAGCGTGGTTGGAAATAAATATATTTAGTGAAAGTGCTTCGAAGGGGGTTAAACAATCCCTACAGGATGCGTTAAAGGATAATCAATCTATTAACAAGCAGTCAAAGGCCAAGCCCATTGACAGAAAGTTAACAGAGTTTTTGGTTGAAAATCGACTTATTAATGGCTCCAAATCGATGGTGATTGATTTGGAGCGATGTGTCCGCTGTGATGATTGCGTGACAGCTTGTGC
Source organism: uncultured Gammaproteobacteria bacterium (assembly GCA_913063495.1). Classification (GTDB taxonomy): domain Bacteria; phylum Pseudomonadota; class Gammaproteobacteria; order Pseudomonadales; family Ketobacteraceae; genus 42-54-T18. The sequence goes on along the minus strand of CAJXXT010000032.1, from coordinate 27,666 downwards.
TGATGCGCATGATAATAACCCTCGCTTTAATCGTCATGGTAAAAGTTTTGAACGCTATATGATTGCCAATGCCTGCATGCACTGTGAAGACCCTGTGTGCATGATTGGATGCCCTACTGGTGCGATTCATAGATCACCGGATGGCGTGGTAAAAATTAATGATAATACCTGTATAGGGTGTTCTACCTGCGCGAACAACTGCCCTTATGATAATATTCGAATGGTGGAAATTAGAGATGAAACGGGTAAGGTGTATCGTGATGCCAATGGGAAAGCCATTGTTAAAGCGAGTAAATGTGATCTCTGTGCTGAAACAACCGGAAAGCCAGCATGTGAGAGGGCCTGTTCTCATGATGCGTTAACTCGCATCGACCTTAAAGATATATCAAGTTTATCTCACTGGGTTGATCGTTAAATGAATTTTGGTTATCGCCGTATTCGAAATACTATTGCGGTATTGATTTGTGGTTTTGTTGCTATCACCGCTTTTGAAATAATTGATTTGTCTATTCAGGTACAACAGTATTACTCCGGTTGGTTTATGGTGCTTTTGATGACCATACTGGTGTCTTTTTATGCAAAAAAGAAATTGGCGGTTATTGTCCTTGGTTCAGGTTCTCAGTGGGCACAATGGCATTATTATAGCGGTTTTTTTCTATTTCTTGTTTATCTGAAACATATTGAATATACGTTTCCTGATGGGATTGTTGAAACTACGATTACTGTTTTTTACCTGGTTGTTATGTCTAGTGGCGTTCTTGGTGTGTTTATTAATAGAGTTTTTGCTCGTAGGCTTTCTTACTTAGATGAAGAAATTATTTTCGAACGAATTCCTCAGCATTTAACGAAGCTTCGCCGTGATGTTGAAGCGATAATTGTAGAATCCGTAGAGGATTCCGGCTCAACGACGCTGTCGGATTATTACTTTTCAAATTTAGCCAGTTTTTTTGATCGACACCATTTTTTCTTTACACATTTATTAGGGTCAAACTATGGGTTTCTACGTGTAAAAGATGGCTTGGGAAAACAATTGCGTTACCTAAATAAAAAGGAGGCAGAATACGCGTTAGAGTTGGATAATATGTTACATAAAAAGAACTTGTTGGATACCCATTTTGCAATTCAATGTGTTTTGAAGTACTGGGGAGTGTTACATTTTCCTATGGCGTTGATTCTTATTTTGGTGACCATTTTGCATATCGTATTGGTGTATGCCTTTAGGGGCGCTGCATGAAGGATACCCCAATTCAAGAATTTGGTCATAGAAAGAGCCCCTATGTACGACCAAATCAATCTTGGGTGTGTGGAAGAGAGTGTAATGAGTGTGAACAGGGGCCAGATAAAAAAGGGAGATGCACTTGCGTCGATGAGCCTTGTGTACCGATTAGATCTGTTCGATCTAAAAAACGTATTGCTGCTATTGGCTTGCTATCGATATTTGTTGGAGGGCTAATTATTGTCTTTTCTGCAAAAAATTTGTTACCGATGCTTTCACCGGGTGCGTTAAGTCTCAGTCATGGTGAGGTGGCGGGTTGCCAGGATTGCCATACTGCTGCGGGAGAACCTATTTATCACTGGTTACAGAAGGCATTGACGTTAAACAGTAACAATGACGATCAGCAGTGTCTAGCTTGTCATGAATTAGGAAAAAATGCTTTTGAGGCACATTCAACGCATTATAAGAACTTTTCCACTATTGATTATGATGTAATTATTCATGAAAAATCAGCTTCAGTGAATGTAAGTTGGAAAGTTGATTTGGCAAGTCAATTAAATAAGGTCCGTATGCCTACCAAGGAATCTACTAGCTGTTCTTCTTGTCACCGGGAGCATAAAGGAAAGTTTCATGCTATTAATAATTTTGATGCCCGACGTTGCCATACATGTCACGAAAAAAAGTTTGATGTCATTGAAGAGTCGCACCCGGAATATAGTAATTATCCGAACGATAAGGCTACGCAAATAAAATTCAATCACGGGGCACATCTAGATAACTATTTTTACGACGACGAATATATTGAAATCGCCCCGGAAGGCTGTAAGCAATGTCATGAATCCGATCAAACAGGGGAGTGGATGTTATCCAATAATTTTGAGGACACGTGCGGTGGCTGTCATTTGGATCAATTGTTAGGACGGAGTAGGGGGAGCGCTAAGGGCTTGGCTGTGCTTGTTATTCCAGAGCTGGATGTTGCTGCAATTACAGCGGCAGGATTCTCGATTGGAGACTGGCCGGAATGGGCGGAAGGTGATGTTACTCCTATTATGAAATTGTTACTTCAATATGATTCTAGTGGTAGTACTCAAGGGTTACCTGGGCGAGCAGAGTCTTCGAGGGGGAGCTCTGCTGTATTACCTGGCGATGTTGTTTTATATGACTTGAGTGAGGCAAGTACACACGATATTGCTATGGTCGCTCGTCTCGCTTGGAATATTAAGGAACTTTTTTATGATATTCAAAGTGGTGGGGCTGCTGTGTTATATAAGCGCCTTGCGATTGCTTTTAACTACACCTTGGATCAACCAACATTAAATCGGTTAATATCTTCATTGCCTAGGGACACTCTCATTAATAATCAGAAAGAATGGTTTCCTCACTTGGCAGACGAGGTTTCTGGGTTTCGAAAAAATAACAGGTTGATACCAAAATCTGATGCGTCGGATACATTTGACTACAAAGAACCAATTGATCCTATAGCGGGAATCACGACTGAAACTGAAGTGCTTTCAGAGCTTGGGGGAAATGCCAGTGATGATATTTTGGGTGAAGATTTGTTAGATGAAAGTATCTTAGATGAAAGTATCTTAGATGAAGACGAAAGCGATATCTTAGATAACGATATTTTGGAGGAAGATTTTGAAGATGAAGATATCTTGAGTGGTGATGACGAAGATGATGTTTCAGAAGATGATGAGGATGAAGAAGTCGACTATATTGCAGTTAGCGAAAAGACATTAGATATCAATGCAAAAAACAGTGAGGATTGGGCCACGAGCGGCGGGTGGTACCGGGAGGGGAGTAATATTCGGTATCGTCCTATTGATCATGCTGATCCGTTTCTCGCAACATGGTTGGAGGTGACTTTTGGTAGTGAAAAGGTTATTCATAATGAAATATTTGAATCGCTAAGTGATGAGGAATCGGTTGGAGGTTGTATAAAATGCCATTCTTTAACCACAGTTGATAATGATCATAAAAGTCCAGATGTGCGTTGGCAGAGTTTTAGGCCTGATGACATTACAACCGATTTTAATCGGTTCTCTCATGTATCACATTTTAGTTTGATGACGGATGATGGTTGTGCGAGCTGTCATATATTAAACGAAGGTCTACCAGAGGACACGCAGAATTCAGAGGATAAATTGGATAGTAAGGTTGCAAAAAACATGGTCGAAACAAGTTTTTTGTCGATGACTCGATCTACCTGTACACAATGCCATCAACAGGGTAGAGCCCCCTCTAACTGTCTCACCTGTCACCAGTATCATGCAGAACGACAAGGTCAATCTGCTGATAAAATAGCCGATGAATTTTCCACGGAGTCACCATAATGATTCGACGTGACTTTATGCAGGCTTCGTTTTTTCAGACTTCGTTTATTTCGAATTTGTTTGTTTCTAGTTCACCCATCACCTTAATGTGTTTGTTATGGGTGTGTGTTTTTGTTGCTTCAGAGGATGTGATTGCAAAAGAAAAATCAGTTGCATCGATTGTTAGGGTCGTTGGTGAGGTTAGTGCCACCGGCCTTGACGGTGAAACGAGAAAATTACACATTCAACAACCAATCTATTCTGGCGATAAGCTTGTTACTGGCAAAGGAGGTTGGCTAACCGTTAACTTCTATGATTTAACACGGGTTGTATTGAGACCGGAAACCGAGTTTCATATAGTTTCTTTTCCTATCACAATGGATGCAGGTGATATCGATCTGAAAATAGTACGTGGCGGGGTAAGAATAACGTCAGGAACCATCGCCTCGAAGACTCATGAGCGATTTACACTGGTCACTCCTAGCGGCAATCTTCATGCTGGAAGAGCTGAATGGGTTGTAAGGATCTGTGATGGAGAACGTTGTGAGAATGAGCGTGAGAAAGTAAAGCAATGCAAGAAATATCAAAAGCCAATGCTTGAGAATTCGGAAGTTGTATCGGTATACCAGGGGCAGGTTACTTCAGATAGCTGTGAAGGAAGCGTTGTGGTGGAGAAAGGTTCATCAAATATTTTCAATACACAAACTCAGCGTTGTGATGTTATTGATCAGGTGCCTTGTTTTGTATTGTTTGATGGGAAGATGGGAAAAGATAAGATTAGAACTTTTTTGAAGAAACTGACGTTGGATGAAGGTGAGGGAACGGGTCATGAAGAGGGCCAGGTAAAAGAAGGTGAAAGGCCAGAGTCTCGGCATTCAAGGCCAAATTCTAGAACTCGGAGAACGACACCAAGTATCGATAGGCCTCGAAGAAATAGGCGATAATTTACGTTGGACTATTTATTATTTGAATAGTTATTGTATTCGAAAATTACTGAAATGGAGATAGGTGATGGTTATTATTAAACGCAATTTTAGACAAAAGCACCTGCTGGCGATTCCTTGTTGTGTATTGATATCCTCTTTTTGTTCTTCCTATATTTATGCCAGTAATTTATACATGGGTGTAGATAGTTATGAATACGTTACAGAGGTTGACAAAATAAAGTTGGATTATCGTCTAGCTGGGGGAGCCATTGGAGGAGAGGTAGATATTGGAGAATCTACTTTTTTTCAGTTTGGGGTAGGACGGTGGTCCGATGATATCGACTTGGTTGATTCTGGTAATTCTGAGATTACCTCATCCCTAAGAAGAGTAGGCGCTGGTTATTCCTTTGGCAATTGGGGGTTTTTTGCATCTTACCAAAAAATTGAAGATGAAATTGAAATCGTTCATGGTAAAAATCAAGAGTTTTTTACGAGTGCCGAGATTAAGTCCGCAGTCACTCATGTTGATGTAAGTTATCAGTGGGAAGTTGGGTTGTGGGCGCATACTGTATTGTTCGGTGTACAGGATGATAAAAAAGACGTTGATGCTGAATTGGGTGACCCGAAGATGCATCTTTCAGAGAGCAGCGATTTTCGGTACGTAAATATAAAATTAAACACTGATTACTACTTTTATTTATCCGATACCTCAGGTGTTTTCGCAGGTGTAAGTCTGGATTGGTATGATCAGGTATCGGGGGGCTCTGATGATGAGAATGTTGGTGTTTCGCCACCTCCACCGCCACCTAATGGCGGGGGAGGTACCGGCGGAGGTGGAAATGGAACAGCGACGACTGGCGATAGCGGCGGGTTGATAGGGTTTTATATTATTTATGATATAGATACTCATTGGAGTGTGGATGTAAATATGACTCAGGGGGCGTTTGGGGATGCTGATCTTAATAGTTATTCGCTGACGCTAACGTATGGTTTATAAAGATATAAGTATTAACGGAGGCGGCTGATTTTGTTATAGTTGCCAGCTTAAATAGGCCGAGTCTATGTTGGTGCCTTATATCTATTTGCATTAGGTGAAATTCCTTTGTATCTCAATGATGTTTTATCAATGGGATACAAAGGAATCTTACTTGTATAGGGCATTAAAATGAAAATTGTAATTGTTGGAGGCGGTGCGGGTGGCTTAGAGCTAGCAACATCATTAGGTAAAAAGTTGGGGCGCAAAGATAAAGCAGAAGTGCTGTTGTTTGACCGCAATCATACCCATATTTGGAAGCCGTTATTGCATGAGGTGGCGTCAGGCTCATTGGATGCAGAAGCGGATGCCGTGGGGTATCGCGCGCATGCCCATTACAACGGATTTACGTTTAAAGTTGGTACGTTGTGTGGCGTTGATCGTGATAAGAAAGTCATTAAGCTAGCCGCGTTATTTGACGAGAATGGCGAAGAGATTTTACCTCAGCGCGAAGAACCATATGATTATTTAGTATTGGCTATTGGTAGTGTATCTAATGACTTTGGCATTGAGGGCGTAGCAGAAAATTGTATTTTCTTGGATAGTATATCTCAGGCAAAAACATTTCAACGTCGTTTGGTTAATCAATTTATTCGGTTGAATCGAGACTTGGCAAAAACCCATGTTGAACGTAAATTGCATGTGGTTATTGTCGGTGGTGGTGCGACAGGAGTTGAGCTTTCAGCCGAGTTATTTAAAGCGCGACAGTTGTTTGCTACTTATGGCTTGCACAATGTTAGACCAGAGCATTTACAAGTTTCACTGATAGAGGCTGGCCCTTGTTTGTTGCCTGCGCTAAGTGAACGGATTTCCTCGGCGGTTTATACGGAGCTGGAAGTGCTTGGGGTTAACGTGAATCTTTCTACGATGATTACTTGTGCGGAAAAAGGCGCGCTTATCACAAAAGACGGAACACGCTTTGAGGCTGATCTTATTGTATGGGCCGCGGGTGTAAAAGCCCCAGAATTTCTGCGTGGTTTTGGTGGGCTTGAAACCAATCGTGCAAATCAATTGCTTGTGGATTCTACATTACAAGTGAAGGGTGATACCGCAATATTCGCTTTGGGTGATTGTGCTGGTTGTGAAATGATGGGGGCCGATGGCGAGGTGCGCTGGGTACCACCAAGAGCTCAGTCAGCTCATCAGATGGCAAGTTTGGTGGCAAAAAATCTTTGTAACCTTCATTCAGGAAAACCTCTTGTTGACTTTAAATATAGTGATTATGGTTCTTTGGTTTCTTTGAGTGATTTCACCGCATTTGGACGGTTGATGGGGGGGCTTTCAACGGGCAGTTTGAGTGTGGAAGGTCGTATTGCACGTTTAGCGTATGTTTCTTTGTACCGGATGCACCAGTTGGCGATCCATGGTTGGTTTAAAACGTTGCTTGTGGCTTTATCGGATAAGATTAACCATTTTATCCGACCTAGGTTAAAACTACATTAAGCACTCGCTAGAATTTGTCCTTTATACGCTTCTGGGCAGGTGCTAACTATGGTGACATCAAAATAGTTAGCACCTCAGTATTGTAAATAATTGTCTGACCAAAATAACCCGCCGGCCTAACTCCACTCCCTTCAAAAATCAATTATCAAAAAATTCTTTATTTGTTGTCAACGAATATATAACTCGTACGTTTATTGGTATTAACACTAATAAAGGAGAGTATTTTGTTTTTACCTTATTCCGTACAATTTATAAGACTTATCCTGCTGATGCTTTGCATTTTTCTTTCTGCATGTCAGGGAGAAGATGTTACTCCAATTCCACACATCATGACGCTAACGGCTCATGATGAAAATACATTGATGTCGCGAGTCTCCGTTACTACCGATAGCAACGCGACCGTGGTGATTCAGTTTGACGCGGACAACATTGATGCCCACCAAACGGCACGTAGCCTTAATGATACTATGCATGACTTTGTCGTTGTTGGTCTGCGTGCAGAAACTGAATATACCTTCATTGCATTAGTCACCGATGAAAATGGAATAACCACCGAAAGCGAGCCACAAAAATTCACCTCAGGTGCATTACCCGCTGACGCTCCTACCCTGGAGTTACTTTCAAAAAATGAAAAAAGCATGGGGGGAATCACATTTTTTGCAGAGGCTGACGCTGGGGATTCTTCTCGGTTTTTTGGCATAGATGAGGAAGGTTATATCGTCTGGTATTTACAGGGGGATAACATTCCTATGTCTGCTTCTCCTGTTATTAGAGTCTTAGATAATGGTTATTTGCTGTTATTACTCACACGAGAAGCTCGCATTGTTGACATCACTGGAGAGGTCATTGTCAGTTATCCATTACCGGCTTATCACCACGATGCAATTCTTTTGGATAATGGTAATGTCATGGCATTGGTTTACCAAACCGAATCGGTGAACGGGCAGTTGTTAAAAGGGGATGGCATTGTTGAAGTGGACTCTGAAGGCAATACTGTTTGGGAATGGTCTACCTTTGATCATTTGGATACAGCCCGGTTCCCTGGCCCCTTATCCACCCGCGAGAGTAATGGTGCCCTCGATTGGACTCACTCGAATGCTATTTATCACCTTTCCCATGATGATAGCATTCTGTTGTCCAGTCGCTCCCAGAGCTGGGTTATCAATATTGACCATACTACTGGGGAGATTGTGTGGATTATGGGAAGCAGTGAGGGGGCAGCGGATAATTTACAAGACAAGTTTTTCACCTTAACCAATGGTAGCTGGATGGCTTCTCAGCACGCCCCTACAATCACCAGCGTTGGCGAATTTCTACTTTATGATAATCGAAACGAGGCAGCGCTTGCTGGAAACCTTTATAATAGTAGGGCCGTTCGATTCACTATTAATACTAACGATATGACTGCTGAACAGCGCTGGGAAGCCATTGCTCCTAAGTACACTCAGTCACTTGGTGATGTTGATGAGCTTTCCAACGCTAACGTATTGATTAATTCTGGCGGTCCTGGCAGTAACAATGATACGCATATTATTGAAGTCACCTCCGATGCATCAGCAGAAACGGTGTGGGAAATTCGCATTCCCGGGATTTCAGTTTTTCGTGCAGAGCGAATCGCATGGAGTGACGTTCTGTTAACCTCAGTGCGCCCTAGTGGTGACTCCCCTACGGATAACGAAACACCGATCAGTGATCTAATTGACATTGCGAATTGCTCAGAAGCCACCGATTTTGTCGATACCAATAATCGCGACAATTATATTGATTATGACCTTAACGGCACTACTAATGCAGATATATTCGGCTCAGAGTTAGCGCCTACGTTAAGTGTCACTTGTGATCCCTCCACGCTTTTTGTCAACAGCAATGGCGCGACTAATTTTGATTGGGTTAATCTAGGGCCAGGAGCTGCAGCTCCTATTGCGGTCGATTATAATTGGACATTGCCACGTAACCCAACGTTAACCGATGAACAGGTCGCTATTCCTCTTTTAGGTCCTATTGCCATCACCGTTACAGGTATTCAGATTTTTGGCCCCAACGAAAATGCAGCAGATAATTATGCCAACCCTGTCACCGACGGATTATTAAATTATTGCGGTGGACATACTCGAGACTACCATTTTCACCAACGCGCCAACTGTTTTTTTGAGTGGCCAACGTTAGGTGGGGCAGAATCATTATTACCCGCCAGTACACCCAACGTTGTTGTCGGTTATGCCCTTGATGGATTTCCCATTCTTTCTCCATGGGAATGTAGCGATATTACTTGCTCCGAAACGTTTAAAGTTGAAAGTAGTTATCGTTATATTGGAACCGGGGATTATGCGAATGAAAATGCTTGGGATTTTCACAGCTATGAAGCAGCACTGAGTCCGCTAGATCAATGTAATGGTATGATTCGTCCTGACGGTAGTTATGCCTATTATGCAACGGATGGCTGGCCCTATTATCTTGCCTGTTACCGTGGCCCAACACATTTACTCAGTGACAATAACCGGTTGGTTAGACCATAATATGTGGCAGGTACTCATAACAAAGATTCTTTTGATTGCTGCATTGGTGTGTAGCAATCAGACTTGTTTTGGTCACGGGGAGGAGTCTCGAAAAGTTAACGTTCGCTTGCGGGTGCCTGCCATTGCGAACGTTATCTCTCATTCTAAACAATCGATTATAATCAACGAAGCCTATCTGTCCTTGTTTAGCCTAGAGTTATTCCCCTGTCAGAAATACTCAAAACAGGCGGAAACTCCACCAGGGAACTGGTTGGATTGGTTTATTTCCAGTGCTTATGCAAATCACGGTGTTGCATTCACTGAGCCCACCCAACTGTCGGTTCACCGGAAAATAAATTTATTGCAAGCAACCGACTGGAATATCGGGGAGCTTGATATTCCCTATGGTAATTATTGCGCAATCAACGTCACTTTTGCACATCATCAACGCTCAGATTACAGTCTTTACTTTTCAGGGGCTAGCTCTAGCCCGGGTACAGCTAGCCCGGATACAGTAAGTAAAGTAGCCGAGTACCCCTTTGAAGTCCGCGGTACTTACGGTTTTGGTGAGAATGTTGCTGTCGAATTCGCTATTCTTAAGCCTACAGCTACAAACAATAACACGCCGCTTTCTCTAGAAATTTCCATTGCACCCCAAGCAATTGTTTCGGAGCTCCCGTTGGATAATGCAGAGCATCACATTGTACGACACGTTGTTTTAGGTTTGGCGAATCAGCTTAGTGCAACGCTTGTTCCTCTAATGCCTGCGATCCCCCATGACACCAAGAAGAACTGAGCACTCTACAATGCCTTCTCATTCAAGGTTACAACCAACCTAGCGAGCCGAATACACCTAAGCCAATGATATCGAATATAAAGATACTGCTAACAACAGTGATTTGTTTCTTTCTTGATTCCATATCAAATACCCAATAACAGACAAGGTAAAATGTCATATAGCCAAATAGGAAAATTGGATAGGGGTACTCAGCATTCCAAAATGACCAGTCCCAGGTGAGGGCACCGATACTGTTTAATACAACTTCCACGGCTACAGAACAGGCTGACATGGCAGATGCAAATACAAGCCGGTTGTTGATGCCGAATATTTTTGCATGTTTATCGGTTGGGATTGCTAATGTTGCAGCGATTCCGGTGATTGCAAACATGAAGCAGATTTCTATATTGAGTCCAATAAGAATCAGGTACGCAGTGTCCCCCCCTGGAGCGGCCCACATCGGTGCAAAATCTGAAAAATGGAATATCAGGCTATTCCAAATTTCGTTAAACCAGTCCATTCCCCAAAAAGCCAAAGCGGCTAGTATTCGGCTCCAATTACCTTTGTCTGCCTCTTGAAAATAGATATAAAGTACAATGATAAGCATTGGTATGACATACCAAGAGAAATGGCTGCTGTCGCGTAGAATAGATTGGGCTTGTAAAGCGGATTCAGTAATCATCGTTCTTCTCTTGTAATTCAATAATAAGGGCTTAGGATAATTGGCTAACGATAAAGTGTGTGAGCGAAGGTGGGCCAATTACTTATGCCTGTAGGCCAAAAGAACAAAAATACACTAATGCCACGAGATACAGTGGCAGCATCCTTGGTGACGGGTGTGATCACTGCTGCGCAGGCGTCAGGGGTGGATGAGCGTGTTATAGCGTCTATTTTGGATGAATTAGGGATTGGTGAAGCACTTTATGACGCGCCTACATCACGAGTGGAGAGGGAAGGTTTTATTGCCTTGCTGACGGCTATTGAAAAGGTGATGGGGGATGAAGCAGCTGGCGTACGTCTTGGTGGAGAATTAGCGGTTTCAAGCTTTAACGCGCTTGGATATGCTGCGGCAAGTTGCAATACATTGTTTGAGGCATTGCAGTTAATCCCCAAATACGAAACATTAGTGATGACTCGGGGATGTACTGAAATTGTATTGTTAGACGGTGTTGTTGATGTGCGCTGGTCATTAAAAAGCGGCCAATACTTAGCAATCTTGGAAGATCTATTTCTAGCCGTATGGGTAACTTTGGGTAAACGGCTAACTGGTCGTGACGAGTTGAAAATGGCGGTGTGCTTTTCTCATCGCCCCCCTGCGTGCATGGCAGCTTGGCATGAGGTGTTCGGATCTGATTTGTTGTTTGAACAAAGTATTGCAAGTATTCGATTTGATGCAGATTTATTAGCATTGCCCATTTTGAAATCAGACCCTTTTGTTCATCGAGTAATGGCGAAAGAGGCGGATGAATTGGCTTCTGCAATAGATGATTGTTCAGTATCCTCTCAGGTGGCAAGTAATATTCTTAAACAGTTACCCCGCGGAGAACCTAGCCAGAAAGCATTAGCGTCACGGATGAATGTTAGTGAGAGAACATTACGTAGACGCTTACAAGAAGAGAGCACGACTTACCAGGCTATTGTTGATACAGTACGGCAAGAACGGGCGGCTTATTATTTGCGTGAAACAACCTTGTCTTTGTTAGAAATATCTATGTTGCTGGGATATCAGCAACTAACGGCTTTTAATGCAGCATACAAGCGCTGGACAGGGAGTTCGCCAGGTAGTGTTAGATCAAGTTAATTAAAGGAGTAGTAAAATGTTAGAAGGACGTTGTTTGTGTGGTGATGTGACCTATGAATATGATGGGGAGATAACGGAGACTGCCATTTGTCATTGCAGTCAGTGTCGGCAAGCACAAGGTACACCGTTTGTGACAAATGCCCCGATTGAGATTGCTAAACTACGATTTTTGACGGGAGAGACAACACTAAAATCGTACTTTGCTAGCAAAGAAAAGCGTCGAGTTTTTTGTGAAAACTGCGGTAGTCCTATATTTAGTCAGCGAATGGACATGCCTGAGGTGGTGCGGTTACGCTTGGGGACGTTAACGACCCCCATTAACCACACTCCAGATTACCATATTTTTTATGGCTCCAAAGTTGACTGGTTTGAGCGAACGGGGCAGATACCTATTTATGATGAGAATAAGGATTAGATTGATCAAAAACCGTTAACATAGGACACTGTAGGATCTGATTTCTATACAAAAAGAAAAACACACTCATTATGTTGTTAGAAACCAAGTTTTTAGTGCCTATTATTCCATCCCAGCTGATGCTTCGGCAGCGGCTGTTTTCTCGGCTGGGTAGTCCAGAACCTGGGCATATCAGTTTGCTACAGGCTCCTCCAGGGTACGGTAAAACCACCTTAATTATTCAATGGTTAGCTGCGTGTGAATTGCCGCCGGTTTGGTTGTCCCTAGATGCTCGGGATAATGATGTGCTGCGGTTTTGGCGATATTTAGTCGGTGCTATTCAGCGAAGTGATGAGCATATAGCCCCAAAGTCTCAAGCGATGTTATTAGATTTATCTCCTGCGCATATCGACCAGTTGGTGGAAATGCTGCTCAATGAATTGTTGATGTGGGGGAGTGGTAGACTATCGGAGCCATTGGTTCTGGTATTGGATGATTATCATGTCATTCACAATGTATCGATACATGAATCAATGGCGTATTTGTTTGATAATTTACCTTTATCTATTCATGTTGTTCTTGCCAGTCGAACTCAGCCACCGTTATTTATCGAACGGCGAAAAGTTCGAGGTCAATTGATTGAAGTTACTAGTGTTGAGTTGGCATTTATTGCTGAAGAAACAGCGTTGTTTTTGAAGCAACGTTTATCGGGTACCGTGAGCGAAGACAGTATATTTGTGCTGCAGAAAAGAACAGAAGGTTGGGCGGCAGCGGTTCAGCTAGCGGTGTTGTCAATGCAGCGTGATTTGCCAATGGCAAAGGAAGATAGTGTTTTAACCCGAGCGTTGACCGATTTGGATGAAGAGGTGATACGCTACCTATTTGATGAGGTTATTTCTGGTCTCGATCAAGAAGTTCGTGATTTTGTTATTGATACATCACCGTTAGCATGTTTTTCGACAGAGCTGTTAGACCGTATTTTCTCGATTAAAAATAGCGGTGAGATTATCGAACAGCTTAAAGATAAGAATTTATTTATCCAGTCCCTCCATGGAGAAGCTGACTGGTATCGTTTTCATGAGTTATTTCGTGAGGCTTTGTTATCACAGTTTGATAAGAAAACCATAACGGGGCGACACCAGTTACATGCAAAGGCTGCTATTGCTTTTGAAGCAATAGGGCACAAAGAGGAGGCTATTGAGCACTATCTTGCCGCAGAGCAATGGTCTCGTGCATCCGAGCTGGTGGAAAGTATTAGTTATGGCAGGGTGTTGGGCAGTGAAGATGCGTTGTCCGAGTCTTTGTTGGATAGACTGCCAGAAGATGAATTGCAAAATAGACCTAAGTTGTTGCTGATAAAGGCTTGGTCGTTATTTCGCAGCAATAACATTACCCCCGCTGCGGAGTATTTAGATCGTATTGAAGAGCTGCTTGATGAAGGGCGGGTTGTATTGTCGGATGATGAGCGCAAGCAGTTACTGAGTCATGTAGCGGTATACCGTACTCAGTTGGCGCATATTTCTGGAGACCCTCAGGGCGCGAGGCGGCTAATTGCCGATCACGAATCACTTATTCAAAGCTCGCATCAAAATGAAGACTTAGGGGTTCAGCTAGGTGTAGTGATTGATTATTTTGTCAGAGGTGATATGACCAATATCATCAAATACGCACCGGCAATTTTAAGCAAAGCAAAACGTGAGAATAATCAATTTATAGCGCTAAGTCTGGCGCAAACACTAGGCATGGCTCGTTATTACGGTGGTGATGTGAGTGGGTCATTTGAATGTTTTGCGGAGTTTCATCGGTGGGTTGATTCCATTGGGCCAGACCCTGGTTTGGCTATCGGTTGGTCGGATATTTGTAAACTGGATATGTATCGTGAAATAAACCAGTTTGAAAAGGTTGCTGAATGCTGGGGTAACTTGAGAAACCATACGGGCTCTGCAGCCATGCCAGGGCAAAAAGCATTAACCGATATTACGTATGCCAATGCGTTGATGGGGGCAAGACGTTATTCTGAAGCTGATCAGTTATTACGTGCTGCTCAGGATGATTTTGCAGACCATTTAAGTTTTTGGTCCTTTATATCCCCTCCAATTAGTATGTTTTTGGCAAAGCTAGCATTTTGTCAGGGTAAATATGAGGCATTAACAAAATGGGCTGATGAGGAACAGTCTCGATTGCAGGAGATTACCTACTATCGAAGCGAAGAAGAGCGTTTTTTGTTGATTCGAGCCTTAATATTACAAGATAAACTTGAGCAAGCTAGGCAGTTACTTACGTTTATTTTGGAAGACAGTGAGCGGAATGGAAGGATGTTAAGTTCAATTAGAGCGTTAATACTGAGTGTATTGATGAGTGAAAGGCAGCAGGATTCTTCGAGCGCTCGTCGCTTTTTGTTGAAAGCTATTGTTATTGGTGAACGCGCAGGGTATTGCCGGGTATTTTTAGATGATTGGGTTGTTATTGGGCCTTTATTGTTAAACTTACGAGGGTTAAGTGCTCCCTTGTTAGCATACCGTGGTTACCTTGAAAAGCAGTTCTCGCTTCAGTCAGGAGGCGCTGATAAGCAAGCCTTACATCATGAGAATAGCAAAGTAAAAGAAAGTTTAACATCAAGGGAAATAGAGATTTTGTGGTTGATCAAGCAAGGTTTGAAGAATGCTGAAATCGCAGACCGGCTATCTATCTCTGCAAACACAGCAAAAGTACATATACGAAATCTGTATGAGAAACTCATGGTAAAGAGCCGTACTCAGGCGGTATCTAAAGCTCTGGATGTGGGGGTATTCACAGATTAATAGAGACTCCCTTATTCTAAGAGGCATATCAGGAGGCTTTTCTGGTGTTAATTGCAGATTAGCGCTTAAAATAACCCTTTTTGATTATGCGATTTTTATCTTTATTTGAGCACAATAGGAAGATATTAATAAAATAGAGATAAAAGGCATGAATAAGAAATCTCAGGTTGATAGCGTAGAACCATCTGGGTTTGTTCACTATATTCAACGGTTTATTGTCGATCATCCCTGGGTTTGCATCATGTTCACCCTTCTTGTTGTTGGCACATCGGGCTATGGCTTGCGATTTGCTGAGCTAAATAATGATCCCCGGGTGTTGTTTGGGCCGGATAATGAAGGAATGCAGCGCCTAATTGCATTGGAGCAGCGCTTTACCAAAGACGATAATGTGGTTTTTATCGTTCATCCGAAAAATGACAATGTCTTTACGCGTAAAAACCTGGTCATGCTTCAAGAGTTGACCAATAAAGCCTGGACGTTGCCTAAAACACTTCGCGTTGACTCGTTAGTGAATTTTCAGCATACCGAGGTTAATGGTGATGACTTAGATGTTATAGATTTGGTCGATGAGCCCCTCAGTTTATCCGATAAACAATTGGATAAGATTAAACAGATAGCGCTTAATGAGCCTTATCTTGTGGAGAACGTCATTTCCACTCGCGGGCATGTAGCCTCAGTTAATGTGTCGGTGCTCGCTGATAATGAAGGTGGTCGTGATGCACCAATGATTATGGAGTACGCGAGATCAGTGCGAGATGATTTTAGAGCGCGTTATCCTGACGTAGAATTTATGCTGTCAGGGCATGTTGCTTTTAAGGATGCCTCTAAAAAAGCGACAGAAGATGCGTTAAGCATAACGTCGATATACAGCACGATCGCGGTGCTGATTTGCCTTTATATTATGTTGCGAAGTATCGCATCGGTAGTCTTAACGTATTTTGTCATTGCGTTGTCGAATGTCATTGGGTTAGGTATTGTTACTTGGCTGGGGGTTGAAATTACGCCGGTGATGGGTGGTGCACCGGCAATTATTTTGACGTTAGCGGTGGCGGATAGTATTCACTTATTGTTGACTTTTCAGCATCAAATCAGTGAAGGGCAAGAAAAGCGTGAAGCTATGTTGGAAAGTTTACGTATTAATATGCAGCCAGTATTTCTCACCAGTGTGACGACTGCTGTGGGTTTCTTATTTTTGAATAATTCAGAGTCACCTCCATTTGCTGATATGGGGAATTTGGTATCTATAGGTGTAATGGCAGCTTGGTTTTTATCGATAGTTTTTTTGCCAGCAATGATTATGGTGCTACCGCAACTCAAAGTGAAACAGAAATCGAAGCAACCTGGTATGAACAAGCGTTCAGGTGAAAATGTTCTTTGGCGCGACCGGTTTATGAATCAATTTGCAGGCTTTGTTATAGATCGACGTAAGCCAGTATTTATTGTTGCAACGTTGGTGTTTTCTTTGTTGTCGGTATGCAGTTTGAAAAATGAATTTAATGATGTGTGGTTTGAATATTTTGATGAGTCCTTTGAGGTAAGGAATGCTACGCAGTTTATGGTTGATGAGCTCACAGGACATCATCGCATTCAATTTGCTTTTCCGTCCGGTGAGGTTCGGGGCATTATGGAGCCTGATTATATGCGGGGGCTTGATCAATTTTCTGGTTGGGCGAGAGAGCAAGATAATGTGATGTTTGTCTCTACATTCTCCGACACGATTAAACGGTTAAATCGAGATATGAACGGTGGTGACGCTCGCTATTATCAGGTACCAGAGCAACGAGAGTTGATTTCTCAGTATGCATTAATGTTTCAGATGTCTTTGCCTTTTGGTTTGGGGTTAGAGAATCAAATGGATATAGATCGTTCGGCAGTAAGGGTGGATGTATTGCTGGCAACGGTATCCTCAAATGAAATTATTGCCTTTGAGCGATCTGCGAGAAATTGGATAGCTCAAAATTTACCTGAAAAAATGGAAACACAAGGTGTTGGTTTTGATTTGTTGTTAGGGGAGTTGTCTTACCACAATATCAAAGGAATGCTGGTTGGAACTGGGTTGGCGCTGGTTGTGGTATCGTTATTATTAATTGTTGCATTACGCTCCTTTAAATATGGTTTGTTGAGTATCTTTCCCAATATATTCCCTGCGATGATTTCGTTTGGAATATGGGGGTTATGGAAAGGGCAAATTGGTATAGCGGTAAGTATTGTTGCCTGTATGACACTGGGTATTGTGATTGATAATACCGTTCACTTTTTAAGCAAATATATCCGAGCTAGACGAGAGAATAACTTAACCAGTATTGAAGCCACACGGTATGCGTTTAAAACCGTAGGGTTGGCATTAATTGCAACAACAATGGTATTGGCCGCAAATTTTGGCATGATGGCGACATCGCATTATTACCCAAATTCAAGCATGGGTATGTTAACGGCGATTACCGTAACCATTGCATTGGCGGTAAACTTTTTCTTCTTTGTGCCGTTGTTACTGTTTATTGATGGAAGGAAAGATAAAAGACGACAAGAGCGCCACTCCTTAACAGATCAACCTGAAGTGTTAATCCAGGGAGAGGTTATCTCGGGTTAACAGATTCAATAATTATTGAGGGGGTTGCAGTGCTTTCTATCGGAGGAGAAGATAGTTGCGGCTTGGTGCTTACGTCGACGAATGAAATGTTGGCGAATACAAGTAGCATCGTTATGGCAAAGAATTGCATTGTAGTTTCTCGGTTGTTTACACTGTATACCTAGTATAGGGCGCGATAGTTTTGAAAAACTTGATATTAATCAAGCTTTTCAAGGCGCGCCTTAGTCTTCGAAAACGCAATAGCGTTGCAAAATACAATTCCCGTAAATCCTGGCAATGCATCTATACTGGTTTTATTGATCAATCAGTTGTTAGCGACGATTAAATTAATTTCAAGGTATGAGGCGATGACTATTCATCCAGTCATCTCACTGTATTTTCTGACTATTTAGCGTATGATTAGCCCAACTAGAACCCACTGTTTCCGGTAGTGAATTGTTATTATGTCTGATGGTGTAAATGTAAGTTATCAAGGGCGAAAAGCCAGTCGTACAAGAAGTGAACAGCGTCGAAAGGCTATTTTAGAAGCTGCATTAAGACTTGTTGTTAAAGAGGGTGTTCGTGGCGTTCGTCACAGAGCGGTGGCAAAAGAAGCGGAAGTGCCTCTATCTGCCACAACCTATTATTTCAAAGACATATCAGATTTAATTACTGATACATTTACGCTATTCGCTGAAAAAGCAATGAGTGATGTGGTAACGCCGATTTATACTGAAGTGGAAGCTTTTATTCAGGCTAATGGCGGTAAAGTCCCTGATGCGGGGCCTATAAGAAACCAATTGGTTGAAGCGCTGGCAACCCTATTGGTAGCCTTCATCCAACATGAGTTAACGGATAAACGAGACCATTTGCTTGCCGAACAGGCGTTTATGCACGAATCGCTACGTGACCCACGCCTTCGTGATATGGCCCAGCATTATTATGGTTATCTTGTGAATGACATGCACCTGTTATGTGAAAAGATGGGGATTGATGAGCCTGATATCGTTGCGGAGTTATTAATGGCCACGATTTTCCGTTTAGAGCAAGAAGGTTTGCAGTGTCCAGCTGAAGAGTTTGATGCGGATCGTGCTAAACGTATGTTAAAGCGTATATTTCATACATTTTTAGTTCAGGTTTAGATCAGAATGAGTGAGGCAGCTGAACGTTTTACGTTGGAGTCTAGCTGGAAAAAACAGCTGTCTACAGAATTTGATTTAGATTATATGGTGCAATTACGAGCGTTTTTATTGCAGCAAAAAGAAGCCGGAAAAGTTATTTACCCTCCTGGCGATGAGTACTTTAACGCATTTAACTTTACACCTTTTGGTGATGTAAAAGTCGTGATTTTAGGGCAAGACCCTTATCACGGGCCAGGCCAAGCTCATGGCTTGTGTTTTTCGGTACCTGAAGGTGTTAAACCGCCACCTTCGCTAAAGAATATTTTCAAAGAATTACATCGTGATTTAGATTTGGATATACCGAGTCATGGTTGTTTAACCTCTTGGGCG
This sequence comes from uncultured Gammaproteobacteria bacterium, assembly GCA_913063495.1. GTDB lineage: Bacteria > Pseudomonadota > Gammaproteobacteria > Pseudomonadales > Ketobacteraceae > 42-54-T18. The sequence goes on along the minus strand of CAJXXT010000032.1, from coordinate 8,384 downwards.
AAACAAGGCGTATTGCTACTCAATAGTGTACTTACTGTTGAGCAGGCAACGGCAGGCGCGCATCAAAAGAAGGGGTGGGAGAAGTTTACCGATAGTGTGATTCAAAAAATCAATGATGAACAAGAGAGTGTTGTCTTTTTGTTGTGGGGTAGTTATGCCCATAAAAAAGGCCAATTTATTGATCAAGAGAAACACAAGGTATTACGCTCAGTCCACCCATCACCGCTGTCTGCTCACCGAGGGTTCTTAGGTTGTGGGCATTTTAGTGAGACAAATGCTTACCTGGCGTCTAAAGGCAAAAAGCCAATTGATTGGGCGCTGCCAGAGTAAGGTCACCGTGTAAGGTAGTTACGAATCCAGCGGACTTCTGAATCTTGCAAATATCCAATTCAGGGCGGTCTTGGAGATCAGCTGAATAGTTGCCCTTTTATTTTTTTGGTGAAAGCCTGTAAGGGCCGTTAAGCTTTCGGTAATCTCTAGGCGACAATCCTACAACACGTTTAAATACACGAGAGAAGTATTGCGTGTCCTCATATCCTAGCTGGTAGCTAATATTCGTAATTTGATCATCGGTTATATCTAGCAAATAGCAGGCTTTTTCCATTTTCATATGAATAAAGTGTTGAACGGGTGAATAACCTGTTAGGGCTTTATAACGTTTTGAGAAGTGGAATTTAGATAAGCTGGCAAAGCTTGCGATAGTTTCTAAACTCAGCTCCTCGTTAAGACGTTCTTCCATAAATACGTGAATGGCGTCCAAATCAATTTTGTGACTACTGTCTGCTGATGTTTTGGGTGCCAATAGGGCAATATAGGTGAGGAGCTGTCCGAGTACGTTAGATGCATAGATAAAGGAATTTAAGCTGTAACCGGTTTGTCTAATAGAAAGTAGGCTTTCGAAATCCGTTACTATGCGTGGGTGCAAGCCAATTGACAGTACGCCGCCATCCAATGCGTTAAATGTTGGGGTTTCTATGTGTCTAAGGTATTCAGCGCTGGCGTGACCATCAAAATGTACCCAATAAATGCTCCAAGGGTTAGCAGGGCTTGCATCGTATTGATGGGGCATGGATTTTGGCAAAATCATCAGATCCCCTTTTTTTACCTGATAGGTTTGTTTGTGTGTCGTAAGCGTCCCTTCACCATCGGTGCAGTACATGATGAGCTGATCTTCGTGGGTTTCGCGAGACATTTTATGTTGTTTGGCATTGGGGTAATAGCCGAGGGCTAATACATACAGGGCCTCTGTAATTGGGTGTTGTTCTAGTTTGGATATCGCAAATTGAGGAACAAAAAAACGAATGCCTTTGTTGCTTAGGGGCCATTCTGATGAGATAAGCATTGTTATACTCAAATGTGGTTGTGTGATAGCAATATAATCCACATATTGCGCAATTTCGTCAATGTTCTATTCTTGGTTTTTGTGTTGAAATGTCACTTATAGCATCTTGAAGCCGTTTAATTTAGCCGCTTTATGAAAATACCCCCCTGTAAATTTGGGGACAATCACGAGGAAGCAGGATATGAGTCAGTCAGAAAACAGCCAGCCGGAAAACAATAAAGTTAAACAATTGGTTGCCGGTAAGTTTGAGGTTAGCCAGAGTGATGAATGGATTGCTGTTACGAACCCTGCAACCCAAGAAGTTATTTGTGAAACGCCTTGTACGACGATGGATGAAATGAATCGTGCGTTAGAGTCAGCAAAAACAGCATTTACCACATGGAAAGACACACCTGTACCAGTTCGTGCTCGTGTTATGTTGCAATACCAAGCGTTACTAAAAGAGCACCATGATGAGTTGGCAACTATCTTGGCTCAAGAGACAGGCAAAACCTTTGACGACGCCAAAGGTGATGTGTGGCGAGGTATTGAAGTTGCTGAACATGCTTGTAATATTTCATCGATGATGATGGGTGAAACGGTAGAAAATGTTGCCAGAGCGATAGATACCTATTCTTATACCCAGCCGCTAGGTGTGTGTGCGGGTATTACTCCTTTTAATTTTCCTGCCATGATTCCTTTGTGGATGTTTCCATTGGCAATAGCCTGCGGTAACACCTTTATTTTAAAACCCTCTGAGCAATGTCCCAACACACCGACACGACTTGCTGAGTTGTTAATCGAGGCGGGATTACCTGAAGGTGTTTTGCAAGTGGTTCACGGTCGTAAAGAACAGGTGGACTTTTTACTAACTCATGAAGACATTAAAACAATTTCCTTTGTTGGTTCTGTAGCGGTAGGTCAGTATATCTACAAAACAGGTACCGATAATCTAAAGCGCGTTCAGTCTTTCGCGGGCGCTAAAAACCACATGGTAGTAATGCCAGATGCGCAAAAAAATCAAGTAGTAAACAGCCTTGTCGGAGCCTCTTGTGGTGCCGCGGGCCAGCGTTGTATGGCCATTAGTGTTGCGGTTTTGGTGGGTGCCGCTCAAGAATGGGAAGAGGATATTAAAAATGCCATTGCAGGAATTCGTCCGGGTGCATGGGATGATAAAGATGCGGCCTATGGCCCATTAATCAGCCCACAAGCAAAAGAGCGTGTACTGGGATTGATTCAGCAGGGTAAAGAAGACGGAGCGACTTGTTTGCTTGACGGTAGTGATTGTACCGTTGAAGGTTTCCCTGATGGTAACTGGGTTGGGCCAACGGTATTCACTGATGTTACATCAGAAATGAGTATTTACCGTGAGGAAGTGTTTGGGCCGGTATTGTGTATAGTGAAGGCAGATACGTTGGAAGAGGCAATCGCGATAATTAACGACAGCCCTTATGGCAACGGTACGTCAATCTTCACGGCGAGTGGTGCTGCGGCTCGTCGTTTCCAGCATGAAATTGAAGTAGGGCAGGTGGGTATTAACGTTCCGATTCCTGTGCCATTGCCTTTCTTCTCATTCACTGGGTGGAAAAAGTCGTTTTATGGCGATCACCATGCTTATGGTAAGCAGGCAATCCGTTTCTTTACAGAAACCAAGACGATTACCGCTCGTTGGTTTGATAGTGATATCCCTTCCGCTTTAAATATGACTATCGACTTAAAATAATAATCGATACAGACCGGGGTATCCCGGTCTGAGTCTAGACGGTACACGATTTTATTGATTCGGAGACATGAATGGATTTTGATTTAAGCGAAGACCAGCAGGCCTATCAAGAAATGGCAAGAGCATTTGCTCGTAATGAGCTGGCCCCTCATGCTGCTAATTGGGATCGTGATGGTGAATTTCCCATTGATGTTATTCGCAAAGCCGGGGCGTTGGGCTTTTGTGGTTTGTACGCACCAGAGGATGCCGGTGGTTTAGGGTTAAGCCGGTTGGATTCACATATTATTTTTGAAGAATTGGCCTACGGTTGTACTGCAACAGCGGCATACATCACCATTCATAATATGTGTACATGGATGGTCACGTCTTTTGGTAATGATTATATCAAACAGCAGTGGGGGGCAAAACTCACCTCAGGGGAGTTGTTGGCGTCCTATTGTCTAACAGAACCGAATGCGGGCTCTGATGCAGCCTCCCTTAGCACTAGCGCTCGGCGAGATGGTGATCAATATATCTTGAACGGTAGTAAGTGTTTTATCTCTGGTGCCGGTTCCACAGAATTGTTAGTTGTGATGGTAAGAACGGGAAGCGCTGGAGCCAAAGGCATTAGTTGTATTGTTGTGCCCAGTGATACTCCTGGTGTTTCATTTGGTCGAAAAGAAGAGAAAATGGGGTGGAATTGCCAGCCAACACGAACCATTACGTTTGACGATGTAAAAGTTCCGGTTGATAACCGAGTCGGAGAAGAGGGTCAGGGCTTTATCTTCGCTATGAAGGGCTTGGATGGCGGTCGAATTAATATAGCGACCTGTTCGCTTGGTGCAGCGCAGGCGGCACTGGATGCTTCACAAGCTTATATGAACGAGCGACACCAATTTGGCAAACCTATAGCAAGCTTTCAGGCGTTACAATTTAAATTGGCAGACATGGCAACAGAGCTTGTGGCTGCACGGCAAATGGTGCGGTTAGCCGCTTACAAATTAGATGGTAATACACCTGATGCGACGACTTACTGTGCAATGGCGAAACGTTTTGCAACAGATACAGGTTTTACTGTTTGTAACGAGGCGCTGCAAATTCATGGTGGTTATGGTTATATGCGTGAGTACCCGCTTGAGCGATATATGCGAGATGCACGAGTGCATCAAATTCTTGAAGGTACTAATGAAGTTATGAAACATATTATTGCACGACGATTATTAATCGATGGTGCCACGGAGATTATTAGATGAGTGAATTAATTCAAGTAGAAAAACAAGGGTCTATTGCGGTTTTAACGATTAATAATCCCCCCGCAAATACCTGGACAGAGCAGAGCTTAACTGACCTGAAGCAAACCATTCAGGATTTAAATGCTGATAAAAATAACTATAGCTTGGTGATTACCGGACAAGGAGAGAAGTTCTTTTCAGCTGGTGCAGATTTAACATTGTTTGCAGATGGCGACATTGCTGTTGCAAGTACTATGTCTCGGGTTTTTGGTGCAGCATTTGAAGCGTTAAGCGATTATACCGGGGTGTCTATTGCGGCGATTAACGGTTATGCAATGGGTGGTGGTCTTGAGTGCACATTATCTTGCGATATTCGTATTGCGGAAGAGCAAGCCGTATTGGCATTGCCAGAGGCAAAAGTTGGCCTGCTTCCGTGTGCGGGTGGTACGCAGAACTTGACCTGGTTAGTGGGTGAGGGTTGGGCGAAAAAAATGATTTTGTGCGGAGAGCAAGTTAAGGCTCCTAAAGCGCTTGAGATTGGTTTGGTAGAAGAGGTGGTTGCTAAAGGGGAGTCACTGACTCGTGCGTTGGAATTAGCAAAGCAAGTTGCTAATCAAAGCCCTAGTTCAGTGAGAGTTTGTAAATCGCTGATTATGGCGGCTCGTGACAATCCAATGCGCCAAGCGCTGCCTGCTGAGCGGGAAGAGTTTGTTAACTTATTTGATACTGAAGATCAGGCGGAAGGTGTGAACGCATTTCTTGAGAAGCGTAAACCTGTGTGGAAAAATCAATGAGTGATGTTGAGGCTAAGGCAGAGAGTGCGGCAGAGAGTGCGGCAGAGAGCGATGTTGTCCTTTTTGCCGTATTAGGTACAGCTGACGGGAAAAAAATTGGTGTAGCGACGTTAAATTCTGAGCGATCGTTAAATTCCCTCAGTGTTGAAATGGTGGCCTTGTTACGTCCTCAGCTAGAGGCTTGGCAGGAAGATGCGTCAATTACTTGTGTAATATTACAAGGTGCGGGTGAAAAAGCATTTTGTGCCGGCGGTGATATTCGCCGCTTATATGACACGATGGTCGAGTGCGGGGCGGATAAACCGAATCAATACGCGGAGGATTTTTTTGAACACGAATACCGTTTAGATTATTTAATTCATCAATACAGTAAACCCTTTATTGTTTGGGGACACGGTATTGTTATGGGTGGTGGAATTGGGCTGATGTCTGGTGCAAGTCATCGTGTGGTAACCGAAAAATCACGATTGGCGATGCCGGAAATAAGCATTGGTTTATATCCAGATGTTGGGAGCACTTGGTTTCTAAATCACACGCCGGGTAGAACTGGGCTTTTTCTTGGGCTGACGGGAGCAAATATCAATGCAGCAGATGCATTGTTTGTAGGGTTGGCTGATCGATTTGTTACTCATGATAAAAAGTCGAATGTGATTGAAGGATTGTTAGCCGCAGACTGGAGTGGGGCTGGGGATACACATTTTGGTGTTGTTTCTTCAGTGCTTCGTCGGTTTGAAGATCTTTCTGTATTGCCAGAATCATCGGTGAGACCACATTTTGATGTGATTAATCAATTAACCGACGGTGATACATTGTCTGAAATTGCTGATAACGTTATGACGTTTGACTCGGATGACAAATGGATGCAACGCGCCCAAAAAAGCTTGGCTAACGGTTGCCCGATGACAGCGCATATTGTTTATGAGCAGTTGCGTCGAGGAAAAAAGCTATCGTTAGAAGCAGTATTCCAAATGGAGCTGATTGTGTCGTTACAGTGCAGTAAGCACCCAGATTTTCCTGAAGGTGTGCGAGCGTTGTTAGTGGACAAAGACGGTGCTCCAAAATGGCAGCACAGTTCTGTTGGTGATGTATCTCAAGAGTGGATTGATACACACTTTACTGCTCCTTGGGGTGAGGGTGAGAACCCTTTGGGTAATTTGTAGCAGTTGAGCAATGGTTAACTATTAAATACAAATAGAAAGGAATATAACAATGGCAACAATCGGATTTATCGGTGTAGGTAACATGGGTGGCCCCATGGCAATTAATTTAGTGAAAGCAGGGCATCGTGTCATCGCTTATGACTTATCTGATGCGCTGCTTGATGTTGTTGCTGAGGCCGGTGCAGAAAAAGCTAACGCGGCAAGTGATGTGGTTGTGGGCGCTGATGTTATCGTATCCATGTTGCCATCGGGAAAAATCATGGAGGATCTTTATATTCATGATACTGCTTTGCTTGATGTTATTGCTCAAAACACCTTGGTAATCGATTGCTCTACGGTTGCACCCGAAAATTCACGTAATCTGGCGGCGGCAGCAGAAGCAAAAGGTATTGCGGCGATAGATGCACCGGTATCTGGCGGTGTTGGTGGAGCGGTAGCAGGGACGTTAACGTTTATTGTTGGTGGTACGGACGCTGCGTTTGAAAAAGCAAAACCAGTACTGTCAAATATGGGTAAAAACGTGTTTCATGCTGGTGCCAATGGCGCGGGACAGGCCGCTAAGATATGTAATAATATGTTGTTGGCGATACATATGATTGGAACTGCTGAGGCATTGCAGCTTGGGGTTGATAATGGGCTTGATCCCACTGTGTTATCTGAGATTATGTTGCAAAGTTCAGGTAGGAATTGGTCGTTAGAGTTGTACAACCCTTACCCCGGCGTTATGGAGGGTGTGCCTGCTTCGAATGATTATCAAGGTGGGTTCCAGGTTAATTTAATGAACAAAGACCTTGGTTTGGCTATGGAGGCAGCTTTACACAGTAAGTCTGCTACACCGATGGGGAACCTTGCCAAAAGTTTGTATGGAATGCATGGGCGAAAGGGAAGTGGAACCTTGGATTTCTCTAGTATTCAGAATATGTTTAAAGAAGGCTGAGAAATTTGGGGTTCTTGTTCATTGCCTGGCTCTTGAGTTATGCCTGGTGATGAACAAGGTGCTTAGGCTTTACGGTAAATGAATTTTTAGTAACACGGTAATATTAGCGTTTTCCTCAATGTTCCCGATTAAATACCCAATAGCTTGTTGTTTTTTTTCTACAAGGTCAACAATGTCTTGAGGTTCTTGGTATTCTTTTGGTGGTTTTCCTTTTCCCGTAAATAATAACCTTGCCCAATGTGATCGCCAGCTACGTTCATCTTTTTTAAGTATTTTTTTCATGAACGCTTTTCTTGATGCCGAACCTTTTGACAGGTTGACGGGTTTGGCTGGGATGCCATTTGGAAATGATCGTATTTTTCCAAGAAAAATATTTTGAACATCTTGTTTTGATAGTGATTGTGTTGGGTTTTTTGCATTGGTTATTATGTACAGTGTATCTCTTGCGTAAGAGTGAGACGGTACCGAAGTGAATAGAATCTGAGCAATCAAGGTGCCAATGAATATTTTTACTATTTTTGATTTCATGATACGCCTCCTCGATTAAAATATTAGGTCAATGACAAAACTAGCGATGTAGTTTTTGTCATGTTTTGTGGCAAATTCAAAAAGACCGGTGGAGTGTTTGTTCCTGATCTCGTTGAACTCCAATTTTCCAATCATGGCGTCGCTGAATGAGTAATTTATGCCTACTGTTATTGATTCGCTAGAGTTGTCTTCGATTCCGACGACTGCATTGGTTAACCCTACTAAAAATGCTTCTAACTCGGGATGATCTGCAGCCAATATAGCTCTATCGCTATGGAAGCGGTTCTGACTATTGGTTACTTTTCTTGAAGCAAATGTGATATGTGGCTGCCATGAACCCTGCTGGTAACTTGTTGTTATGTAGTATCCATCAACATCGGGGCCGGATGTAGCATTGTCTCGCCTTACCCATTCTGATTGAAAGCCCCATACATTGTTATACCAACTAGCTCCCGCTGCAAGGAATGTGCTTGTTCGGCCATTTGGGTTGCCATATTCTTGAAGCTCAGAAAAACCAGCCGCTTGTAAGTCTTGAATGAGTTGAGCATGAGCATCACTTAGCGGCCAGGGGCCAATAGAATACTCATATTCCATGATTGCAATTCTGACAGTTAACCCGCCAGTGCTGATGGAGCTATTTATACCGTATAAGTCTCTGAACGTTGATGTAAAGTCGCCGCGCTCAAATTCTGATGTTCCCATAAATGGTT
>CAJXXT010000031.1 GCA_913063495.1 uncultured Gammaproteobacteria bacterium | reverse complement strand
GCCATGATGGCTGGCCATGGAAGTTTCCAAGGAAAAGAGTATTTAAGTGAGTCAGCCTGGCAAGCGCTTCATGCTCACGCGGAGCCAAAATCATTAGGAGGAACAGTAACAACCCATTTCACCCAAGGCGGCTTAAATCTATTTACCCTGATCGGTTCAAAGAACAATGCTATCAACCGTTCGTTAAATAAAGGCCGAGAAGGATTTTACGGTTGGATGGGGTTGGGTGGCTCGATTTTTCAATGGAATGCCGAGCATAACATTGGCTTTGCTTTTGTTCCGACGTCGATGCATATGATGGATCTCTACAATGAGCGGGGGAAGGTGTACCAAGAAGAAGCTCTACGTTGTGTCAAATCTATTCGACAAAGGGAGAGGGGTGGTCAAGCAGGTTGCGTGGCAAACAGTTCAATTGCCGTGAAAAGCAGCAAGGCGGTTTTTGACTTACGCAGTTAAAGCGTAGAATTGATCTGCTTGCGACAAAACCCAAGTTCGTATAGCTAGTGATTATGTTAAGTTCGAGCCTTGGTGATAGGGTTGCTTTTACTTGATTTTTACTTTTGTTTTTATTGGAAATGGTAATCATTATCATTTATGATGGGCGTTTTATTGCGCGCGCAACATTGCGTTAGCGTAATCTCTATCAGGCCGTATTCAATGTTAGTGCAAGAGCAGTTACAGGCCCTGTATGTCGATAATCACGGTTGGCTACAGGGTTGGTTAAACAAAAAAACAGGTTGCTCATACCGAGCTTCAGATCTTCTGCATGATACCTTTGTGCGCTTATTGGCCCGCGATGAGTGTATTCAGCCGAAGGAGCCGAAAGCGCATTTAATGGTGGTTGCCAAGCGCGTGTTGATTGATCACTGGCGCCGGGAACGTATCGAAAAGGCCTATTTTGATATGCTTGCACAACAGCCGGAAGAGTATGTGGCTGGGCCAGAGGCGCATCACATCGTAGTAGAAACATTAATGGAGATTGATTGTTTGCTTGATGGCTTGCCGGTAATGGTTAAACGGGTATTTCTTTATGCCCAGTTAGACGGCTTGAAACAAGCTGAGATTGCTAAAAAGCTTGATATTTCCGTGAGCACAGTTAAGCGTTATTTAGTGAAGGCAGGCGTTCAGTGTTACTTCACCTCAAAGGTAGATTGATGATGTTGAACGCATCAACTAACACAGTAACAAGGGATAGCACCTTGTCCGCACTCGGTACTGATGTGGCGGCCAATATTCCAGCTAATGTCGCAGTATCAGCGGTAGAGCATTTGCTGGAATGGCAAGCCGCGGATGAACCAGATATCGCATGGCAAAAAATATGTCATTGGCGGCAAGCGCACAGCCAGCATGAACAGGCTTGGCAACAGATTGAAAGCGTGAATAAAAAAATCGCCGTACTGGCAGTAAAAGCTGAACCTGATGTATCCCATGCCGCATTAACAGCGCCGTCAATATCGAGAAGGGAGGCCTTAAAAACCTTATCAATATTGTTGGTGGTGGGCAGTTCTGGGAGTCTGGTTTACCGGCAGCAGCCGTGGCAGAACTGGTTGGCGGACTACCATACAACCACCGGGCAACAACAGCTTTCCCTAAGTGATGGCACCGCAATCACGCTGAATGTTGATACAGCAATTAATGTGCGTTACACCGCTACCGAGCGCCGTATGGTGTTGGTGAAAGGCGAGGTATATATTCGCACCGCCAAATTGAGCAAAGCGGAGGCGCTAAATCGACCATTTATTGTTGAAGTTGAGCAAGGTGAATTGCAACCGCTGGGCACGCGCTTTTCGGCGAGAGTTTTACCCGATACCTGCCGTGTCTCTGTATATCAGGGGCGGGTACAAGTGCAAGCAGCGACTGATACGCAGTCGATGATAGTTGATACCGGCCAGAGTTTGGCTTTTAGTAAAACGGCACGGTCAGCTACGCAGGCGGTAACAGAAGCTGAGGCCGCTTGGACGCAGGGCATGGTGGTTGCCAGCGATATGCGCCTGCAGGATTTTTTAATCGAACTCAATCGCTACCGGGTTGGTGTTATTCAATGTGACCCGGCGATCGCGCATTTGAAAGTATCCGGCACCTACCCGATTAACAAAGTGGATGCGGTGTTGCAGGTGTTGCCGCATTCATTACCGATTAAAGTACAAACATTTACCCGCTATTGGACACGGGTGTTACCCGCAGCTTGATGAATGCTCGGATGAAAAATGACAAATCTATAAAGTTTTTTCATTTTAGGTGAGCTGTTTTTAATTCTCATACGACAAGGTAGGCATAACTATCTGATTATTTGAATGAGGAATTAATAATGGTGTTTCGTTTATCTTCCCGCGCGCCTGCAGTATTGCTCGCAGCCTTATCGTTGCCGCTGGCTGCGTCGCTATCAGCGCAGGAACAAGAACAATCGACAGTATTGCAAGCGGCAACAATTAATATCGCCGCCGGTACACTGGAGCAAGTGCTGAATGCTTATGGTCAGCAAACCGAGATGGTGCTGATTTTTTCACCTGAGCTAACTCAAGGTTTGAACAGTGAAGGGCTTAGTGGTGCTTATACCACGCAACAGGCACTGCAACAGCTACTTAAAAACACCCAGATCAATTTTACCGTCAACGGCGAAACGATTGTTTTGGCCGATGCTAATGCGGGCGTGATGATGTTTGATGCGGTGAGGGTGGGTGGTTCTGCGTTGAAAGAAATCACACATGGCCAAGTGAAGGGCTATATTGTTACCAAGTCGCCTTTGACCACTCGTTCCAATGTTTCCATTGCTGAGACTTCACGATCTGTCCAAGTTATCAACAGGGATTTTATCGATGATGCGGATATTCAATCTTTTGATGATGCCTTGCAATATGTCTCGGGAGCCACGGTCAAGCGCCGCATGGGCGGAGTCGATAAGACATATAATCTGCGAGGGTTTCAACAAGCGGACACCTATCGAAACGGTAAGCGGGAACTATTCGATATACGAACAAACATGAATACTGTTGAAACGGTGGAGGTTTTAAAAGGTCCTGCTTCGGTACATTTTGGTGTGAATTCACCGGGTGGCATTGTTAATTACACCACAAAAATACCCCAAGCCGATGCATATCGTTCGATTAAGGTCCGATGGGATGAGCATGGCCAGCGTGAGGTAATTGGGGACTTTACGGGCGAGGTTAATGAATCAGGTACTGTTTTGTATCGCCTTATTGTCGCCGCTGAAGATTCTGAAACATTTCGTGATTTTTCTGAGCAAGAAACATCAACTGTAGCCCCTTCCTTTGCTTTTCTTTTAAGTGATAAAACCCAGTTAACAGCTGCATATGAGTTCTATCATACGGACGTACCGATAGACAGGGGTGTACCGGTTGGTACGTTAAACGGCCTTTTTGCAATTGCCGATGTACCCATTGACAGACGGGTTGGTGAACCGGGTGATGTTGCGGTCGACGATACTCATTTATTTGATTTAACCTTGGCTCACCAATTTAGTGACAGTTGGCAAGGGGAACTTTCTTACTCGTATCAAAATTCGAAAGGCAAGTGGAGCGACACACAAATTGATGACGTTTATCTTGAGGAAGAGCTGGATGATGCTGGTAGTGTTTTGTTTGCGGCAGGATCTATCACCAGAGACGAGGCGGGTTATCTGGACCGGGATATAGAAACTCATCAGGCTTCAGCTATTCTACATGGGGATTTCGATCTGGCGAAAGTTCCGCATAAGATCACCATAGGGGCAGATTATATTACCTCCGATTTTGAGGGTGCCTGGGGAGGAGTCGATGGGCAGTCCCCCGCAACGCTTAATATCTATAATCCGGTTTATGGTGAGATTGCTACGAAGTTAACTTCCAATGAAGATGATACTGAATCGACAGATTCACATGGAATATTTGTTAGTGATACCGTCTATTTAGGAGATAGTCTAATTGTCAATCTGGCAAGCCGCTACGATTACTATGATTATGAGTACGCTGAGGAATATGAGGATCCTTCGGATAACTATTATGAAAAAGAAAAAGATGAAGCATTTACCTGGAATACAGGCTTGCTTTATAAGGTAGTGCCTGCGGCATCACTTTACTTGAGTTATGCCACATCTTATCAGCCTAATTCAGCGAATGATCTGGTAGGTGAGTTGAAGCCGCAAGAGGGAACGCAGTGGGAGTTTGGTATTAAGGGTCTGGCTATGAACGATACCTTGCAATATAGCCTGATTTTTTATGATATTGCCAAGAGCAATATCCCAAACGATTTTGAGATTGATGATCCAGATAGTGCTGACCCGGATGATACCATTGATGTTGTTAAACTGATCGGTGAGCAAACATCAAGAGGGGTCGAACTAGATGCTACTTGGCAGATCACCGATGACTTCAACTTACTGGCCAGTTATGCCTATATAGACGCAGAGATTAGTACACATGATGAAGAACCAGAATTAGTTGGGAGTACCTTAACGGCTACACCGGAACACAGTGGCGCCATATTCGTATCTTATGCATTAACCCCTCTAGTATCGGGTTTAAGTGTCATGGGTGGTATAAATTACGTTGATGACGTATTTGGTAATCAAGACAACACCTACACCGTGCCGGGTTCTACCAGTTACGATCTTAGTTTGAAGTACAGCCTACCGCTTGCTGAGGATGATCTTTTGTTAGTGCAAGCCGGGATCAAAAATGTAACCGATGAAGTTATCTATATTCATCATAGTAGAGACTCGGTGGCCTTTGGGCAGCCAAGAACGCTGTATGCAAACCTTGAGTATCAATTTTAATTCTTGATTGCACCTGGTCAGAAGAGGGCGATAGGCTCTTCTTCTGCCATGCTTTTTTTATTGTTTTACTTAGAATCTTATTTTTATCACTTAATAGTATTAACTATATGGTCGTTTTTTTTCGGATTTTTTCTCGTGTTTTAGCAGCCCTGGTGGGTGGTTATCTGCTGGCCAATGTGGCGGCCATTTTACTTTCTTATTGGCTTCCCGGTTCCCGGGCGGATACGGTAATGACTGCGACTTTTGCCAGCTTCTTTATTTTTACCGGAGCAGTGTTGTGGGTGTTTTCTGCTCGTGCCGTATGGAAAGCGTGGCTTGGGTTACTGGTTCCTGGAGCATGTTGTGCTGTGACAATTTTTATTTTAAATCCCCAGGCATGGTTATGAAAAACACCTTTCGTCAGTCCATGAGTTGGTTGCATACCTGGGCTGGTTTATCTGTGGGCTGGATATTATATTTTATCTTTGTTACTGGCACGGTTGGCTATTTTGATAGCGAGATTGACCGTTGGATGCAACCCGAAATCCCTCCTTCTATTGGAGTTGAGCGTTCAGCTCGTATGCTTGAATTGGCCGAACAGCGGTTGTATCAAATAGCGCCAAACGCTCAGTGGTGGCATATTGAATTTCCAATTAACCGTAACAGACCGTTTTTGGAAATCAACTGGGAAATTGATGAGGAAGAAGGCCTGGAATTTCTCCACCCTATAACAGGTGAGCCTATTAGCGTACGCGACACCGGTGGTGGACAACAATTATATCGTATGCATTACCGCCTTCATTATATGTCCAGCACCTTGGCCGAATGGTTGGTGAGCCTTTGTGCCATGTTTATGCTGGTAGCACTGATTAGTGCAATCATAATTCATAAGCGAATTTTTAAAGATTTTTTTACTTTTCGTCCTGGTAAAAAACAACGTACATGGCTCGATTTGCATAATGTGTTTAGCGTATTAGCCTTGCCTTTTCATCTTATGATTACGTATAGCGGCTTGCTGTTTTTAGCATTTACCTTTATGCCGCTGATCATTGCTGGCTCTTATGGCAATGTAGAGGACAGGGAGCAAGCTTTCTTTGATGAGGTATATGATCAATATCCTGGCTTAAGTGCAGCCGCTGTGCCGGTAAAAATGCTGCCACTGTCCACGTTGCTATCCGATGCAGAGAGTCGTTGGGGGCAGGAACGGGTAATCTATATCAATGTCGATAACCCGGGAGATGCCAATGCTCGTGTCGAATTCAATGAACAGCAGCCATTTGGGCTAACCGATGGTCGAGAGCTCACTTATGACGGCGTTAGCGGAGAATGGTTGCATGAGGCAGGCGATAATCCGAGCGGTCCCAGTTTGTTCTATGATGTGATGCTGAACATTCATGAAGGTCTGTTTGCCGGAACTTTTTTACGCTGGCTTTACTTTATATCGGGTTTGCTTGGAACCGGAATGATCGCCACTGGATTGATTCTGTGGACAATCAAACGCAGAGCTCATGCGCAAAGAAACAACAAACCCCATAAAGGACTGGCTCTGGTAGAGCGCTTAAATATAGGTACCATAATCGGCTTACCGATTGGCATTGCTGTATATTTTTGGGCAAATCGCTTGCTTGCGATTGATTTTTCGAGCCGTGCCGAGATGGAAGTGTTGGCTCTTTTTACCAGCTGGGGTTTGTGTTTTATCTATCCGGTTTTGCGTCCCGTTAAGCGGGCATGGGTAGAGTTATGTTGGGTTGCGGCTGCACTGTATGGCTTGCTGCCGTTTTTGAACGGATTAACCTGTGAGCGGCATCTGGGAGTTTCGTTCGTCCAGCAGGATTGGGTGATGGCGGGGGTTGACATCACTATGTTATTGCTTGGTGTTATGTTTGCCTTGATGGCTATGCGCCTGCAGAACCAGTCCGTTAGAGGCTGGCTCAGGAGTCTGGTTAGGGCTTGTTCTACATTATGGGGAACGAAACGTCATGATTATTCTTAGTTATGCGCTGGCCTTCACGGGATTTATTTTTTTAAGCCTGGCCATGAAGCGTCATTACAGGCAAATACAATCTGGGTCTGTACAGGCCCTGCGGCCGCTTGGTAAATCACAACGCCTGTTTTTTCGAGTGACGGGTGCTAGTTGCCTGGCAATATCCTTGATGCTTTGTATGGCTGGTCTGAGTGTTGCTATTGGCATAGTACAGTGGGCGGGTATCCTTACCCTCGCTGCCTTGCAGACCTCGCTGTTGCTCGCCTACCGACCACAATGGTTGTTGATGTTAATTCTTGCCCTAGCCAGGCGCTCATTCCCCCGATAAATAACTAAATATGAAAACTCAGAATTCTAAAGGAATCATTATGATGGATAGATCTCTAGCGCGTGTTTATTTTCCCTGTTGTTTGGCTATGTTGATGCTGGTTTTGAATGCCTCTTCGGTGCAGGCGCAGCAGGATAATCAGCTTGCTGTGACCCCGCAAAAGGCGGCAGTCTTGGTTAATGCCAGTGATGTTGATGAGTTTGCTAAAAGTGAAATAGCATCATCTATCGCCCCAGGGGCCTCGCTGGTGCTACCGCCAGCATCAGATTCGGTGGCTGAGTCAGCCACATTGCCCCACAATCTTTCGCCGTGGGGTATGTTTAAAGCTGCGGATTGGGTGGTTAAAGCGGTGATGATCGGTTTGGCATTGGCGTCATTATTAACCTGGACGGTATTGGTGTCCAAGACTCTGGAATTGGGTGCACTCAAACGTTTATTGAAGCATAACCTGGGAAAAATAAACCGCGCCCATGCGTTAGCTGATATTGCCAATGCAGAGGGTGTTCGAGGGGTTGGGCGCGAGCTGATTGACGCTGCCGAAGCTGAGCTACAGTTGTCGGTAGATATGCTTAAAAAGGAAGAGGGCAAGGAGGCGATTAAAGAAGGCATCAAAGAACGGGTGATATCCAGTTTGTCACGTATTGAAGTGGCCTCTACTCGCCGCATGATGGTAGGCACCGGTTTGCTTGCCACCATTGGTGCCGTTGCACCCTTTGTCGGTTTATTTGGTACCGTGTGGGGCATTATGAACAGCTTTATTGGTATTTCACAGGCTAATACCACGAATCTTGCCGTCGTGGCACCGGGTATTGCCGAAGCCTTGTTGGCGACGGCACTGGGCTTGGTCGCAGCGATACCTGCGGTGGTAATATATAACCATTTTACCCGTCAGATTGCCGGGGCTAAGGCTCTGGTGTCTGATAGTTCAGCAGGCATCATGCGCTTGCTCTCTCGCGACCTTGATAGAGGCACAATGCTTCGCGTAGTGAGTTCATCGACTGAGTCTCTCGCAGAAAACAAAAGTAAGCAGGCACCATAACTAATGGCCTTTCAACTCAATACCGATGGCCATATTGGTGATAACGAACTGGCCGAAGCCCACGAAATAAACGTTACCCCGTTTATTGACGTCATGCTGGTGTTACTGATTATTTTTATGGTGGCAGCCCCCTTGGCAACCGTGGATATTCAAGTAGACCTACCTGCCTCCAGTGCTGAAAAACAAGTTCGTCCTGATAGGCCAATATTCTTAACCATTAAGCAGGATCTGAGCCTGGCACTGGGTGATAACGCGATTACTAGAAGCCAACTAAAAAACCAACTGGATCAGGCGACAGGCAATAACCCTGATAAACGCTTGTTCTTACGCGCTGATAAAACGGTAGATTACAGTGATTTAATGGCCGTGATGAATGATCTTCGTGCGGCGGGTTATTTGAAAATTGCTCTGGTGGGCATGGAACAAACTGAAGCAAAGGGTGCGGCGTTATAATGAAATCAGCAAGCTATGTTTTATCAGCTCGTTATTACATATTACATAATGCTGCTCTACGCTGGGGCAGTTCCTTCGCTTTTGTAGTGGGTGTGTATACCTGTGCCGTGTTTGTGGTGTTGAACTGGTATACGAATAGTGTTCCTGCCCCCGCACAACCCATGGCAGCAATGATGGTGGATTTAGCCCCTATGCCAGTTGCCCCTAAAACGCCACCCCATGTCGCCACTTCCGGCCCAGAGCAAAAGGAAATGCCGCCTGCGCCGGCTGATTCCATCCCCGAGCAAGAACGTGAACCGCTGCCGGAGTTACCCGCGATTAAAGACGCTGAAGCGGTTTTGCCTCCAGAGCCCAAACCGATTGAAGAGGAAGTCGAGTTGGAGCCTGTAGAAAAGCAAGTGGTACAAGAAGACAAAGCCCCTCCAGCGATTGAAGCGCCAGCAGATGATGTCGCGGCGGCCCCGATGGAAGGAGCAGTATCTCTGGCAGCGTCACAAGCGCCTGCAACGTGGCAGTCAGTATTGCTGGGGCACCTCGAAAACCACAAGCGCTACCCGCGTGAAGCACGGCGTAATCGAGAAGAGGGTGTTGTCTACGTTCGCGTAAAGATCAACCGTGACGGAACCCTAGTGAATTATCGCTTAGATAAGTCCTGTAAACACGAGGCGTTAAACAAAGAAGCGCTGGCCATGATTGCTCGTGCTCAGCCTTTGCCTCCTCCTCCGACCGAAGTAGAGGGTGACACGGTAGAATTTGTAGTGCCCGTGGAATTCTTTTTAAGATAATGTGGCTATCAGGTACAGCTGCTTGCGACAAAACCTTTCTTCTTACTTAGCATCAGGGTCTATGGCTTCGAAATGGTCTTCGCGCAATAACATTGAGCCGTCGGTTTGCAGTACCCATAACTCACGGCTGATGACACCTTGTGCGTTATTCATTGTCCAGCGGCTAGTCAACAGTGTTGAATTTTCATCAATCGGCTCGACTTTAGGGTCGAGGTAGTTCACATCTGCAAAACCATTTTCGATCAGATCTTGCCAAAATATCTCTACTTGCTGGCGACCTTTATATACACCAAATGGCTTGGCTACCATTTGTGCATTTTCTTCATACATCGATGCACACCCAGCTGCATTGCCCTGGTTAAAAAATGTCTTCCACTGCTTGCTGGCCTCAAGGGTTCTAGTAATCAAAGCGTTAGTCATATCAAACTCCTCTATTCGATCATTAAATACGGGTTTCGAGTGCTATATTGCACCAGTACATGCACTGTGATATATAGTAATTAGTTTAAATTACTGTTAAGAAAAAATTAACAATGAAACCAGGCTTAGAAGATATGCAGGTGTTTCTGGCTGTGGTAGAAGCGCGTACATTTACCGCAGCAGCAGAACGTTTAGGTAGAACTAAATCGGCAGTGAGCCAGGCGGTATCGCGCTTGGAAAATGATACTGGCGAAAGGTTACTTTATCGAAGCACTCGGTCGCTTTCCTTGACGGAAGCGGGCACACAATTCTATGCCCATTGCCGGGATATTCGAGATACATACGATAAGGCGTTGTTAGCGATAAAAGCTAAGCCATCGGGTACGCTTTCAGTGACGGCTCCCCATGCCATTTGCAAGTCAGTTGTCGATCCTGCTATTGCGAAATTTATAGAATTATATCCGGATATTGGAGTACGTTTACTCGCAGACGATTCGCCAGTGGATCTTATCGAGTCACAAGTTGATATAGCTATTAGGGTGGGCGACTTGGCACTGCAATCGGCAAAAGTCTCCAAGTTGGGAATGCTCTATGAAAGTTTATATGCCAGCCCAGAATATATCGTCGCTCAAGGTGGGATCCCGGATGATCTAGCAGAAATTGGTGGCTGGGGGCATATCACTAACGATTGGCAAGGGGTGCCAGTCAGGTACGAATTACCGAATGGAGAAACATTGCGAGTTAACCCGAAAATTCGCTGCAACTCACTCTACGATATTGTTCGCTTGGCTAAAATGGGCGTTGGTGTCGCGAGGCTTCCTGACATGACAGTGTCATCAAGTGTTGCTGGGGGAAGCTTAACAAGAATTTGTGAAGTTTCTGCGGCGCCTGTTCACTACATGCACCTTTTTTCAAAAAGGCCACCCGCCAAGGTGCAGAAATTTATTAAACTACTTCGAAATGAACTTCAGGCTGAGAGTGTAGCATTGAAGAAAAGAGCTTAAGGATAGACACAGTGATATTGGAAACATCTCGACTGATAATAAGGGAAATATCAGAATCTGATTTAAGTAGTTTATGTGCAATGCTTGCTGATGAAAAAGTAATGGAGTTTTCTGTTAATGGTCCTATGAGCAAGCCTCAAACCTTAGCGTTTATTAAATGGTGTCAATCATCCTATGTAGATCATGGGATTGGGCCATGGGCATTGGGAAATAAGCATGATGGTTCATTTATAGGGTTTGCTGGTCTCAGTAAAGAGCTTATAGATGGTATTGAGGAAGTGCACGTTGGTTATAGGCTTGCAAGAAATCACTGGCACAAAGGCTTTGCGACGGAAGCTGTTAGCTCGGTAGTCGACTATGGCTTAAATAGTGAGAGTCTTGAGTGCATCTACGCAATTATTGAGCCTGAGCACTACTCATCCATAAGAGTAATAGAAAAATCCGGATTCAATGTCTCTAAAAAAACCAAATTCCATGATAAGTTCGTTAATATATATCGTAAAAGTAAGCTGTAGTGTTATGTGCAAAAAGGAGGTGCAGTAAATGAATCTAGTAGCATTAATATTTTCAATTATGACAATTGCTATACACGTACTGGTATTTGTAGGTGAAAGCTTTTTGTGGGGAGAGCCTCATATAACAGAACGGGTGCTTTCAAAAATTGATGCACCAGAAGGTATAAGCTTAAGCGATAAAGCTCAAATACTAGAAGTTCTATTCTACAACCAAGGTTTCTATAATTTGTTTGTTGCTCTAGGTGGTGTTGCTGGCCTTATCTTATATAAATATGGTCGTATTCAAGAGGGCACAGTTCTTGTTTGTTATATGTGTTTATTTGCCTTAGGGGCTGGTGTCGTTTTAGCATCTACAACAACAGCATATCCTGCAGCAGTCATACAAGGCTTGCCTCCTCTGATTGCACTAGCGGGACTGTATTATAGTAATAGGCAACGTGCTTGCACATAATCCGTGCTACCAATTGAGGGGTTGTTATTATTTATTCAGGGTCTCGTCAGTAGAATCAAAATGCGCTTACGATAAGGCTCATTATATAGACGTTTTAATTATGAATCGTAGAAATTTCATCGCAGGTTCGTCTTTAAGGCATGGTGCAGAAGCTTCCAATATGAACATATCTGAACTTAAGACAGAACGCCTGTTGCTTCGCCAATGGGTTGATCAAGATTTATCGGCCTTCGCTGAACTCAATTCAGACCCAGAAACAATGAAGTTTTTCCCTGCTGTATTAAGTCTCGAAGAAAGTAATGCTATGGCTGAAAAGTGTAAATCCCTTATATCAGAGAGGGGGTGGGGGTTCTGGGCGGTTGAACTGAAATCATCTGGTGAATTCATTGGTCTTGTAGGGTTACATATCCCCAAACCCAATTTCCCCTTTTCTCCGTGCGTGGAAATTGGTTGGCGATTGCTTAAAGAGCATTGGGGTAAAGGCTATGCTATAGAAGCCGCACAAGAGTCGTTGGTTTATGCGTTTAATACACTTAATCTAAACGAGGTGGTATCGTTTACAACGGTTTCTAATCGTCGTTCGCGTTCCGTTATGCAGCGGTTGGGTTTTAGTAATACACATCAAAACTTTGAACACCCTGATATAGAAAAAGACCATCTATTGTCAGAGCATGTTTTATACAAAATCACCAAGCAAGAGTGGCAAGAGAAAGACGTATAGCAAGCCACCCCCTACAGGAGTCCCATGATAGTCCCAAAATACTGGTCAGAATCAAAAACTAAAAAGATTGCCAACGGTCGACAATTCACCATAAAACGATTCGGCTGGTCTGATGAAAGTGAGCTGGATGCCAAAAAACACGCAGATTCTCGACTAATTGAAGCGGTCAAAACCCTCGAACAGGAAGGGGATGTGCGTCGAATCGACCATAAAACTTCCTATAACGGGGCTGAAGGTATTCCTATTCGGGAGGAGGTGATATCAACATATCAGGATGTTGTGATATCAAGAAATTCCTATGGAGCCCTTTGTTTGAACACCCCCGATGTGCTCTTTGCCGATATCGATTTTGAACATAACGCATCATTTACGGTAAGTGTCATCGCATTTGTGTTGCTTTCATCTCTAGCGCCGGTAGTGGCGTGGATCTATATGTCATGGGTGCCACTGGTTGTTGGGTTCATCATTGCGCTTATTCTTACGCCAATGTTAGCGGGTCTTATTAATAAGGTGATTCAACGCATTAATGGTGGGCCTGAGGAAAAGGCACTAGAACAGATCAAGAAGGTGTCTAGTGAGAATGCAGAGCTTCACCTTCGATTGTATCGTACGCCCATGGGGTACCGAGTTCTTCTAATGAATGACACCTATTCACCGATCAGTGATGCGGCTATCGATTTATTAAAGAATCTACAGTCAGACAACATCTATATTCAGATGTGTAAAAATCAAAATTGTTTTCGGGCGAGAGTAAGTCCTAAACCTTGGAGAATTGGTGTGGATCGATTAAAACCCAGTCCTGGTGTTTGGCCGATTAAGGCAGAGCGATTAAGGGAGCGTATGCGTTGGGTGGGTACCTATGAGAAGAAAGCGAGAAACTATTCTTCATGTCACTACGTGTTAGACCTAGGAAGCGATAAAGTACATAAGAAAGCAGAGTTTGTGAGGAAGATACACGATGATATGTGTAGAGTGACAAAGAGCACATTTGAAATCGCTTAAAAAAACGTCTGTAATGGATTGTTTTTATCTTTTGGTACTACTTTGGCACTACCTTGGTACTACTTTGAAAGTTATTTGTTCAATAACTACACATTCGTTCTGATTAAATATTAGTAAGCGTTGTTGTCCTTTAAGGTCTAACAGCGAGGTCAGTATTTTTACCCTTCAAAAGCATGACTTATTAACGAGAACGGTCCTTTCACAACAGCAATTCCTCTGTAATAATTAACCTACTGAATCGGAACACTGATTCAAACAAGTTTACTAAAATATAAAAAAACAACCATAAAATATTACAAGTACAACATACTCTGGGACGGAGAACGCTATGAAAGGTGACAAGTTAAATTTATTACAAATGGATAGTGGTGATATTTTAATTCAGCAGGAAATGGGCGGGTTTACACACGGTATGATAGCAACAGGTCAGTTTGTTGTTTCACACCGAAGTAATGCAGGCTCGAATGTTACTCATGCGGGAATTTATGATGGTATAGGTGGGATTTTGGAAGCCTCAGGAAAAGGCGGTCTTCAGGATGCCGAGTTAGTTACAAAAGCCAAAGATTCCAAATATCAGGTTTTTCGTCTGAAGAACAACTCAACACTTGCGGATAAGGCGACGGATTGGGCCCAGAAGCTTCTTGCACATCGTAGCGAAAGTAGTAAGTTCGGCGGATATGGTAAGGGCAAAGCATTAAAAGGTATGTTCACCATTTCAGCTCGTGGAAGCGGTGCCAAAAAAGCGGTTGAAAAACTGATAGAAGACCCCTATACAGACCGGGCATTTTATTGTTCAAACTTTGTTGTTGAGTGTTATGAGCTAGCAGCTGATTCACATGGGTATGGGCCTTTAATTGATGTTGATTATCGGAAAGTTACTCCAAAAGTACTACAGGCAAACTTACGCAGCAGTTCTAGTTGGGAATATATAGGCAACTATTACGTAACATAATTACGAGGTGCAATTATGGATAAGTACATCGTTACACGTGAAGAAATTGAAGATTACAAAGGCATCGATAAAACACATTTTCTGAATGATAATGCTAAGCGCAGAAATAAGTCCCTGGGGGATTTAACCGGGTTGACGGGTGTTGGCTTTCATATCATCGAAATTCAGCCAGGAAGAGATTCTACAGAGTTTCATACGCATTATTATGAAGATGAGTGCGTTTATATTCTTGAGGGTGTGGCTGAGGCAACTATTGGTGATACGGTCACGTCGGTAAAGGCGGGGGATTTTATTGGTTATCGGGCGGGTGGTGAGGCCCATAAGCTGTTTAACAATGGTAGCTCAGTCTTTCGTTGCATCGTGGTGGGCCAGCGCTTAGCCCATGATGTTGCTGATTACCCACTGCAAAAAAAGCGTATCTTCAGACAAGAAGGGTTGCCGTGGAACCTGGTTGATATTGAGGATATTGTTGAGCCGGATGCGGGTCAGAAGGGGTAGGGGAGGCGATCAAGGTACGCGCTTGTAATCAATCCTTCAGATAGCCCCCCAAGGCCTGGTTTAGCTTATCGCATGCGCGCCAGGCTTGCGGGCTTAAACAAGCTATCACGAGGTTTAACAGAAAAATCGTACATCCTCTCCTGATTATCTAAACCCGATACGTAGTACCTACCATCCTGTAAGTTATACACCGCTTCCAAGGTGTACCAAAAAAGAGGGTTTTCGTAATAGTTAATTGGGTGCCCTTCGGAAAAGCTGAATAAATTTCCTCTACCATCATATTGGTCAACCAAGGCTACCTGCCAACTATCTTCATCAACATAGAAAACGCGTTTAGAAAAACGATGTCGGAAGCCGGACTTTAAGGTGGCCTCAACTACCCAGACGCGATGGCGCTCATATCGAGAGAGCAATGGATTTAAACTGCCAGGTTGTAGTATTTCGTCGTATTCTGTTTCGGCGCTATGTAAATCGTATGAATTATAGGGGATAAATAATTCTTTTTTCCCGATTAGCTCCCACTCGAAACGGTCCAAAGCACCATTAAACATATCAGTGTTATCTACCAGGACAATGCCATCAGTGCCCGGATAAGGAGCGTCATGAGAAATGTCTGGCGCTCTGCGAGTTCGTCTTTGCCCTGCCATGTAGATCCAGGTCTGTCGGGGCTCGTCAAAAGAGTTGATGGACTCGTGCATCAGAAGCTTGTTACCCGCCATGCGTGGAGGTGATGTCGTCTTGCCGACTAAGTTAATCGCCTCGTTGGTATTCTTCTTTTTGCTGGCAAATTTAAATTTTATGGTGGCTTCGACCTTCATCAATGAATGGGCGCCATTAGTATTGACTACGGTAGAAGCGGAATAGGTTTTAACTGCTTCACCTCGATAACGGAGTTTGTGATTCCACATAACCTCGTAACCATCGTTGGGGATAGGGAAAGGTACGGCACCAATACTGCCGTCGACACCTTCTCCTGAATCAACCAATGTTGCAGATACGGCATTTTGTTTTGCGTTTTTATAGACCTTATCTGGGTAAGTTGCCGTTCTTCGGGTTTGATAAACTTGGAGAAACATTTTTGGGTTGTTTTTCAACAGGAGTTTATGGCCCTCACTTAATAGAGCGTCATATTCAGATGCGTTGGTTGAATTGATGGTAAAAAGCGGTTTGTCATCTGGGAACGGGTTCGGATGATGGTCGCCAGTACTGAATTTTCCGATTGCTTTCGGTGTTTCATTTTCCCATTTTGGTATACTGCCATCTTTATTTCCTGCTCGTTTTGCTCCAATGGGGGATAGATCTACACCGAGACGAGCTGCTTCAGTTTCGCTGACCGCTGCCATAGAAGTTTGCATCGAGGAGGCGCATAATAAAAAAACAAATATTGAATGCCTTGTTACCATCTTGATCAAATTTTTGATTGTCATTTTAACGTCTCTCATAATTATTTTTCTTAGCACTTTTTCTTAATATCGTTTCTAAACATTGCTTCTTAACATTCTTATGTATCAAAACATGTGACTCAGCGTCAGAGAAACAAAATCTCTGTCATGCAATAAATTGCGTTTGGGATCGCCGCTAAGGCCGGTGTAATCAATGGATAATTTGGTGGTAGCCTGGTATTCCGCACTAAGCCCTAAGCGAATAACTTTATTACCTTCAGTAAACCCCATGGCATTAGACGGTGCGACGCCAGAAACATCATGCTTGAACGTGATGGACGGTTGGAGTGTGAAATAACCGAGAATACCAGGATAGTCTGTTTGTAATCGTAGCGCGTAACCCCAGGAGAACGCATCAGACCAGGAGTCTCGATCACAACAGGGAAGTCCACGTTTTGGCAGTAATGCATCAAGAGCACCGCGCCCTTCTGTACCGGGGGTTAATAATCGTAACTCGTCATAGTCAGGATGATCTACAACATACGCAGCGCCAATTTCAGCGATTGCCAACAATTGATCTGTCTTTAGCCATGAGGCGGAAAAAGTGTGAGCAAATAATAGATTAGCTTTGATGACATCTCTTTCAATATAGGCGTCCACTTCATCGCCGGACAAAGGGTTCAGCAAATCAACTTGATAGGCAGGAAAGCAAGGGCGATCAGTTTGACAGTAATTGCCTTCGTTGGGGTCATCTCTGAAATCACTGGTCGGTTGCGTGGCCAACCAATCTGCCATAGTGCCAGTTCCAATCAGCGGTAATGCCTCTGACTGTATCGCAGAAAATAACAGTGGTAAGTTGACGTTATCCAAAGCCAGAATTCGGGCGATCTCACCCCCGTGCTCTTGGTCATAGAACAGAAGATTAAGCAAGTTGCCAACTGCTGCCCCCAGAACTTCAGATATATCGATTGTTAACGGCACATCTTGACGATAACTGACTTCTCCCGATATTGATGATCCCCACGGCGCCACGGTGTTAAAGCTGAGACCAAAAAGCGGCAGGTCTTCAACGTATTGTAAGAAATACTTGGCTTGTAAAATGTCTGGTACGGCAGTATCGGGTATACCCTCGCGACCACCTAAGACAGGGTTAGGGTCATGATATCGCATATAATAGGCCGAAAACTCTGTGTAATTGAGAGAGGGGACTAACCAAGAAAACTTTACGCCGAACTGACCGCCGTCGCGAGCGAGGCGGTCTTCGTCACGTGCGACACAGATTTTGTTTTCGGCGGAATCTGCAACCATTCCGCCATTTATACAAAGTTGCTCACCCCCCTCGCCAATAATATCGGTAAAGCTAAAATAGCTACCGACGGGAGGAAAGACATTGGGTTTCCACTCATTTTTTATATAAAATTCGGCGGAAGTATTCTCGGTTAAACCGAAAAATACCAGCAAGCTTTGTGTTGGAATGCTCCCTTGTTTCAAATCAAAACCCGATAATATCAGTTGGTTAAAGTCGACAGGGGTCTGGTAGGCGCTCATACCGCTGATAAATCCACTCTCTCCCCAGCTAATAACTTGCTTTCCGAATTTAATAGACACAGGGTGATCATGCCAAAAGAAGTTGAAATCCCCATAAAAATCCAGCACACGCATATCGCTGCCGACTAACTCCTTGGATTCATCTGTAAGTTCGTGGTGGGGAAGGTTCTCATTTTCAATGTAATCATCGTAGAAAAATAGTAACCGAGTCATAAGCCCGAATGACTCACCTTCAATTCGAATTTCATGAAGTGATCGAAATTGTTTTGAAAATAGACCGGTATCGAAATTTAAATTGCCATTGTCCGAGTTCTCATCATAAGCCCCAGGCCCTCCATCCGGAAAATAGGGTACCCAGCAGGCCGAAGCGCCGGAAACGGTGATGCCTGCTTCTTCACAAATGCTGGGATCAGCCACGATGTAGCGTCCAGGTAGGGTTTCACCGGGTTCAGGTAACCCATCGGAGCCTAGGTTGTCATGCGCAACGGGCGGAAAGAATCTAAGGCTCGATATGGGGTCTCCTATTTGTATAAGATTCCCCGTATTACCATAGGAAATGTTGTTTTCATCAGGTTCTTGCACACGCCAACTCGAGCTTAGTGAGAGAGAGTTGTTTATATCCAGGCTGAATTTATCGAACTGCCATTGAGCGGCAAAGCTTGATCGACTCATCAAACTTACCAGGATACTTGCCGTGAGCAATAGCCACGTAAAGCCCTTACACCGCTTCATTGTTGACCTCATCGAAATCAAATTGACGATAAAACAAGAACAAAAAACCAAGAGAAGTGGCGGCTAGAATATGCCATATGGCGTGACCTTGAATAACATGATTTTCCGGATCGCAGAACACCCCGGAAACATCCGAGGCGGAAAAGCCGCCCCCAACCCCCAAGGTTAATACGGCCAACAATAGGTACTTGTACTGGATGCTTTCCCTGCCTCGCTTATAGAGAACTAACTCCATACTCACTGTAGCAATAATTGAAACTAAGATGAGTGACTGAAAATTAATATCCTGCCAATAAAACAACAATAAGAGAGCACTCATTCCACCAACATACGAATAAAAAACGGCTAATTGATTTTTTGTGGTGACCAATTCCAGCCTACGAAGATTTAAAATCAAGGGTAGCGCGACAAAAGCAAACATTGCCAGAAAATCCAGGAACTGAAAGACAAACGTAAATGAGGCATGCCAGAGTAGGGAAGATACCCCCACGAAAATAGTAGCCGGCCCAAACATGCCCATGGTCTTTTGCTTTCTAGTTATGGCTATAAACAGAATGCCCACAACGATAAAGGCAAGGTTTGACCAGGTATTTGCTGGATTGACAACCCAGCTGCAAAGGTTTTCCTCGCACCAATTAATATTGGGAGGTGCCATGTTGTTTAGTTCCGACCATGGGCAATGGTCGGGCAATGGCTCTACGATTCCTACTGACATATTCCTGTCCTGAGGCCTTTGTTTGACGACATCTAAGGCTGCGTTATTGTTATTATAGAATTCTACATATGTGTAATTGTTGACACTATTCTACATATGTAGAATAATGTCAAGCCATCGACATGATGATTTATTCGAAGCTGAAACTGAAACTAAAGGTTAAGTAAGGAGCAAGGTACAGTATGTCTGTTGCAGCAAATAAAGTTAGGAAAGACATTGAGATTAGCGAGAAAGGAAAGCAGAGAAAAAAGGAAATCACCGAGGCAACGCTACAAATTATCATCCAGTCGGGTGTACAAGGGGTAACACATAGGGCAGTGGCGCTGGAAGCAGGGGTGCAACTTCGCCTGACGACATACTATTTTAAGGATAAGGAAGATCTGATTAATGAAGCGTTCATTCATTTTACAGAGGAAGGGAAATTCTTGATGGCTGGTTTCCTTGAGCTTGCTTACGAGCACTTGGAGCAATTGGGAGTATTGGGAAAAAATACGTTAACCAGTAAAAATAGGAAATCGATCTGCGAGACGTTTAGCGCTTTAGCAAGTGAGTTTCTAATTCATAATCTTAAATACGAGCGAGATCACATTGCGGTGCAGCAGGCTTTTCTCAATGAGGCAATAGAAAACCCACTGGTAAGAGAGCTCCACAAAAAGCATAGAAAGAGACTAGTCGATAATGTGATTGATATTTGTAAAATCGCTAACAAAATAGATCCCGAAATAGATGCAGAGATTTTTGTTAACGCCTTTGAAAAAATGGAACATGAAGGTATTTGCACGCCAGTTAACGAACTCGACAATAAAAAATACCAAGCGATGGTTCACAAGCTGATTTTTTGGATGATTATGTGATGGCAACCTTATGCCTAAGCTTGGCCTATTTTCTTACGGTACCGGCGTTAATACTTTATGCGTGTCACAAGGCACCAATGTTGGACCGTATCGGCGCAGTCATTTTGTGCTATCTGGCAGGAATCCTTGGCAGCTATATGAGTAGCTATCTATTCTTTGGTACGCCAAGTACTGCACTGGCAGGCTTTAAAGAAAACTTAATGTCGATATGTGTGGCGTTGGCTTTACCTCTCATGTTGTTTTCCTCCGATATAAAAGGCTGGTTGAAACTTGCACCTCGGACACTTATCGCCCTGTGTTCGGCAATCAGTGCTGTTGTATTTTGTAGCTATATTGCCGGTGTGTTGTGGCAAGATGATATTGATTCTATTTCAAAGATAGTCGGTCTTAACATTGGTCTTTATGTTGGTGGGACACCTAATCTAGCGGCGTTAAAGGATGCATTAGACGTCGATAATAATACGTTTTTACAGCTCCATCTTTATGACACGCTTGTCACCGCAGGCTATTTGATATTTGTGACCTCAGTTGCCCAGCGGCTATTTCTATTATGGCTGCCTCCGTTCAAATCTACTGCCAGCACTGGTAAAGACTCAGAATCAATTACTCAGCAATCGGTGCATAATTACAGCAAACTGCTAACCCGAACGGCATTAACCGCTTTGTTGCCGGCTGTTATTCTCGCAATTTCGATTGTTGCTGGGGCAGTGGCTTTCGCCGCTTTATTTCCTGATTCGGTACAAATGTCAGCAACCATGATTGCTTTGACCTTGCTAGGCCTCGGTGCGTCACTATTGAAGCCTATACGTAACATTCCCCATAGTTTCGACCTAGGTATGTATATCATTCTCGTTTTTTGTGTTGTCGTTGGCTCTATGATCAATGGTGATCTGATTCCCAACCTTGATACCAGTATGCTCCTATTTGTCCTGCTGGTGGTTTTCGGGTCCTTATTGATTCACGCAATAGTCTGTGCGCTGATGAAAATCGACGTTGATACTTTTTTGGTAACGTCAGTTGCAACAATCTGTTCTCCACCTTTCGTTCCGATGCTGGCGGTAGCACTCAATAATAGACAATTATTATTATCCGGCATGACTGCAGGAGTCATCGGATACGCGCTAGGTGGGGTGTTAGGTATCGGTTTATCCCAATTGTTTGGTTTTCTAATTTAGGCAACGAGTACTATTGTTCGAGGATTTTTTATGACGGCGAAAATGGAAGAAATTGAAGGGGCTAAGCAATCCATTGGATTCAATGGTTCACTACCCCTAAAGGGCTATGATCGAGAGATATTGTTGTCGGAGATGCAGGGGGCAAAGGAAAATGATGCCAATTGGAGAGAGGGAAAAACCTGGAGCCTCGTTTATCATAAAGATCAGCAACATGAGACTTTTCTCAAACAAGCGTATTCCAATTATTTTTCTGAAAACTACCTGAATCCAATGGCCTTTTCTAGCCTTCGTCGCTATGAACATGAGGTGGTGCGTATGTGTGCGGATTTGTTGCGTGGCGATTCTGATGTTGTTGGCACGATAACGTCAGGGGGAACTGAAAGTATCCTTCTTGCTATCAAGGCTTACCGAGACCGGGCGCGTGAAAAGCGCAGATTCTTACGTAGGCCAAATATGATTGTTCCGGATACAGTGCACGTGGCATTCGATAAGGCTGCTCATTATTTTGATGTTGATATCATTCGTGCTCCGCTCGACGAGAACATGTGTGTTGATATCAAAGCGGTAAAAAAGCTGATTAATCGCAATACCATTTTGCTCATCGGATCTGCACCTAATTATCCTTATGGAACCGTAGATGACATCACCGCACTGGGAAAACTGGCGAAAAAATTCAAGCTACCGTTGCATGTGGATGCTTGCGTGGGTGGCTTCATGTTGCCCTTTGTTCGGGAGCTAGGCGGGGCTATTCCTGCGTTTGATTTTGAGGTTCCGGGTGTAACATCGATGTCTGTCGATGTACATAAGTATGGATACGCGGCTAAGGGTGCGTCGGTAATCTTATATAAAAATATGGATTATCTTAAATATCAGTTTGTTGTTTGTAGCGATTGGTGTGGTGGTGTTTATGCATCCCCAACGCTTCAGGGTACTCGATCAGGAGGCTCAGTCGCCGCAGCATGGGCTGCGCTGAACAGTATTGGTCGTACCGGTTATGTTGATCTGGCAAGGGAAACCATGGCGATCACTGAGAAGTTGAAGCAGGGTATTAACGCCATTGATGGTTTAGAGGTGATAGCGAGTCCAAAAATGACCATATTCGCTTACCTTTCTACGGATGAAGATCTGAATGTTTTTGTCGTCGCAGATGTAATGGAAAAGAAAGGCTGGCATATCGATAGGCAACAAAAGCCAAATTCACTGCATGCGATGGTAACCGTTAACCACCAAACGCATTACCAGAAGTATCTCGACGATTTGAAAGAGGCCGTGTTGATTGCAAGACAGCAACCTGACTTGGCTCAGCAAGGCAACGCTGCAATGTATGGCATGGTTGCCCAGATACCTTTGCGTGGCTTGGTAAAGAACAATGTACTGAAAATGATGGAATCCATGTATAGCAGTGAAAACAAGATCTTTGGTAATGACCTAGATAGCATCGGAAACAACCAGGTTGCAGAGCTCGGTATTAAGGTACTTGCATCATTTAATAAGATTAAAAGACGTTTGAACGGGTTGTTAGATAGCTCGAGAAGAAAATAACACAAACGAGAGAACAGAATGGAAAATTGGCGAAATAAATGCGAAGCATGGTTTGGTAATCTCGGTGTTGCAGTATACCGACACCCAGTGGCTTTTGTTTTGCTTGTTCTTTTTATCGTTGCTGCTTTGTCTGTCAATTTGCGCAATATACGTTTGGATATGTCCACAGAAAGTTTTTTAGACCAAAATTCTTCAGCCATTCAAGCGTACAATCAGTTTAGAGATACCTTTGGTCGCGCTGAATTAATTATTGTCGCTATTGAAGCGGATGATGTTTTTGCCCCTCATGTCCTGGATCAGATTAGATCACTTCAGGAAAAGCTTGAGGTGGATATACCCCACGTCGCGTTAGTTGATTCTTTATTAAACGCCAGGAAAATTTCAGGGAGCGAAGATGAACTGTTGGTAGATGAACTGTTTGAGGAGTGGCCGGAGGATGCCGCGTCGTTAGCTGAACTAAAAACCTTTGCCTTATCAAATCGACTTTATCTTAATCGTTTTATCAATAAAGAGACGAATATTACCAATATATTTGTTCAACTTGATGTGTTTTATCGTGATGAGAAAAATAACGAATTGGTAAAAGTGGGTCAAAAAGAGGTAATTACTGCGCTAGAACATTTGAGAAATGTTTTGGCTGAACAGAACCTTTCCAATGAAAATGGTGATAGTCTCGCGATAAGTGTTGCAGGATCCCCTGTTGTTACTGCAACATTAACCACGACGATGATGGATGATATCCGTTTTTTTGTCATGTTGGTTGTTGGGGTTATTGCGCTTGTATTGTTCTTGTTGTATCGGCGTATTGTTGGTGTGGTATTGCCACTAGTGACGGTGATTTTATCCGTGCTATCAACGGTCAGTTTAATGACGTTATTTAACCAACCATTGCAACTTCCTACGGCTGTATTACCCTCCTTTTTGTTAGCGGTGGGGGTTGGCGATTCTATTCATTTTCTTACCTTATTTTTCCGGCACTACGATACCCATGGAAATAAGGAAGATGCGGTTCGCTATACCATGGGGCATTCCGGCCTTGCCATGCTAATGACGAGTCTGACAACAGCAGCAGGTTTGGGATCTTTTGCGGGAGCAGAGATCGTACCGGTAGCGAATTTAGGCATATTCACTGCGGCAGGTGTCATGCTGGCATTTCTTTTTACCATCATAATGCTTCCTGCGTTACTTGCGATCATACCGTTAACGCAACGAAGTAATAGTAGTAACAGCAATAGCAATGATGAGCCGATCATACAAGACAACAGTCATCAGATGAATTTGGATAACAAGCCGGGTAAAAAGGCACTGTTCGATTATGTAATCGACGGCTGCTGTCATATGGCAATAACTCGTCCTAAAACCACCGTGCTGGGTAGTATCCTCCTATTGGCGCTCTCCTTTTTCGCCTGTTCCCAGCTTTACTTTTCACATAATCCGATAAAATGGTTTCCAGAAGAGTCGGATCTTCGGCGTTCTGTGATGGCTGTAGATAGTAAAATGGGGGGCAGCGTGTCGGTGGAGGTTGTATTGGATACGCAGGTACCAGAAGGGGTTTATTCACCTGAATTTCTTATGGGCGTAGAGAGAGCAATCCAGAAAATAAATGCGTATAAGAACCCCCATTTTGACATTGGAAATATTGTTAGCATTACTGATATTGTGAAGGAAACCCATCAGGCGCTGAATGGCAATGACAGTGCGTATTACAGCGTTCCCAATGATCGTCAGTTGGTGGCTCAGGAGCTTTTTTTACTGGAGATTAGTGGGGGAGAGGAGTTGTTTAAGCTGGTTGATAGGCGCTATCAAATTGCTCGGCTCACCATAGTAATACCATGGATTGATACGCTTTATTATAAGGATTTTATTTTGGATATTGAAACTCTAATACAAGAGACGATGCCGCCATCGCTTGATGTTGCTGTTTCTAGTACAGGAATTGTTCCCTTATTGGGTCAAACACTTCAAGGAGTGATTAATTCCACCGTTGCCAGTTATTTGATTGCGTTTGTCGTGATTACTATCATGATGATTCTGTTGCTAGGAAGTGTAAAGCTTGGCTTGATTAGCATGATTCCTAATGTTTTGCCTATCGCAATGGCCATGGGCTTGATGTATTTGATGTCGGTGCCGTTGGATATGTTTACGATGTTAATTGGTTCTATTGCGATTGGTTTAACGGTGGATGATACTGTACATTTTATGCATAATTTCAGGCGTTATGTGGGTATTAACGGCGATGTAGAGTGGGCGATTAGTCGTACGCTGCATACAACGGGTCGAGCCATGCTAACCACCAGCCTTGTACTGTCGGCCGGTTTTCTTGTGCTGATTTCGTCAGAGATGAAAAACTTCTTCAACTTTGGTGTATTGACAGCGTTCACTATATTTCTGGCGCTGATTGCTGACTTTATCATCGCTCCAGCGTTGATGATGTTGGTCAGTTATTCACATAAAGAAAGCGATTGAAAGGTGACCATTACTTGCGAATAAGGCGATGGATTAGGCCACGAAGCTCCTTGCACATCGTAGCGAAAGTAGTAAGCTTGGCGGAAATGGTAAGGGCAAAGCTTTAAACCGTATTCGGTGGAATAACGGGTGAATCTACAGGAAGAGCCTGTCGCGTTGATTCATATGAAATATGAACGGTAGTAATATTTATACATGAGAGAACGAGAGATGAATGAGAAATTTGAAAACTTAGCCGAACTTAATGCGGGTGAATTTCAACATTTAGACGGTTCTCTTATTGATCACTTGAAAGGAACCCAAGAGATACTGGAAAAGTGGGGGGCATCTATCTCTTTGCAGGATGCTGGACTATACCATGCAGCCTATGGCACTGCCGGCTTTAGCCAAAGCCTAGTTTCAACGGATCAAAGAGAAAAAATTGCAGGTATTATCGGCGCCGCTGCTGAAGAAATTGTTTATCAGTATTGTGCCAGTGATCGAGAAACATTCTTTTCTAGAATTGGACGTGATTTACGTCCAATTTTCCCCAATAGATTTACAGGAGAGTCTTATGCTATCTCTGAAGGAATGCTTCGTGATTTTTGTGAATTGACTGCTGCTAACGAGATTGATATCGCTATCGACAATCCGGAGTTTTTGGGTCAGTATGGCGCTGAGCTAACGAACCTATTCATTAAAATGGCTCCTTATCTTAGCCGTGTTGCACAACAACATACCGCAGCGATTTTCGGCTCATGAATGATGAAATTCATGCGCTTGCTAAGAGCCCAAGCTGACCACTACGAATTATTCAACCGCAACAGAAAAGTTACTTTCCAAGCTTCCTTCCAGCACTTCCAACGATTGCTCCGCTATTCCCGCTACCAAGAACTCTGCACCATGGGCCTTAAAAATGGGCCCTGCCGCTTTTGCGTATTCCATCATGGATGGATGCCCTTGGGGCAGGGTGGCCGAGCTAATTAAAAAAGCTGGCTTACTCATATCGACCGCCTACGGCATTAAATACCTCGCCGTTATTTTGACCGTCGATACTGGCCTGGTAATAGGTCGCAACGTCACTGGACGCTATTCCTGATGTGCTGTCTATGCCCCACAGCTCCATGGTTTCTTTCACCATGCCTGGGCTCACGGCATTAATGCGTTTACCATCTTTAAGCTCTAACGCAGCTGTGCCCACAAACGCGTTTATAGCAGCCGCCCCCATGGATATAGACGCAAGACCTGGCATTGGGTTGTTGGATGCCTGACCCGAAGTCAGGGTAATGGAACCTCCCTCATTCAAGTAGCTTAATCCCAGGCGCACAAGGTTAACTTGCCCCATTACTTTATTATTGAGCACGGTTTCAAAAGCGCTATCTGGTGCTTCTTCCAGGCTGCCCATTTCACCATTGCCCGCCATACTGATAATGGCATCGACATGTCCTACGTTTTCATACAGAGACTGGATAGATTCCTTGCTCTCTATGTCTAC
Source organism: uncultured Gammaproteobacteria bacterium (assembly GCA_913063495.1). Taxonomy (GTDB): domain Bacteria; phylum Pseudomonadota; class Gammaproteobacteria; order Pseudomonadales; family Ketobacteraceae; genus 42-54-T18. Next base: position 10,056 of record CAJXXT010000031.1, on the reverse strand, counting down.
GGTCAAATCCCCACTGGTATGGCCTACGGTAATAACCTCATGAGTTTGTTGTAAATGATTGACGGCAGCTTTACCAACGATGCCGTTTGCACCAATTGCTAGAATTTTCATATAATTTCCTTAATTAAAAGTTAGTTTGTTGTAACCAGTTAATGGTTGTATTGGAGAGTTGTTGGGGTTGATCTTCTTGTAAAAAATGTGAAGCATTTTCTACCGTTTTATGCGGTTGATTTTTTGCACCGCTAAAATTGGTTTGAAATTTCACGTCATAACCTTGATCGGTTAAGAAGGGATCTTTATCACTGAACAGGGTTAACACAGGGTGCTGCCATTGCTTTAGTTTTTGCCAATCAGCATTCACCGCACTCAGATCTGAGGCGACAATTTCCGGCATTTTTCGCGGTGCTGCATAATACTGAGCATTAGGGAAGGGTGCGTCGTAGGCTTGCATTTCAGCGACACTAAGCTCTCGAGTGGTGAGAGTTTGTAAGATTCTTCCTATCTCAAGTTTTTTGGAGTGCCTGAAATACCCTGCCCAATTGCCATAATTCATATTGTCGGCAAACTTATCGACACTTGCTTTACCCGCCATGGCTGCCAGTATTTTAAGTATCTTGGGTACCATAAATCTTTCTAAGGCATTCATCTCACCCAGGGCAGTATTGGCTACAACGAGCCGATCCAACCACTCGGGCTCCTTCGCCAAAACGCGTAAACCTATCATGCCCCCCCAATCCTGAAAAAAAGCTGCCCCGTGCTTGATTCCCAGCTGTTGTACAAACTCATGCATCCACTTCACATGATTCGCATAGGTGTGGGTATCCGGGTTCATGGGTTTGTCTGATTTACCAAAGCCAATTAAATCAGGGGCAATGACTCGGTAACCTGCCTCCACCAGCACCGGAACCATGTGACGGTATAAATAGCTCCAGGAAGGCTGGCCATGAAAGAGGAATATGGTATTTTCATTTTGCTGACCCTCATCCATATAGTGCAGGCGCAAGCCATCTACGTGCATATAGTTGGCTGCAAAGGGGTAGCCATCCAAGTTGTCAAAGGCTTTATCTGGGGTTCTGAGGGTATTAACTTTAATGTTCATGGCTGTGCCTCGTGCTTTAATTGTTGTGTTAAGCACACGTTAGGTCAGCTAGGGGACAATAAAAAGCATAGCTTTTTGTACAACATGGTCATAATATTAGACCATGGTGAATTTAGAGCATTTACAAGTCATAGAGGTCATTTGTCGCGAGGGCAGCTTTCAAAAGGCAAGTGAAAAACTTCACAAGGTACGCTCGGCGGTGTCTTATTCGGTCAAGCAGGTCGAATCCCACTACGACCTGAAGATTTTCACTCGTGACACTTATCGCCCCCAACTTACCCCTGAGGGCAAAGTACTTATGGTGCAAATTCGCCGTTTGCTCCATCAAGCCAGCGAGTTTGATACATTTGTGAATCAAATGAAGGGAGACCATGAAACGGAACTTAGGCTGGGAGTAGGTTCACTCTTTCCGATAGAGAAAATCACAGACCTGCTCATTGAATTAAAAAGAGATTTTCCCAATACCACTATACATCTGGAGATTGAAGTCGCTTCTGGGGAAAGGCTATTAATGGCTGAAGAAGTCGATATAGGTATTTACGGTGTGCCCAGTCGTAATTCAGCTATCGACTACAAACAAATAGACGTCATTGATCTTCCTTCGGTGATTTCCTCAAAGTTACCACTTAAAGATGGCAAGGATGTGAGCGAAACCGATTTGGCCGTTTACCCCCAGGTGATTATTAAATCCTCCGATCGACAGTCGCCGGATGCAGATATAATGGACGATGTTGCAAAATGGTATGTCACGGATCAGACTACCAAGAAAATATTAATTACTTCTGGTCTGGGTTGGGGCAGGTTACCTAGGCATTTAATTGAAAAAGAATTAAAAAATGATGAATTGATTTGTCTGACTAATCAGGGGGATTTAACGTTACCAATTTACATATCCAAACTTAAGAACCGGGTCATGGGGCCGGTGGCGCTTAAAATTTGGGATCATTTCTTGTAATATCCTTCAGCCTACAACGAATGAGTTGGTGGCACTATCGGTGTTTTTGGGTCAGATACAAAGTATTAAAATTTATCTTTACGAGCCTTGGTATATACAACTATGACAAACAGACTGCCTCAGAAAACCTCCTCGACTATATCGACGCTCGACGCTCTTGCGAAGTTGGCAAACTACTCCCTTATGGACACGCTTAACTGTGATCCTGACGCGACAGAAAATGGTGCCGACCACGCGCCGCGACAAGTCTTCACGGGCCATTATGTCCCTGTTAATCCTACTCCAATCAAAGCCCCAGAGTATGTAGCGCACAGCAAAAACTTTTTTTCCGAGCTTGGCTTCGCCGACAGTATGGCTGAGTCCTTCGACTTCGTCCGCATGTTCTCCGGGGATATCTCTCAGGTTCCAGAGCCGATGCGCAAGGTCGGTTGGGCGAGTGGGTACGCACTGTCCATCTACGGCACTGAATACATCCAGCAGTGCCCATTCCAAACCGGCAACGGATATGGAGACGGTCGAGCAATATCTGTGCTTGAGGCCGTCATCAACGGCCGACGCTGGGAAATGCAGTTGAAAGGTGGCGGCCGCACGCCATATTGCCGCGGTGCGGACGGTCGCGCAGTCTTGCGCTCGAGTATCCGCGAGTTCTTGGCTCAGGAGCATATGCACGCACTGGGCGTGCCCACATCGAGGTCTTTGAGTTTGTACGTTTCAAAAATGGAGAAGGTAAAGCGACCGTGGTACTCGGAGGGCTCGCGCTCGGAGAATCCCGACATGCTTATATCTGAAGCCGTCGCCATCTCGACACGTGTCGCACCGTCGTTCATCCGCGTCGGCCAACTCGAACTTTTCGCTCGCCGTACCCGTAAAAACGAACACCCGAAAGCGATGGAAGAACTCAAGAAGATTGTGCTGCACTTGATTGATCGTGAGTACGCTGACGTTGTTGATAGGCAACTCACCACCCTAGGAAAAGTGGTGTTGCTTGCGCGCGAGTTTCGTAGTCGCCTCACGTCATTGGTGGCGAACTGGATCCGCGTCGGCTTCTGCCAGGGTAACTTCAACAGCGATAACTGCGCAGTCGGTGGCTTTACACTTGATTATGGTCCCTTCGGCTTTTGCGATGTATTTAACCCGCATTATCAGCCTTGGACAGGTGGCGGTCATCACTTCTCGTTTATGAACCAACCAAGTGCAGCGCAAAGCAACTTCGACATGTTTTGTTCGGCGTTACGGCCGTTGCTGGCGTCGCATCATGACTATTTGCTAGAGCTCGACGAGATTCAACGTGGATTTTCGAAAATAATGCAAACGCAAATGGAAAAGATGTGGGCTACCAAGCTGGGTCTTGGCACTTTGAATACAGCGTCTCACAAGGAACTTTGCAACGTACTGCTCAGTGAGCTAGAAACACTCATGATGCAAACGCCTGTCGATTACACTATTTTCTTCCGTGAGCTCTCGTCGATACCCGATGACATTGGCCCACTCAAGAAAAGCTTCTACAATAACTTATACAAAAATGGGGCGCATGATACAGATGCCAAAGAGATGGACAAGCGCTGGGCAGAGTGGCTCGCAAAATGGAAAACGCTCCTCAGCAGCTCCAGTGAGGAAACCTCTAGGCAGATGAAGCTCGTCAACCCAAAATACATTTTGCGTGAGTGGTTTGTTATGCCGGCTTATCAGCAAGCAACTGCGGGGAATTACTCTCTAATTCGAGAGCTGCAGGACGTGATGACACAGCCATATGCAGAGCAGTCGAAGGAAGTGGAGGATAAATACTATAGGTTGAAACCGCCTGAGTTCTTTGAGGTGGGGGGATTGTCCCATCTTAGTTGTTCGTCGTGATTCTTTGGGCTTAAACAGGTTAGTATTCATATAGTCCATAATGATCCTGAGATATTAAATGAAAAGCTGGAAGCTATTCCCGAAAATAGAAGCTATCGCCAAATACGTTGAGTGTTACTGGTTTTTGGAAAAAGAATCGTTTAACGAGGGTTTTGATTTTCCCAAGCTAAACCCAGACCCCTGTTCTCATTTGATAATCTCTGGTTTAGATCGTAGCTTTGAGTATATGTATGCCGCTAACTCTCAAACGGTGAGTGGGAGTCATTGGATCTTTCCACATGTAAACACTTTTACGATGGATCATTCAGATCTATTTAGAATTATCGGCATTAAATTTAGAACAGGAGCGCTCTATTCTTTAAATCTGAAAAAATCTATTGTTGATTTGGATAAGATTGAGGCGGTTGATATAAAACATCTTGTTGGCTCTAAGACATTTAGTGGCGATTTTCTTTTGACTAACGCTGCAGAGCAAGAAAAACAAGTATGCAATATTTTGGATAACGTGCTCCTGCCTTGGTTGTTGGAGAGTCAAGAAGACAAGCATAGTGATTTGGTTCGTCATATTTTGCTATTACTTAGTGAAACGACGGTCACTGACATTGGAGATAAGCTGCATCGTTCGCAACGCACGATTGAGCGGAGCTTTAAGAGAGTCGCAGGTCTGTCTATGAAGCAGGTTAAAGCCATGATTCACTTGGAAGAAATGCTTAATTACTTGTATCAGCTGAAGGAAGGAGATATTGACTGGGCTGATGTTGCTAATAAGTATGGCTTTAGTGATCAGCCTCATTTAATTCGCCACCTTAAGAAATCTATCGGAAAAACGCCTGCTAGCTATGCAAAGCAGCGAGATCTAGCTATTGATATTTACGGAAATTTTGAATTTAACTAAAAACTGTCGTTTTTCTTCAATTGGTACCTGTTCTAGTTCATTAGAATAGTCAACATCAATTAGCGAAATAAGGAAAAACGATGAAGATACGTATTCGCCAGTATATGGTTTCAGATTTAGACGCAGTTCTTAACTCATGGGAAGTCGCCACAAGATTAGCTCATCCGTTCATGACTGATGATTTTATTGCCCAAGAGAAAATAAACGTAGCTGAAATATATATGCCTAATACAGATACATGGGTCGCTGAATTTGAGGGTGAAGTTAAAGGATTTATTGCATTAATGGGGAATGAGGTGGGGGCAATATTTTTACAGCCAGATTGTCACGGTAAGGGTATCGGTAAATTACTAATGGATAAAGCACAAGGATTACACGGCGATCTTGAAGTTGAGGTCTTCAAAGAAAACTCAATTGGTCGTAGGTTTTACTCACGCTATGGTTTTGAACTGCTTGAAGAGAAGCTACACGAGCCTACTGGACAGCAAGTTTTGCGCCTGAAATTCAAAGCTACCTAAATAGCGGTCGCGGGATGGTAACGCATCAATTTAGTTTATGTGAATACTTCATCCCTAACTGAGCAATGCGACCTAGAAGGTCTTATCTGAAGACCGAAGGTTACAGCGAATAATTCAATGATAACCGGGTGTTTAAACTAATGTCGAGCGCCAGTAGAGGCCGATGTGCGAACGGACACGCGTACGCAGCATATAAATGATACCGGTCCTGCTCTCCGTTTACCAGGTGGGTATCTTGTTCATCAAACGAGCAATAATATTAGTCCTCTTTATTGGATCCAAAAACAGTAGTTCTGTGAACTCATTGTCTACTGCAAGTGAACAATTCATCGCTTATACTAAGTCCGCGTACTCTGTTAGAAACCTAGGGAATTATAATGTTAACCAATGCTTTGATATATTTATGCGCTGCTGTCGTGTCTGTTCCTGTCGCTAAGCGACTGGGGTTAGGCTCAGTGTTAGGTTATTTGTTAGCAGGGGTCATTATTGGTCCTTTTGTTTTTCATCTAGTGGGAGATCAGACTGACATCATGCACTTTGCGGAATTTGGAGTGGTCATGATGCTTTTCCTTATTGGGCTTGAGCTGCAGCCGGCTCGCTTATGGGACATGAGAAAACCGATTCTCGGTCTCGGTGGTTTGCAAGTACTTATTACGTCAGGTGTTATCGCAGCTATATTGTTCTTAGCATCAGATACTACCTGGCGAATAGCATTGGCCATAGGTTTGACGCTGTCACTCTCATCGACAGCAATAGTCATACAATCCTTAACAGAGCGTGGGTTACTAAAAACCCAAGCTGGAAATAACGCCTTTGCTGTACTTTTATTTCAAGATATAGCCGTTATTCCTATCCTTGCATTATTTCCACTGCTGGCGATAAGTGATGTTGAGACAATGGGTGGTGGACACTCGGTTAGTTTAATAAGTGAATTTCCTGTCTGGTTACAGGCAATTACTACAATAGCTACGATTGTTGCAATTGTAGTTGGTGGCAAGTATTTATCAGCGCCTATTTTTCGCTTTATCGCTGAAACTAGACTCAGAGAGGTTTTTACAGCTTTTGCCTTACTAATCATCGTTATGACAGCGGCTTTAATGCAAGCCATTGGACTATCTCCTGCATTAGGCGCATTTCTTGCCGGTGTTGTATTGGCAGAAAGTGAGTTTCGGCATGAGTTAGATGTCGATATCGAACCCTTCAAGGGGTTATTGTTAGGGCTGTTTTTTATAACGGTTGGCGCAAGCATTGATTTCAAATTGCTATTTGATAATCCGGCTAAAATAGGCCTATTGGTGCTAGCATTGATCGGAGCAAAGGGTTTCGTTTTAGCGTTGTTATCTCGAATTTTTAGACTTGGATTCCGTCAAGGGCTTCTTTTTACACTCTCTCTTGCCCAAGGGGGAGAGTTTGCCTTCGTTCTGGTTTCGACAGCTAAACAGTTTAATGTGTTTGGGATTGAGATCAGTAATTCTATAACAGTGGTTGTTGCTTTATCGATGCTAATATCGCCCCTGTTATTACTTATTTATGAACGGGTGTTAAGCCGTCCTAGTCAAAACGAAACAATGGAAGAAGAAAATATACTAAAACCAGGTGGAGTAATCATTGCCGGATATGGCAGATTCGGTCAAATTATTGGACGACTGTTAACTGCTCAAGGTTACGATACAACTATTCTTGATCACAGCCCTAGTCAAATAGACTTGGTAAGGAAATTCGGTCAGAAAGTATATTATGGGGACGCATCCAGAAAAGAATTATTGTTAGCAGCAGGCATAGAAGATGCCAAGCTCTTGGTAATTGCCATCGATGACCCCTGTAAAACACTAGAAACTATTGAGGTTGTTCAAAAATATTTCCCTCATATTAGAATCCTGGCCAGAGCAATAAATCGTCGACATGTTTACCAATTAATGGCGTTAGGCGTTGAGTGTTTTAGGCGAGAGACTTTTGATTCTGCACTAAACTTGGGTGTTGATGCCTTAAAAATATTAGGCGAGGACGAGTCCATGGCGCAGAGAGCTGGACAGATATTTCGTGAACATGACGAGCAGTCTCTTCAAGCTTTGGCAAAGCATTGGGGGGATGATCATAGCTATGGCGTCGCGGCGAGAGAGCGCTCTGAAGATTTGATACAGGTACTACAAGCCGATAGAGAGATAAAGAATAAAACTAACCAACAGAACCCGTGATCTGATCTTAAGGTCTGCTTCAGTGCCGTATTCGAGGCCTGTAATTAGGCTAACTAATTTGCCGCTGTCGGCATTACCATATATTGAGTTAGAATAAGGAAAGGTTATGACTATTGAAGCTGAAAATAGCAATTCGGTGTATGCCGAATGCCCAAAATGCCATTCTACAATAAAGCACGGCTTTCAAGTGTGTTCTAGTTGCGGACACATGGTGAGCGCAGATGAGCAAGACGCATTGCGAAGAGGGCTTAGAAATAACGTCATCAAATTCTTTATCGCTACTACTTTAGCGGTATCACTGACTTATGGTTTAGTATATTTATATAATTAGATAGGGACTTGTAGTGTATGCACAAAAGAGGGATTCTAGCGATATGGCAAAATTAATTTTAGTTTGCGGGCCTACAGGGGTTGGTAAAACCACCTATTCATTGGCTCTTTCCAAAGAGGTCGGGGCAATTAGGTTCTCGATAGATCCGTGGATGCAAACATTGTTCTCAAAGGATATGACCTCCCTTGATTACTCGTGGATGATTGAACGAGTAAGCAGGTGTTACGATCAAATTTGGGAGGTTAGTGAACAGATATTAACTCTAGACGGAAGTGTGGTTTTAGATTTGGGGTTTACAACTAAAGAACAACGAGATGTATTTGCTAACAGGGCTAGAGCGTTAAATATAAATGCTGAAGTTCATTACTTAAGTGCGTCAAAGGGTGTTCGTAAAGAACGTGTCAAAAAGCGGAATATGGAGAAAGACCCAGCTGTTTATGCTTTTGAAGTCACTGATATGATGTTTAACTTTATGGAACCACTGTTTGAAGTTCCAGATCAAGAAGAGCTTCAATATGGCTGTAAGGTAAATGTATAGAAAGTATATCTAATCGATGCCACTTTAACTGCCCTCCACAAAAAACGCCACACAAATTAGGAAGTTCCATGAGGCCATTGGCAATAATATTACTTACCTGTTTTTACTCAGTAACCTCCTTGGCGGAGGATAAGCAACTTGCAGGTTTATTCGAGCAAAAAAACATCAAAGGGACAATTGTAATTTCCTCACTAAATGGAGAGAGAAGCTTTAGTTATAATGATGAACGTAGAGATCTGCGGTTTTCGACAGCATCAACATTCAAGATTCTTAATTCAATGATTGCTCTTGAAGAAGGGGTTATCTCGGGAAGGCTGTCAATCATAAAATGGGACGGAACCTTATATGAGTACAGTTCGTGGAACAGAGATCAGACACTAGAAAGTGCGTTTAAGCAATCTTGTGTCTGGTGTTTTCAAGAGTTGGCCCAAAGAATTGGACCGGAAAAGTATCGTTCTTATATAGAAAAAATGAACTATGGCCAGTTAAAGGGGCCTTTGACGCAACTTCATTCTGGCTTGATGGGGCGCTTGAGATAAGTGCAAGCGAACAAGTTGAATTTCTAAAAGGCGTTTATCGTCGATCACTTCCTTTCAGTCAACATTCATATGACGTACTAAAAGATATTATGGTGGTAGAAGATTCAGCTTCCTATACCATTCGAGCCAAAACTGGTTGGGCTGCACGAGTTAAGCCACAAGTAGGCTGGTATGTTGGGTACGTTGAGACCAAAGATGATGTTTGGTTTTTTGCTACAAATATAGAAATAAACAGTAAAAATGACCTGACTCTACGAAAAAGTATCACGTATGAATCTCTGAAAATAAAGGGGATCATCTAAAACACATAACAATGACAAGTTGAAAGAATGTATTTTCGTTATACTACCACCGGGCCTTAACTAGATGAATCATAACAAGAAGCTGCTAACGATGTCGCTCATCAAATCGCTGTACACGAGAGCTTGGCGTTATGAGACAAGAGAAACATCAGCGTGACTTACGAAGAATTTAATAATTTGTGTAAATCTCTACCTGCAACATCTTATGTTGTGCAGTGGGGGGATTCTCATGTTTGGAAGGTTGCAGGCAAAGTGTTTGCTATTGGAGGTTGGGAGAAGTCTGATAACCCAGCCTTTACCTTTAAAGCGTCGGAGCATAATTTTTTGGTTTTAAGCGATCAACCGGGCTTTAGACCTGCTCCCTATATGGCATCTCGCGGTATGAAGTGGATACAGCAACATGATGCTTCTGAAGATATGGATGAGGAGTTGATATATTATATTAACGAATCTCATCGCATCGTTTCTTTGGGATTAACAAAAAAGAAACAAAAGGAGCTTGGTCTCAATCAACATTAATTATGGTAGGCAAAGACGCTATACTGCAGTTTAATAAGAAGGCCATTACAATGTCTGTCATCGATCCTTTGAGGTCGCCATCTTTCTAAGGATACCCTTTTGCCACCGCTCAATACCTTTCGCACATTTATGTTAGTGGCTCGTTCTCTGAGCTTTAAAGACGCTGCGGATCAGCTTTTTCTTTCTCCCTCGGCAGTAAGTCGCCAAATACAGGGATTGGAACAAGCGCTAGGTAAGCAGCTGTTTAAACGCGGAAATAGATCGATTACCTTAACCCAGGAGGGGGAGGTTCTGCTACAGGGTGTGGAGCAAGC
>CAJXXT010000030.1 GCA_913063495.1 uncultured Gammaproteobacteria bacterium | reverse complement strand
GCTACCCAAAAAACACATGGATAAGAAGCCCTCACATGAGTGAGCATTATCCTTTTGTAGAGGAGGAAACGGTTATTCTAGTCAAAACGGGGCATCTATTGATATAAACCACAGGCCGATATAGATCAGCGCCCCATATAGATCATTTGCCATGGTATTTAAGGACTGCTTGGGTTCTATCCCGAACCCTCAGTTTTGACAAAATTTTTGAAACTTTGTTTTTTATCGTACCCTCACTCAGGTGTACGCTATTGGCAATTTCTTTATTACACATCCCTTTGGAGATAAGTTGGAGAATTTCAGTCTCTCGAACAGTAAGATCAATCAACCCATCACCCTTTGGTTTCTGAATATCAGGAAAATATTCGTCGCCTTCACTCACTCGTACAATAACATCCATCAAGCATTCGGAACTGACATCTTTTAATAAGAAAGCTTTTGCATTAAGTTCTTTAGCTTGAGTAACATAATCACCATCACTAAATGTCGTTAACAAAATAGTTGGCGTAAGAATATTCCGTTTATTCATTTCCACTAACATATCTAGGCCACTCATTCCTGGCATCCTAATATCTAACAACAATACATCTGGATCGAGATCTGAAAGCAGCGTCAAGGCAGTTACACCATTATCGGCCTCACCCACAACGTCCATCATTGGATTAAGTTCAAGCAAGCGAAGAATACCCTCGCGAACTAATTGCTGATCGTCAACCAGTAATACCCTAACCGTACTACTCATACGAATACTTCCTTAAAGGTATTTTTGCAACAACTCGAAAACCGTTATTCTTTTCAATGACGGAGAACTCTGCCTGTAGACTATCAAACCGCTCTTTCATGCCCATTAAACCCTGCCCTGTAACCAAAGCCCCGGCACTTTTTCCATTGTCGTAAAAGTCTAACACCAAGCTATTTTCTTCTTTAAATACAGCAAGAGTCAACCTTGTCGCGTTTGAATGCCTGAGACTGTTAGTAATCGTTTCTTGAGCACACCGGTAAATCGCGTTGGCTGATTCATCATCGGGTAACATAACAGAGTCATCTATTTTTAACATAACGTCTAGTGAAGATTGGAGTTGGTTCGATTGCAGAACAAGCGCTCGCAACTCTTTTTCCAATTCATCATGTCTACCTTGTTTTATTTGCTCAACGACATCACGTACATTATTTATTAACAACTTAGTAATAGCTTGACCTTTTTCAACCTCTCCGCAAATCTCTATTTCACTCCCCTCTTGTTTGCTTCCAAGCAACTGTCGCAAGACCTCCCACTGAAGGTTCATCGCCATTAATTGATGGCCCATGGTATCGTGAAGCTCTCTTGCAATATGAACCCTCTCAGCTTCTCGGGTTGTTTCAACCAGCTGAAAATGTGCCGCTCCCAGCTGTCTATTGGTCTTTAACAAAGCGACTTGCGACAACGATACCTTCACTGCACTTTGAACCAATATAGCAAGAGCTCCATGAATACAGATAAGCATTGCATACCATTTGAATATCAATGATAAGGCTAAAGGAGAGTCTCTTAAACTCATCATCAATGAGGCGGTGGTAATACTACCCAAAATAATGGTTAAGGGGACCGATAGAAAACGTGCTATTTGCGCAGTAATAATAAAGGGAAACACTGTATACAAGGCGTATGCCTGAGGTGCATTGATACCAATCGCTGGCACGCAATTAACCAAAATGAGAACACATATAAATTGAAAAAAACAACAGGCAAATAAAAGCTTTCGAAATTCCCCCTGCTTTTCTTCCCAATCAGCTCGATCAACATTGTCATAAACAGAATATAAGAACCCGCTAACTATCAGTAGAACCAAGCTACCCACAAAAGCCCCAAGAGCAGCCAATAGTGTCATCCCATCAGCGGTCAAACCTAGCTCAGTATACGCCTGATAGTAGTTCATGCCAGAAAACAACCACATGACAATACCAACAATGATCATACTCCAAATGACCATAAAATCAGATTTGGCGACAGCTGATTTCGAACCTATATTCATGGATTTTATTTCCTGTAGCCAAAGGGATTCAACATATTATCCAGGAGTGTCTTAAGCGTCAATTGGGTGAGGTTACAACCTTGGGATAGCAACCTGATGAATAGTGACTTTTGGCACTATTCATCACATCAAACCCTACCTATAGTTTCAGGCATGGAATATTTCATCAAATTTTAATAACAAAACCCCTCAATACGGCGCTTTCAAGGAGATCAACACCATGTCAACGACTGATACTGCAGTTGCTAATCGATCAGATACCGATCAAGAGGAACAAGCTTCCGTTAGCAAATACCTTGTTATGCGCTCCCACCTTGATATCGTAAATCGAAAACCTACCTTTGAGCCTTTCGACGACTTGCCCAGATACTGGGTAGACGGTCACAAAGGGCTAACGCAGTTTAACAATATCTTTTCACTGGTGATTCCCGAAGGTGAAAAGTTCTTTATTCGTAGTGTCATGAGAGTAAAAAAGGACATCAAAGACCCCCAACTACTTGACGACATCATCTCTTTTTCTAAGCAAGAGGCTCATCACGCTAAAGCACATATTGAATTTAATAATGTCTTGCGAAAACACGGCTATGACGTTGACGGGTTTACCAAATTCACAAAGAGATATTTCTATGTAGTAGAAAAATTTCTTCCTGCCAAAATCGCATTAGCGTTAACCGTATTTATGGAACATTTAACGGCAGTAATGGCAGAAGGAGCACACCGTTTTCCCGAGTTACAAGAAGGGCTACCAAAAGAAGCAAGGGATTTTTGGGACTGGCATGCTGTTGAAGAGATGGAACACAAATCAGTGGCGTTTGATGTTTTAACAGAAATTGGCGGGGGTTATTTCACCAGAACGTTAACCGCAGGTATTTTTATAACGCTATGTATCATCAGTATGACATTTATCACTCCAGTACTGATGATATTGGGAATGATGACCAATCGAGGCAAGGACAAACCGGCGGAAAAAAGTGTCACTCTGAAAGAGCTAGAAGCTATGCGGCCAGGGGTTATGGGTGAATGGAATAAATTCGTCTGGCAAAGCTTTAAAAAATATTTCCACCCTGGGTTTCACCCCTGGCAAAACGACGATATAGAATATATTACTCGCTGGCGGGAGAAGAACACTCTTAGATCAAACGAATAATACAATATAATACAGTAGAAAATGAACTAACAAAGATAGAGAACACACCGCAAGTCTACTTCATCTTTGTTAGTTCGAAACCGCATCTAATCAACCTTAACAATCGTGGTAATTTGAATAGGTGATTGCACCATCTGTTCTTTACCATTAATTTTTGGATAGAATATGTAATAGCCTTTATCTGCAACACTGGTCACTTTTCCATTCTTAACATGATAAACATTTTCATGCCCCTGAATATATACGTCATAATCTCCTCCCAACATAGTATCCATTGAGCGATTCATATTATTAATCTTGTCACATCCGGATATTGCAACAACAGCCATCAACACTACCAAAAACTTCATTTTCATTCCTTACTCCATCTTCAAATTGTTATTTACATCGTAGGTACCACTAATCACAAACAGCTTATCTGCAATACTGTATGTCGCCATTTCAGGCTTAAAATAATAATGAATAAACATATTCATTATTGGTCTTATAATCACCCCTTATCAACGGCACGCATTTCATTTTATGTGACACAATTAACAGTACCAAAAAACCTTCCCCGCTACGTATAAGTTCAGGGTTATCAAGATGACAGACATTGCATTAACCATCAACAAAGAAATATGTGATCGCTTCTTGCCGCTTAGTACCATTCCCAACCATATGCGGGATGAATTGCTCCAGCACGCAATGACCGCATCTTTTGATGTATATAGCAATATCATCAAACATTCTGGAAAAAAGGTTCTATACCACTATCTCATTGATGGATATGCAGATGTTCGTCACTCTTTTGATAAGCGCACCAATATATCATCTTCTGATCCAAAATGTGTCTACCCGCTAGAAGAACTCATTAAGGATGGCGGTGTTGTCAGAGCGATAACTCCTTGTAAAGTGTTAATCATCAATCGCAGCTATCTTGATGAAATTCTTGTTCGAATGGAGTCAACATCAAACAGCGCAACCATTCTTATGGAAGATGAATCGCTAATAAAAACCTCACAAATCAACGATAGAAACACTAATGGAGAGGGTATTGACGATAACTACAAAGCTGATTGGATGTCCCTATTTTATCGCTCCCCCCTTGCAATGAACCTAAGCCCCGCTCAAACACAGCAGGTTTTTGCTAAATTAGAAAATGTCGAGGTTTTTAGCGGAGAGACTGTAATTCAGTGCCATACCAAAGGTAATTTTTTCTATATTCTCAAAGAAGGTTACGCAGAAGTTGTATCTGAGAGATTCGGCCCCTTTAAAGGCAGGTCCTTTGAGCTTGAACCAGGAGATTATTTTGGTGACGAGGCGCTAGTGGCACACACAATTAGAAACGCAAACGTTGTAATGAGCACGGATGGAGTCCTGGGAAGAATGAGTCAGTCAGACTTCCAGAAAACCATCAAAAATGCCCTGGTAACCACGCCAACCACAGACGAACTCGAAGCATTTCACAACCCTATCTTCTGTGATGTCAGACTCCCCCTAGAATACAAAATGGGACACCTACCCCATAGCATCAACATCCCTGTAGGAAAAATCAGAAAAAACCTCGATTCATTTGATAAAAATTTAATCTATGTTATTACCCCAGAAGGGGAACTGCGCAGCGAGCTTGCGGTATATTTAATGCGCCAATCCGGCATCGAAGCCTATTACATGAATGAAGAACTACAAAGTGCTTTGCCTTCACTACAGAACAAAATTGCTAGCTAAGGGGGCTTAAGATCGGCAGAGTCCCAAGTCTGAGCTATACTTGTATTGTTTTTAGATGCTTTTTTGATCATCTGTAACGGCGTGTAGATGGAGTTTTTTACGTCAGATCAAATATCACTTCCCATTCTTTAAGAAGTTAATGTTATGCAATCTAAAATAAGGAGAAGATCATGCCCGGTGAAACAAATGATTTTTACGGAGCCTTGCCCCTTCAGCAACAAGATATAATTAACGTACTAGAAAGTTACCACACATTGGAAATGATCTGTCCCGTTTGCGGAGAAGAAAATAGCGTAGCGGTACCAGTAAACCTAAAGCACCAGAATTGTGACAATTGCCATCATCACATTGATCCCGTTGGTCGGCGAGAAGGTAAATTAGTCGATCATCTCTTAATGCAGAAAATGATTACAAACTGCTACAAACATACCGGTTTTGCTAAAAAACTATTAGAGCTCTATACCAGAGATTATCATCACAGTAATTCTGAAGAATTTGGTATCGACAAAACCTTGCTTTCGATACATGCAGTTAACGCCATAATATTGGAAAAACATAAGTCAAAACTGCTGCTGTTGGCAGGTTTTCTAGCGCTAATACCCGTCGTCGGCACTTTTGTAGCGGCATATATCACTTCCAGGAAACTCTATAAAAACATTGAATATAGAGAGAACTATTTAGGGGTTAGCGCCTACAACCCCTGTGAAATCCCCCTCGAAAACTTATCTGAAATAGAACAGAATCTAGAGTTTATCGATTATAGGCAACCCCAAAATCTGTATTTTTTTTCTGGCTATAATCCTTTTTCTCAATTCGGTAATAATGACGGCAGCTGGAGCTTTCTGGTTGACAGGCGCAAGGATTCCTCCGGTGAAATACAGCCTCAAGCTATCGACCTAGATGTAGAAGCAACTTACCAAAAATTGATAGATCGAGTATGCCAGATAAAAGGTGGCGGTATTTCTCCCTTTAGGTTTACTGTCGATAATGTGGTTCTTGTAGATGGTGCATTGGTAAGAGTGTCAGAGGCAGAGATTTTCCATCATACCGAGAAAGGGTATTTTCCAAACAACGCAGTGACAGCTGAACATGCCATTGAGTTGTTGCACGCTACAAGCGATACCGTTAGGGCCTATAAACGCATTACTTACTACGATTCAAGCCGTTCATTATGCATACGCTCATTTGTCCGCATACAAAACCAAGGCCCCTATACCTTCATAGAGTCGGTTGGGGCTCAATTGTTATCAATGACCGATAATCTTTACGAAAAATATAAGATGGACGATAGCTCTGAGGAATTGCTCAAGACGATTACCGGGCCATCCTGGTGGCAACGAATACCTATAATAAAAAGGAAACGTATTGCCTTTACTGGCTGGTTAACGCTTTCCTCACTTGTTTTCTCTCCTATTGCGGCGGTTGTTTTATTATCAAAATATCGAATGAAGTTTAAGAAAGAAGATATTTACAGCAAACAATCTACCGGAGTTGTTTTTCCATTTAACTTAGTAGCAGGCATGTTTGGCATGAATACCGCTAACAAAGAAAAAGCCCGCATCAATCAGCTGAAAAAAATGAAACTTCAACAACAGGCCAATGAAATTGGCTTTACACAAAATACATGGTCATTACGATACGGACAAAGTCGGTTAAACGCTAGGAACTACTTCGAATCCGAAGATTTGAGTTTGATTAGAAGAACGCAAGATCTAACCATTCAAGAAGCATTTCTTGAGAGTTTAGAGGAAGCTGGCATTGATTCGTCTGATTTCCGTAAAGGCACGGCGCAAATAAATAACTACGGCATCATTAACAGTGGAAAGATTGAAGGGGATGTCAAAGCTGAACAAAAAGCTCCTGAGAAGAAAGAGTCTCCGGCAAATAAATCCGTTGAAAGGAAAATGAGTCACCATGAAAATTGGCAAAATTGAGAATCGAGGGGGAATCATAAACCTTGGAAAAATCCACGGTAATGTCACTACAAACATTAACAAAGCATTTGAAGACGTGGATAGAACTGATCCATTAGAGGCTCTTCATCAGGAGATATTAAATCTTACCGAGCTAATTAATACACACAAATCGGATATTGATGATCCCGAAAAAACACTTCAATGCGTTGAAAGGTTGGCGGAGGAAGCAACATCCGGCAGTGCAGATGAACCTCTCGTTAACCGTTACCTTGAATTGATTAATAATGCTACCGGCAAGATTCCAAATATATTAACCAATATTAACTCCATTAAATCGCTTATTCTGGGGTTTATCTGAGATAAAAATATCGATTGATACATTACCAATGACAATTGCCCAACAGCCCTCCAAAGGGTGGTGTTGGGCGCCAATGCTGTAGCATTAAGCCATCCCTAAAACCACCTTGGTTTCAAGGTACTCTTCAAAACCAACGCTCCCCCACTCCCTTCCATTACCAGACTGTTTATATCCGCCAAAAGGAAGGCTTAAATCAGGTGCTGCGCCATTAATATGTATATTCCCAGTCCTCAGCCGTCTCGCTACTTTATAAGCTCGATCAGTATCTGATGATGACACGTACCCAGACAACCCGTAGGGCGTATCGTTTGCTATACGAATAGCATCGTCTTCACTGTCATAAGCAAGAATTGACAACACTGGGCCAAATATTTCTTCTCGAGCTATCGTCATGTCATTCGTGACATTGGCAAAAATAGTTGGCTGAACAAAATAACCACATTCTAAGCCTTCTGGTTTACCTAACCCACCAATAACTAACTCAGCCCCTTCTTCGATACCCGCTTTAATCAGCCCTTGTATCTTGGTAAATTGCATTTCACTCGCAACGGGGCCCATGGTTGTTTCCTTTGCAGCAGGGTCCCCCGTAACAACGGTCTTTGCTGTCGCCTTAGCTATCTCGATAACCTCAGCCATTCGATCTCGGGGAACCAACATACGCGTTGGTGCATTACAGGACTGACCAGAATTATTAAAACAGTGAATAACCCCACCAGCCACAGCACGTGTAAAATCAGCGTCATCAAGGATAATATTGGCAGATTTCCCACCTAACTCCTGTGTCACACGTTTTACCGAATCCGCTGCATTTTTTGCTATAGCAACCCCCGCACGGGTTGAGCCGGTAAAAGAAACCATATCAATGTCAGCATGTCGTGTTATGGCATTCCCAACGGTTTCACCATCACCGTTCACTAAATTAAATACCCCTTTGGGTACTCCTGCCTCATCTAATATTTTAGCAAAAAGATAGGCGTCAAGTGGTGCAACTTCACTCGATTTCAACACCATAGTACAACCCGCTGCTAACGCAGGGATTACCTTGCACGCGATTTGATTAATCGGCCAATTCCAAGGTGTAATTAATCCACAAACCCCTACTGGCTCCTTGAGAATTTTGCTGGTTCCCACACTCTTTTCAAAACTATAGGACTTTAGCGTCTCTATAGCATGCATGATATGCCCCATGGCGCTTGGCGCCTGAGCCATATTAGCTAAACCTATAGGTGCCCCCATCTCTTCAGAAATCAACGTTGCCATTTCTTGCATTCGTGTTTGGTATATCGTTAATATTTTTTCTAGTAGTGCTATACGTTCTTTAGGTGTTGTTTGCGAATAACGTTCAAAAGCGATCTTAGCTGCCGCAACTGCTTTATCTACGTCAGCAGCTGATCCTAATGAAATTTGTGCAACAACATCTTCATTTGCCGGATTAATAACATCAAAATTCCGTGGGTCTACTGGATTTACCCATTCACCATTAATATAAAACTGTCGATAGTCATACATAGCGTTAGATCTTCCTGCGTGTAAATCGAATTTTAAAGTTCTCGCTCATAAATGGAGCTGGGATATATTTAATTTTTACTTTCTCTAGAGGAACTGCCGCTTCAAAGTCTAGATATCGTAATAACATCGCCACATTAATGACCGTATGCATCTCGGCTAAACCTGCGGCAATGCAGGTATGCGGGCCCCGGCCAAAAGGAGCGTAGATCGCGCCATTTTTATGTTCATTTCTCGGCTCACGATATCGTTCAATGTCGAATTTTTCTGGGTTTGGAAAGAAGGATTCCTCCCAATGATTCGCAACCGTAAACACCATTAATTCATCGCCTTTTCTAATGGTATATCCGCCAAAATCAAATTCTTTTGTGGCAGTACGTGCCATCGCGTACGCTACGGGATTAACCCGCATAGTTTCCATCACCAAGCCTCTTACATCGACCAAACGATCTATCGAATCAAAATTTAACGGAGCCTCTAATAAGACCCGATCAACCTCTTCAACCACTCGCTGTCTAAGTTCATCATCCTGCAGCAGCCGGTAGAGAATAAAAGAAATGGTGCCCCCGATAGGATCCACTCCCCCGACAAAAGGTAACATTGAAATCGTTCGAACATCGTTTTCTGTATATAGATCCGGTCGTTCTTGAACACCTTGTTCAATTTTATCCATATAGGTAACGGAGGTTTTATCTGCAGGACAACGGTTTGTGTTTTCTTCTCTTACCTTTTTTAATAATTTTCCTGTACGTAATGCAGAAAATACAAACTTCGGTGATAACAACGTTAGTTTAGGCCACTTACCAATCATAAAAACATTAAGGTAAGTATTCTGGGTTGTCATAAAGTCCTCAGTTTGCTGAGTATTGACTTCAACACCCTGGACGGCCAACCCTATCTGACGACAAACAATATTGCGCAAAAAAGGGCCCACATGAACCTCATCACCATCTTCTATGGACTGCAATGTGGACTCAATAGGGTCAACAAGAAGGTTTAGTCGTTCCTTAAAAGCGGCTTTTGAAAACTGCCCCTTCAATAACTTACGTTGATAGGCATGAGCGTCACCATCTACTGCAATCATTAAGTGCGGGCTCTTTAAACCATCCCGTAAGCGCCCCCAGGTAACTTCAGAAGTGAAATAATCTCTTCCCTCGCCTGCCATAAAACGATTGATCTCTTTGCCCGCCAATACGGTCATCGTTTTATGCATGGCTTTAAATTTGAAAACTGGACCGTGCAGCTTATGCTGTTCACGAAGAAATTCCACCGGACTATTAAACAAACTGGCCGCACTACCAATAATTGGCAAACCTTTCGCTAAAGGTGGTTCATTGTTATTGTTTTCTGTTGCTTTTGATGATTCTAACGCGCTCATAATCAGCGATCCCCCAAAAAAAGAAGTCATTTCCATGCTAAGACCATAAAAACACAAACAATTATGGTTAGCACAACGCCAAAGATAGGATATACTCCAACTGCACTTTATTCGATTATAGTGCATTTCTTTTTAATATTGCAACACCCTTGCAAAACGGTAGCTAGACAACAAATGAGCAAGAAAATCAATACCGATATAGAGAGCATCAATACGCGCCAATCTGCACGTCACACCATTATGGAAGCTGCCGCTCAGTCATTTGAATCAAAAGGATTTCAAGCGACAACTCTCGACGACATTGCTCAAGCAGCGAGCGTTGCACGTCGAACGATCTACCTTCACTTTGCTTCAAAAAAGGACATTCTAATCGCGGCGTGCATAGAACAAGCGCACATGTTTTTAGACGAAGTAAAAAACAACGTACCCCACAACCATGATTTCCCGTCATTTGTAACAGAATGCCTAATATACGTGATTGAGAACTCCCCCAACTCAAAATTATTCATGCTAAAAGCTTCTGAAGGGACTGACATTGATCCCATAGCCCTCTATTTCAGCAACCAAGAGTTCATTCAAGGTTGGGTCGACTTTTTTCAAGAACCTTATATGAAAGCGGTGGATAGCAATCAAATCAACCCAGATATGCAGCTAATAAAACTCGTAAACTGGTTCGGGCGAGTTTCAACCTCCTATCTTCAGTACCCGTTAGAAAACGAAACGCCTGAAGATATCAGAGAAAGTGTTAAGGTGTTTTTTTTGAGTGCCCTACGATTTAATACCTATCGAAGGCCCTGAAAGTCAAATTGCACAAAAATAAATAGTAGTGCACATCCCCCCCGGTCGCAAAGATCATAAAAAGTAAACATTCTCATAAACTCAAAAAATAAATGTCCTACTTTCGCCGTCAGAATCGTCTCTATAGATAAGCCCCTATGAAATAACAAATGACGGAGTAAAGGATGAAAATAACAACTATAAAACTTAGCCTTTTATTAATGGCCTTCCTATTAACTGGCTGCAAGGAACAAGCACAGGACATTGGCTCTGGTCACCTCTTTAATTGCGCCGAGCATAACAATGCGATCAGCTGTTGGGGGTATAACGTAAAAGAAGGCCTTATTAGCGGCGATTTCAAACCCACATCGCTATTAAGTAAAAAAACATTCACGGATCCTCAATTAGCGGTTGGGAGTTATCACTACTGCGTACTGGACGAAGGTGAAGTTCAATGCTTTTTAAACAATGAACACCAACAAACTGAAGTCCCTCCATTAAACAACCCTTATGAAATCGCATCTGGTGGAAGTTATTCTTGTGCGTTAGATGATAGTGGCCTGGTTTGTTGGGGGGAAACACCTTACCTAGATGATCTACCAGAATCATTAGAAAACCCTCGAAATTTGGTGGCTGGTCTAGGTCACATTTGTTTAATCGATGATAACGGCACCCAGTGTGGCGGGTTTAGCTGGACCGGTGATGGTTCTGTTAATCCGCCAGAATCTTTTAGCAGTCCAACCATATTAACGTCTTCACCTCTGTCATTATTTACCTGCGGATTTCAAGATAGATGGCTTTGTTGGGGTGGCGGATATACTTATGAATTACCAGAGGAATTAGCAGGTGCAGACACAACGGTTCCTGGGTACCTACAAGCCTGCAGTATTACTGATGGAAGTATTGGCTGCTGGGGAGACGGTTCCTTTGGCCCTTTGAAAGCAGATGTTCCTGACAATATTACTAACCCAATAAAAGTCTCCGTTGGGAATTTACAAGCATGTACCATCGCCGATGAAGGGGTCGTTTGTTGGGGAGATAATTTAGATAGCGACAATCCCATCATTAAACCGCCTTTCTATTTATAATTCGTCCATGTTAGGAAGGAAAACTGAGTGGATAGCTAGGTTTGGGCGATTGATTTATTTCAAATCATCGCCTCAGCTCTCATCTGCCTTTATACTGATGTATAAAATGGCGGAATACATTCATGACCAAGACACCCCTCAGTAAAGCTCAATTACAACTACAACGAGCGTTTGAACAACAACACAAATCAACGATTAAAGACTGGGACTTACTGGCTGAGAAATTTCACTACCGAGAAATGGCAGCTTTAGAGCATTGGATCAATGCTGGAGACTTTTGTGTTGAGCTCTGCGTTATTCTGGAAGGCTTATTACGCGTCTACTATATCGACCAAGCGGGTAATGAGGTTAACCAACACTTTTATCAAGCAAACGAAGTGTTTGCACCTATCAGCGCCATCATCAGCAATGAACCCTGCCAGTACTACATTCAAGTATTAGAACCCGTAAAACTTATGCTTGCGGATTACAATGAACTACATGAGGTTGCCTCAGAAAACCCAGATTGGCTGCGTCTTGAAATAAAAATGCTACAAACCGTTTTTTTAAAAAATGCCAAACATGAAGCCCAACTATTAATGGGCAATGGCGAACAACGCTTCAAGTGGTTTCGCAAAGAATACCCTGAGCTACTTGAGCGATTACCGCAATATCATGTGGCATCATTCCTAGGCTTGACTCCAGTATCATTATCACGGTTACGTAAAAAGATTGAAGGGGCTAACTAACCCCTTACAAACAATAGTACATGTTGGTGGCGTTCCTCTATAATGCCGCAAGCCCTAATCGCAACGCTTCAATGGCTGCCTCTGCTCGAGTATTAATGTTGAGTTTTCGATAAATGCCCTTTGTATAGCCACCAACGGTATGGGGGCTAATACCTAGTAATCGTGCAACCTCATTACGACTGATTCCTTTAGCTATAAGAGTCAGCACTTCTTTTTCTCTGCCTGTTAGCACTCCTGCATCTTTGTACATTAGAAAATCCTCCGGCCATTCCATTTGAGGTCTCGGCAAATATTCAGGCGGTTTTCAGTTCTTGCTTTGAGCTGCGTCATGCCGAATGAAACTTGCTAGGTTGATAGCATCTTGGTTTACCAGCTTAAGTTCTAAATCACTGGGCTTCAGTGAACTTATCGCCTGCAACCTAATAAGGTCAGTGTGAGAAAATTCAGGCAACAATGCGCAAAAGAAAAAGCCAATCTCCCTTAAATCCTCGATCACAAAAGCAATATCAACGTTATCTAAAGGAAGGTCAATATGGGTGACTTTCGGTTGGTATCTTCGAATTAAAGCAGAGACCTTCGAGCGAATTCTGCGGCCCTCTGCGGCTACAAAAATATGCAGGAGCTCTTGTTGTGGATTGAAGCTTTCAATTAAATCAGCTTCTTCACTAACTAAACCTTGTTCACGAGTGTTCTGAACTTTGGTATTCTGAGCTTTGGTGATCCGTCTATCAAATGCCAATTTCTTATAGATATCGGCGATTACATCATGGTAGCGCTCTGGTAGAATAACGTCTCTCGCTGGAGGAGCTGTAAGCGGTTGATAGGCTACCGTTGCGGCAATACGTCCCGTCTGCTTATCGCCAATCTTAGCATCCGTAGTTTCTGGAATATAAGCCAACATCAACCCTGTATCTTTTCCTCCATAGGCTGCTGAAGCTCTTTGCATGATAGCGTGTGCGGTAGTCGGATAATGCAAGTAGGCTACATACCCTTTTCGTCGAACTAAGTCATTCAATGCGACCCCCAACCTCATTAAAAGGCCTTGGCCGCGCGAACCTGGATCAACAACTGTGTTACCCGCCTCACAAACGTTAGACTCTTCATGTCGTACAGTAATTCCCACGTGACCTACTATTCGCTGATGCTTCATTGCCACCACGGACACTAATTTCAGGTTGTCAATTAGCGCCGAAAGTGCAGCAACATCATAGAAAACATGAGCACTATAGGTATCGCCGTAACACCGAGAGAAAAGAGCTGAAAGCTCAAATGCATCCTTTGATTCTAGATCCCTGATTATGATGTCTGTATTCATAATCTACTTGCCAAATACTTTTCGCTTGATCTGTGTTGTAGCAACATCTATTACGCTTCTTACTCTGGCTGGCCGTTTAACTAACTCACCATCACAATTGGGACAGATATGATCCATTGATTCAGTGCAAGGGCTGCAAAAAGTACATTCGTAAGAGCAGATATAAGCATCAGACCTATGCTCCAGCTTCCCCGAACAAGACTCGCATTGCGATTTCATTTTTAACATTAAGATCAATCTCCATTAATTATGTAAATTCTTAGGCTAATTCCAGCCTGTGCGTAAACATCGAATAAGGGCACGTTTCTATTACCCGCCCACTTTTAAACACATCCACATACCAATGGTATGTTAAAATACCAAAGAATGTCAAATACCAGAGCTAAAGGGCTCAGCAGTTAAGGAGTACGGCGCTTCAATGCTGTATAGTGAACGAAATTTGTCACAGTCTTCATGATGCTATAGTTGAGTTTGAAAATTGATATTTTTAATAATGCCCTCCCCTGTACGCTCTATTAAAAGCAACTATTGGGATATTTTTGATGGCTAATATAAAGTCTAGGCGAGATGAAAACGCCGAAGCCACAAGGGCTGCACTCATTCAAAAAGCTGGATTATTGTTCGCGAAAAATGGTTTTAGCAACACCTCACTGGGGAAGATAGCTGAACATGCTCGAGTAACTAAAGGCGCTATCTATCACCATTTTGACAGCAAAGATGATATCTTTGCTGCCTGTTACAGCAGGCAAGCTAGCGAAGTAGCTAAAGTGGTGAAAAAGGTCACTCTTACGGATGACCCTTGGGTAGATGCCATCAACCAAAGCAAGGCTTACCTTGATATTTCTATGAAATCAGTTGGTATAGGGGTTTCAATACAAGAAGCAATTACTGTCTTGGGGTGGCTGAGATGGCGGAAGTTAGATGAAGAACATACCATGGGATTGTTAACTCAAACCATAGCAAGATTACAGAATGCAAAACTACTCAAGCCTTATACGAGTACGTTGTTAGCCGATGCCCTTTACGGTATTTTGATTCATGCAATGATGAGTTTAGTCGGCGTAGAAGATAAGAAAACTAAGCGGGATGAGCTCATGTTGTTAGTTCAAGATTTTATTTTTGGCATCATGACCGAGTCAGCGAAAGAAAAACTTGAAAAATATTAATAGTGAACGGTCACTGATCCTGAATCGACAATTTCGTGCCTTATACATTTCTTAGGTATCACTCCAGTCTCGCTATCACGATTACGTAAAAAGATCGAAGGGGCTAATTAGCCCCTTACAAACATCCCTTTTGCGATATAACGCTACATTTCAACAGCCAGTCGAACACCTTGATCAATCGCTCTCTTAGCATCAAGCTCAGCCGCAACATCAGCACCGCCAATGAGATGATGCGGCTTATTTAGCCCTTCAATCAGATCACGCATTGGTTCTTGGCCAGCACAAACAATCACGTGGTCCACGTCCAATAACTCAGTTTTATCACCAATAGTAAGATGAATCCCCTGATCATCAATCTTGGTATAACTACAGCCTGGGATCATATTCACCCCTTTGTTTTTTAAACCTGTACGATGAATCCAACCGGTTGTTTTACCCAAGCCATCGCCCACTTTAGAGGTTTTACGCTGCAATAAAAACACTTCACGAGGTGATGATGGCACTTTAGCCTCAACACCTTCGATACCTCCACGAGCTTGCAAGGACATATCCACACCCCATTCCTGCATAAAGGCTTCAATGTTTTGGCTTGTTGCTTCACCTTCATGGGTCAGGTATTCAGATACATCAAACCCTATCCCTCCAGCACCAATCACCGCTACTTTTTTTCCTACCGTTTTTTTGTCTCTTAATACATCGAGGTAATTCATTACTTTCGCATGATCAATACCCTCGATATCCGGCATACGTGGTGCAATACCTGTTGCAATCACCACATCAGTGAAGTCAGCATTATTCAAATCATCTGCACTAACACGTGTATTAAGTTGTACGTTCACACTGGTAAGCTCTAACTGCTTACCAAAGTATCGAATTGTTTCAAAAAACTCTTCTTTGCCAGGAACCTGTTTCGCAATATTAAATTGACCGCCAATTTCACTCGCCGCATCAAACAAAGTCACATCATGCCCACGTTCCGCAGCCGTACTGGCAAAAGCCATACCTGCAGGGCCTGCACCCACTACCGCAATCTTCTTTTTCGCATCGGCGGGTTTAATAATAATTTCTGTTTCATGACAAGCGCGAGGATTCACCAAACAGCTTGTTAACTTGCCACCAAAGACATGATCCAAACACGCCTGGTTACAACCGATACAGGTATTGATTTCATCACTTCGCCCTTCTTCCGCTTTTTGAACAAAGAAAGAATCCGCTAGGAATGGTCTCGCCATGGAGACCATATCAGCATCCCCGCGTTCCAATACATTTTCAGCAACTTCAGGGGTGTTAATTCGATTTGAAGTAATGAGCGGTATATCTAATTCTGCTTTAAATCGTGCAGTAACCCACGTGAATGCAGCACGAGGTACCTTGGTTGCGATGGTTGGTATACGCGCCTCATGCCAGCCGATACCGGTGTTAATAATCGTCGCCCCAGCCTTCTCAATTGCTTTACCTAGCATTACCACTTCGTCAAAACTGCTGCCACCTTCGACCAAATCTAACATCGACAATCGGTAGATAATAATAAAGTTCTCACCGACTGCTTCACGAGTACGACGCACCACCTCAACCGCGAGCCGCATACGATTCTCATACTCACCACCCCAATCATCGTCTCGTTGATTCGTGCGCTTCGCTAGGAATTGGTTAATAAAGTAACCTTCCGACCCCATAATCTCCACACCGTCATAACCACCGACCTGGGCAAATCTAGCCATATTCACAATATCTTGAATTTGCTTCTCGATACCCTCCTCATCCAATTCCTTGGGTTTAAAGGGGTTAATCGGGGCTTTCACCGCCGATGGTGCCACAGAATTTGGATTAAACGCATAACGTCCAGTATGCAGAATTTGCATACAGATTTTACCGTCCTCAGCGTGAACCGCATCGGTAATAGGCTTGTGCTTTAACGCATCCTCATCACTCTTAACCAAATTAGTCATTGGGTGTGTCGCGCCTTCAGAATTAGGGCCAAAACCACCGGTTACGATAAGCCCTACGCCACCGCGTGCGCGCTCTGCAAAGAATGCAGCCATACGCTCAACACCTTCAGGGTGCTCTTCTAGTCCTGTATGCATGGACCCCATCAACACACGGTTCTTTAACGTTGTAAAACCAAGATCCAAAGGCTCAAACATCTTGGGGAAATGTGGGTTAGCTGCGGTCATAAGGCTCTCTCCTGCGCTGGGCACGCGATACGTAATTAAGCAATCTCTCTATTGCGGCTTTCTATTGCGACCTAGTATCCAGATTGTTTCCCCATTCGTCGTTATCATTTGTTAACGTCGTATCTGTATTTCTGTTGAATAATGAAGGTCAACGCCTCTCTTCACTCACTTCGTCACTCACTTCTTCACCTACAACCCACAGGCTACCGTATGGCAGATCTAGCACCGGACTATTCAGCGACAGACTACCTCGCCCCCATTACTGACATGAAGTTCCTCATTAATGAAATGTCAGTCAATACCGCATCTGGCCATTCATCCGTCAGCAACGAAGATCTGTTTTTTGTACTCGAGCAAGGCGCTCGATTTGCTGAAGAAGAATTGGTACCCATCAATGCATCCGGTGATTCCGAAGGGTGTCAGTTCGATAACGGTAACGTCACCATCCCACCAAAGCTTAAAAGTGCATTTCGAAAATATGCCGACGCTGGGTGGATGGGGTTATCAATGCCCGAACAATGGGGCGGCCAAGCGCTGCCTGAACGTCTTGCCGTCTGTGTTGGGGAAATTCTAACCTCGGCAAACCACGCCTTCAGCATGACGCCTGCTTTAACCATGTCGGCTTGTCGCGCTATTATCAGCCACGGTTCTGATGAGTTAAAAGAAACCTATCTGCAAAACATGATATCTGGCCAATGGACAGGAACCATGTGCCTTACCGAAAGCCACTGCGGATCTGATTTAGGCTTAATTCGCAGCTCCGCTGAAGAAGCATCTGAAAATAGTTACCGCATCAAAGGTAACAAGACCTTTATCTCTTCCGGTCAACATGACGCCAGTGAAAACATTATTCACTTAGTACTCGCTCGGCTAAAGGGTGCGCCAAAAGGCATCAAAGGACTTTCACTATTTTTGGTACCCAGCAAATTGCCCGATAAAAACAACCATTGGGCAACACCTAATGCAGTGCACTGTATCGGTATCGAAGAAAAAATGGGGATGCACGCCAACCCCACATGCACCATGAGCTTTGAAGACTCAGAAGGCTATTTGGTCGGCCAAAGAAATCGCGGCATTAACGCAATGTTCACGATGATGAATGAAATGCGCTTGGGTGCCTCCATGCAAGGTGTCGGTTTAAGTGAAAGAAGCTATCAAAAAAGCCTGGCTTACGCGACCCAGAGAACACAAATGCGAAGCCTCAGCGGTATCAAATCACCAGACAAAGAAGCCGACCCGCTGATTGTTCACCCCGATATACGACGCATGATCCTCACACAAAAAGTGTTCGCCGAAGGTGGCCGTGCACTAGGTCAATTTTGTGCCAATTTATTGGATGAGACGCATCAGGTAAACGTCAGTAAAGAGAAAGTTCAGCTACTCGATTTTTTAACGCCTATTGCAAAAGGGTTTTGCACCGAGACTGGATTAGAGTCAGCAAGCCACGCTATCCAGGTTTATGGAGGACATGGTTTTATTAAAGAATCTGGCGTCGAGCAGCTATATCGTGATGGCCGAATCTCTACCATTTACGAAGGTACAACAGGCATTCAAGCCCTGGATCTTTTGGGCCGAAAGGTGCTGGGCACCCAAGGGAAAAGCCTGTTAAGTTTCACCAAGCTAATCCATACTTTATGCCAAACTCATAAAAGTGACCCCAATATGGAAATTCACTTACAGAACCTCTCCGTCTATTCAAAAGAGTGGTCAGAAATAACCATGAAAATAGCAGAAAAAGGCATGCGTGATGCAGATGAAGTTGGAGCCGCCAGCTTCGATTTCCTTATGTATTCTGGCTATGTGACACTTGGTTATTTTTGGGCAAAAATGGCCGTTACCGGTCAAAGTATTCTAAGTGGGGATCGCACAGCCACTGGTAGCGATTTACAACCCGCCTTTCTTGAAGCTAAAATCAACAACGCCCAATTCTATTTTGACCGTATATTGCCGCGTGCTCTTGCACATAAAACAATTCTTCTGTCGGGCAAAGATAGTCTTATGGCACAGTCTTATGGTACAAACTGATAGTCAGTTTTCATAACAGCTTTTTTAACAGTTTTCCTAACACCTAGAGGAACATAGTAGTGACGGTAAAAGAGTGGTATTCCGCAGGAAAAACAACAACGATAAATAACCTAGGGGTATTTTACCGTCACTCTTATCAGCATTCAAACACAGGCAACCGCGAAACGTTGGTATGTATTCACGGTTTCCCTACTTCCTCCTGGGATTTTGAACCCATATGGGAACAATTAGGACATCGCTTTGATGTTATCGCCAATGATTTGATTGGCCTTGGCAGGTCTGAAAAACCTTCACAACCGATAACCGTTGGATTACAAGCAACAATTATCGAAACACTACTCAATACGCTCAACATAAAAAAAGCGCATATCTTCGCCCATGATTTAGGGGATACCGTCGCTCAGGAATTATTGGCCCGACAAGCGGAAGGCTCATCAACCATTGAATGGCAATCCTGTGTATTTCTCAACGGCGGGTTATTTCCGGAAACCCATCGCCCTCGATTAGTACAGAAACTACTCGCATCACCTCTTGGGCCACTATTAGCATCACTGTCATCCGAACGAACCTTTCATAAAACCATGACAAATCTTTTCAGCACAGAAAACCCTCCCACAAAAGAGTTTCTAACGGAGTCATGGAAATTACTCATCGAAAATAACGGCCGCGCCATGATGCCTCGGCTTCTTCGTTATATGGATGAACGCAGAGTGAACCGTACACGCTGGGTATCTCCTATGGAAAAAACCGTAATACCATTACGTTTGATCAACGGCATTCAAGATCCGATTTCAGGATTACATGCTGCAGAACGTTATCGAGAGCTAGTTGCTGATGCTGACATTGTTCTTTTGGAGCAAGCGGGGCATTACCCTCATGTGGAAAACCCTACGGAAGTACTTGCGGCGCTCTTTGAGTTTCATGATGCAATACACAAAATGTAAGCCCTGAAGCCCTAGAATCAATGGCATTATTTCTATCGGCCTAATTAGCGGCATATCCGAGTATGGATACATCATTAACCCATTTTGATCTAGATTCTTTTGTAGAGTTTATAATGGGACCAAACATTTTACTTTTCACAGACTTAAAGCCAACGAATTTAAGGGTTGTTGTCTTTAACTGCTTGATGGCTGGAGCCCCTTGAATAAGAAAGTAATACCATGGAGGAGTGTCCATCGTCATTACAATTCTAGCCGTCCTTCCTAGCAACAATTTTTTGGGAATCAATTTGCCTTTTTCGTACTGGAATGCAAAACCAGGTAAAAATGTTCGATCAATTAACCCCTTTAATTTTGCAGGTAACGAACCCCACCAAATAGGGGTAAAAATAACCAGATGTTCACACCATTCGAGAGAAGCCTGAAAAGACGTTAGCGACTTCTCCATAGAGTGCTCCTCTGCATACCCACCCGAAAGATCTAAATTAAATTCCATATCAGATATATTTAGCAGTTGGACTTCATGCTTTTTTCTGGCTGAACTTGCATACGTCTCGGCCAAGTAACTTGTAAAGCTATCTTTCTTAGGGTTTGCCGCCAAAACCAATACTCGTTTGCTCATATCATTCTCCAAAATTGGTTATTTTGGATGCAGCTTACTGTCTCCCCATTAGGGGAGAGTCAAGTATTTATCTAGGGGTTTATTTGGTCATGGCATTTATCTAGGCTATCAATTTTCTTCTTTATATCGTCAACCTGGCTAACCAATTGCCCCCTTATCTCTCTCAAAAATATTTTTATATTTGCCCAATCTACCTTGCCATCATTGTAAGTGATAAGTTCTTTAAGTTGAGACAACGTTGCTCCTAATTCCTTTGCTTCTTTAATTAATATAAGGAGTTCTATATCTGATTCTTTATATACCCTGTATCGGCCTATTCTCTCGGGCCGTCTGATCAACCCTTTTTCCTCATAGAATCGAATAGCCTTGATAGACAGACCTGTTTTTTTTGATATTTCACCTATGTACATATGCTGCCTAAGAATTGTGCGTGATGGTTTCTATTACTCTGGATAATAACACGTTAGGCACAAGTCGAAGGTACAGTCTGGATGTAATAAGTTTGCTACTTGATTAGATCAACGACAGACGTTTTGCATTTAACAAGCTGGAGGGTAAACCGGTAATATCTCAGAGATATTACCGGGGTCGTTTGTTATTTTTAATCTATAAATCTTCTAAGATGATTTTCTCAATATTTCTCTCGGCCAATGCAGAAATAGTTAACGCTGGGTTTACTGACCCAGTACTACCGTTGACCATTGCCCCATCCATCACATACAGACCGTCATATCCATGAACACGCCCATAAGCATCAGTCGCCTTACCAAGGATTGCTCCGCCCAGTGGGTGCGCCGTAAACGAGGCATTAACATCGGGAATAAGACCTGGAAGACCTGGTACACTCCAGCTAGCTGCAGCAATTTTATTATTCATTTCCCGCGCAGATTCTACAACATCATCGTTGCCATTTTCGGGCCACAGCAATGTACATGAATCCGATTCCTCATCATATTCAAATCGCGCACGATTTGTCATATCAAAGCCCATACATAAACTACCAATGACGCCCACATTAACGGGAACATGTAAGGCATACCAGTTTTCCAACGTTATTGGCACATCAAGGGATGCATCATGTATTTTGCTGGCAGAAGGGGATGCCTGAGTAACCCCTAACGATGGAGCCATGGTTCGAACGACTGCAGCATCGCCATTAGTACCCCAACCTTCACCTATATGTTCATTCAGATCAGGCAAATCACCTCTTTCTCGAGCTCGCAATAACAATTCAGTGGTTCCGATGGAACCTGCCGCCATAAACAATTTCCCACAAGACAATGTGTACTCGTCAATGATCTCTCCCATAGGGTCAATTTGTTCAACCTGCACAAGATAATTACCGCTGGAGTCTTGGCTAATTCCCTTGACCTGGGTACCAGAATAAACCGTGGTATAACCGCTTTCTTCTGCATACTTTAAATAGTTTTGAGTTACATCAAACTTGGCTCCATTAGCGTTGCCATGATTACTCTCACCAACTGTTGCTGAGCGACGATTCCCCCGCCACCATTGATATTCTTTACGTACAACATCCCAATTCCAAATGCCATCAATTGATTCTGGTGTATAACCTGCTGAACGAGCGTGTTGATCCCAAACCCGAGAGTGCCCCCAGGCTGACTTCCAATATAAATCACTAGGTAACGGGCTTACACGCAACATCTCTCTTACCCGTGGGTAAAAAGTGTCGTTCATTTCATCGAAATCGACATTGTCTTGAAAAATTTCTTCAAAGTACTCACGCTCAGGTTGAATCAGCACGCCGGTAAATACTTTTGAACCACCACCCACGCAAGCACCACGCCAAACAGACACATGATCGTAATCAGTGACGTCCAAAATCCCACCGAATTTATCAAAACTGAACGGTATCCCTGTGACCTGTGTTATATCGGTTCGATGCCAATATGCTCTGCCATCAGGGGCAAAATCATTGGAATGGATATCTCTTTTAGGATCTTGAGGCCAACGACACCCCCGTTCTAAAACCGTAGTTTGTATACCGGCTTGTGCTAAGCGGTAAGCTGATATTGCCCCTCCAAAACCGGATCCAATAACCAATGCCGGAGTATACTCAGGTGGCTTAGAAACAGGATCAAAGAGCTCAGGAACCTTCTCTCGGTACTTCTCCTCAGGTGTATGTGCTGAGGCTGTACTAGCCACCGCTGGTATGCCTGTAGCTGCCGCAGCGATGCCTGTCGATTTAAGAAAAGATCTTCGCTTCATGATGATATTACCTCTAAATTTTGGATGCACTCACACTCGTTATGCAGGAGCTGTTGATAGCACTATAAAGGCCGACAGTATACCTAAGCTCACGCATTAAACACGCGCAAACCGGCTAAATAATGTACTAGTTTTGTGAAGACAAAATGATACATTCAAGAGCAATTTCAATACATGAAGCAGTGATGTCAGCGTTTGAATATCCACCAGAGAAGAAATATCATAGATTACAGCGCACTTTTCGCGGCACCGGTATTCGGTGGAATCTTACTTCAAATAAGACGCTATTTGTGCAAGCACACCCTGAGCGTCTTTATAATCAATGTTAATGCCATAACACGAACCTTCATTGTCCTTTTCACTGACACTCAGCACTAAAGACGGAAAACCACCCGCCAACCCTTGATCCTGAAATTGGCGGCATTGCCTGATACCTTGCTGCAACTCTTGATCGATTGCTGTTGCGCGAAGATCTGTACAAAACTGATCCACAGAAGCGCGCTTTTGATCAAAAACCTCCCCAGCCAACTGAATCAACACTTCTTCGTCTGAGGGGTTCATTGCGCGTAAATAATAACCCTGTTGGATTGCATCAACCATTTGATGCTCACGATGCTGACGTTTTGCAGCCAATACCGCTCGACACGCTAAATAGGTTGATCGTCTTGGCGTATTTTCAGTCCAAAACGCGTGATTAAATGTCGCACCAAGCTCTGTTGCGATCCTTTTCCAATAGCCCTCGATTGCGCTGCACATTTCCAAGGGCATTGGATCATCGCAATCGGGCGCTAACCCGCCTGCCACATAAACCAAGTTAAGCTCAGGAAATTCATTCCTCAGCTTAACTTGGATTTCATCCCATACTGGACGAAACCCCCAACACCAACTGCACATAGGGTCATGTAGATAGAATAACGTTGTTTTCATATTTACCGGAAACTAGACTGATGATGATTTTACTTCGCTCTTGGATCATACCTGTGCGCCTAACTCGACAGTACCTTAAATAACCCAGGCATTGACTCTGGCCCATAGGTGACAGTACCAACCGGAACCTTTCCTTCAGTAGCCTCGATAACTCTCGCCGTCCACACTGGGCCAAAAGCACCACACAACTCAATAATTTGAATACCCTCTTCGACCATTTTTTTAGCAACATCAATAGCCTCTTTAGGTTTACGTATACCCACAACACTCATTTGAAAGCTATCTGTACCTTGTAACTGTTCAAACTCATCACCAACCACGATAAAACCAAATTTTTCTAATGCCATTTTAGTACGTCCTTTTACTGTTCAATATACATTTGAACGAACAATATATAGATTACTGGCGATAAATACAGAAAATTTACTACCCAGATGCAACCAAGCAATTCCTCTCTCCGGAAAATAAGCATCATATTTAACAAAATTCGCCGATACGTTTTACTGACAATATCGCTTTTTTGTATTGTCACTGAGCAAGTAACTATGGCAACATCAAAAAAAACATAACTCAAGGTTCTTTACATGCATATCACCCAAAGTCTGCGTCGTGCCCTTCAAATAAACCCCAACGGAATTGCCACCATTGATGGCGAAAAGCAACAAACATGGGCAGAATTGGCGCACCGTGTCACAACACTTGCTAGCGGATTAAAACATTCACTACAACTGAATGAAGGGGATCGAGTTGCTATTTTATCACTCAATAGCGCGCAGTACTTAGAAACAAAATATGCACTAGCCTGGGCTGGACTGATTGCTGTTCCACTTAACATCCGATTAGCAGCAGAAGAATTGGTTTTCCTACTGAATGATTCAGAAACCAAAGTATTAGTCGTTGATGATACATTCAGCGCGATGTTACCCGC
Organism: uncultured Gammaproteobacteria bacterium; assembly: GCA_913063495.1. GTDB lineage: Bacteria > Pseudomonadota > Gammaproteobacteria > Pseudomonadales > Ketobacteraceae > 42-54-T18. Next base: position 12,085 of record CAJXXT010000030.1, on the reverse strand, counting down.
ATTTGATGGCAAATTGAGCAGCGTAGAAACCATTATTAATTATGATGCTAAAGAATCAACAACCAGCATTATATCTTACGAAACATTGATCATTGATGCTGAACCCATGCCCGACGTAGGCGCGGGCGGCGACGATACCGCTGGCATTTTTTATACCGGGGGCACTACCGGCTTACCCAAAGGGGTCATGCTGACCCATAACAATATCGTCAGCAACGCCTTAAATTGTCTAGGCGGCCTTCAGTACGATGGGAACACTCGCTACCTACACGCCGCTCCGATGTTTCATGCTGCAGACGCAGCGTCCAATATCTCGGTCACTATGTTTGGAGGTTCACACGTATTTATCGACAGATTTGAGCCAGAGGAAACACTGAAACTCATAGAACGTCACAAGGTAACGAACTGCACATTGGTTCCCACCATGATTAACATGATCGTTAACACACCGAATGCAAGTAACTACGACACTAGTAGTTTTAAGCGCTTAGCGTACGGTGCATCTCCTATGCCCGAAGCCGTTTTAAAAGCAGCTCAAAAATTAATGCCTACCACCGAATTTGCCCAAGCTTACGGAATGACAGAGCTCTCTCCACTTATCACCATTCTTGCCCCTGAGTTTCACGATTTTGACGGTCCATTTGCACACCGAGCAAGATCGGCTGGTCGTGTGGTATTAACGGGAGAAATTCGCATTGTCGACGAGAATGATCAAGACCTACCCAATGGGGAAATCGGTGAAGTTATCGCCAGAGGCCCAATGGTCATGAAAGGTTATTGGCGCAGAGAAAAAGAAACTGCGGAAGCCAAGAGAAATGGCTGGATGCATACGGGCGATGCAGGTTATCTCGATGACGATGGTTTCTTGTATATCGCCGACCGCGTCAAAGATATGATTGTCTCCGGTGGTGAAAATGTCTATTCCGTAGAAGTCGAAAACGCTTTGTTTCAACACCCTGCGGTTGAAAGCTGTGCGGTCATTGGGATCCCAAGTGATCAATGGGGAGAACAGGTACATGCGATTGTTATTTTGCATTCAGGCCAAAACCTAAACCAAGAGGAGCTTCTCGATTTCTGTAAGGAAAAAATAGCCTCTTATAAGGTGCCTCGATCAATCGACTTTAGCGACCAACCTTTGCCCATAAGTGGTGCAGGTAAAGTGTTAAAGAAAAATCTACGCGCTCCGTTTTGGGAAGGAAAAGATAAGCAGGTGAACTAAGAAAAATGGGGCAGGTTATTTATCTTCCACTACGCTCAAACACTGTAGTAATCAATTAACCCAATAAAAACCACTCAGGAAAATCATCACATGACGGAGCAATCGCCAAAAACTGGATCGCCCTCTATTCCAAGAGATAAGATAAATGATTACACAGAGGAACAAGCTGAGAATAGGCGCGCCTTCATTAAACGGCAACGTGAAACTTCCCTGCCCCATGTATCAAACTATTCCATTGACCCTGCGTCTACTGCTGGGAATATCGAAAACTTTTTTGGTGTTGCGCAAGTTCCCATTGGTTTAGCGGGGCCAATACTCATTAATGGAGAACATGCACAAGGGGAATTTTACGTTCCGATGGCGACAACAGAAGGCACTTTAGTCGCTAGTTATAGTCGAGGCATGCGCTTATTACGAGAGTCTAGTGGCGTAAAAGTATCGGTCGTAGATGATGCAATGCAGCGTGCTCCCGTATTTATTTTTGAAGATGCAAGGCAAGCACGAGACTTTGGCCTTTGGATTGAAGAGAATTTCACATCAATAAAAGTCCAAGCCGAGGAAACTACGCGATCGGGTTCACTCAGAAACATCGAGCAATATGCCGCAGCCCGTATGCGATACCTGCGTTTTAATTACACCACCGGAGATGCAGCGGGACAAAATATGGTAGGCAAAGCAACATCTGCGGCATGTGAGTGGATAGCAACGGAGTACCCCAAAAGCAAACCTGACTGCGGGTTACAGCGGTATATGTTATCCGGCGCGATGGATACCGATAAAAAGCATTCGCAACTAAACACGTTACATACCCGAGGGAAACGAGTCATTGCAGAGGCAGTCATCCCAAACGATACGATGCAATCTATTCTGGGCGTACCTACAGAGATGATTTATAAAATGCGTCAAATCTCCCATGTGGGTAGCTTTATGGCTGGCTCTATCAACACGGGCGTACACTCCCCCAACGCACTAGCGGCGTTATTCATCGCGTGTGGACAGGATGCAGCAAACGTCGCTGAATCTTCTGCAGCAATATCCTATGCGGACTTAGATGCCGATGGAAACTATTACGTATCCATCACCATTCCATCACTGATTGTTGCCACTCACGGCGGCGGAACCGGACTTGGAACACAAAAAGAATGCCTGGAGCTATTGGGGTGTTATGGGCAAGGAAAAGTTAATAAGTTTGCAGAGATTGTTGCTGGAACTGTATTGGCAGGGGACCTTTCGTTAAGTGGAGCAATCTTGGCTGGCGATTGGGTTACCAGCCATGACAAGCTGGGAAGAAACCGTTAAGCTTTGAACTCTTTCCACAGCCCCTCAAATCTCTCAGAAAAATGTTTCACCAACCCCACATCACCTACCACGGTAATATTTTCGTTATTGTATTTTGTAGCGCTGCGTGTCCAGTTAAAACTGCCATTAATAAGATAGAGGCCATCAATCAATGCAAATTTATGATGCATATGTTTATCACTAATATCTTTTACCGTTGGCACACCCTGATCGATTAAACGATCAACATCACTTCCCAAATCATTGGCTTTATCGTTATCGGTAATAATTCTTACGTTAATACCACGCTGATGGGCGGAATATAGGGCTCGGCTAATATCATCATCAGATATCGTAAAAACACAAACATCTACCGAGCTCTTGGCATTACTAATTAATCCTACAATGCGACGTTTACAATCTTCTCCAGGGCTAAAATACGCTTCAGCGTTAATAGCCGACGCTCCACTAGCTCGAACCACATCAATGGTTTTTACAATATGTTCTAACCATTTAAAACCAGATATATCAAAGGACTGTTGTTTTTGCATGTGTATATTGACGATATCAAACGCTTTGTTACGTACAAAATTCAGGGCATCGGTATCCTCCTGATACTCCATTAGCAACTCTCGAAAAGCAGCCTTTTCTCCTTTAGAAAGCCGATAATCCTCAAATGTACTCAGTAATGCAGATGCTAATTCTTCCATAGTTTAAGTAGTCCTAGTTACATGTAATAACACTATAAGCAATTGATTCACATGAGTTAATAGCGCTAATCAGCTCATTCATTTAAAAGCTCCGAATTTATCTTTGTTCTCATAGCCTTTATTTTCCTTTTACCTTCTTTTCGGAAGACCTCAAGCTCTTCTTTAAGTTTATCGATAGCGTAATCAATTCCGCCTTCACTCACAAGTAAACCTGAGTATCAGCTAGCAAGAACTATTGATCTTGTACCCAATTTATTTACCCAAACACCTGCCGAATTGAACCTAACTATTGGCCCTATCCTACCAGCCAGAGAAACCCAACATTGATAACGTTACAGATAGCAGCTCGACAAAGCGCTTAAAAATTAAAACAACCTAATAAATAGAATAATACGGGAGATCAATCATGCCACTTCATCAACTATTACTCGTTGCGATCATAACGACGTATTCATTACTACTATCCGGGTGCGGCGGAAAGTCTGTAGAAGGACTTTACACCGCTATCACCGCAGATGATGTTGAAATAAAAATTCGACGTTACCGACCGTCACCAACAAGTCGCTATAAAAATACTCAACCTATCATCCTGTTTCCAGGAATCCTATTAAATATCAACGAGTTTCTTTCGCACACACCAAAAGGACAAGCGTTTAATTACCGAAAAATGAAATTACCCAACGCGATAGCCGGTTGGGCGCAAGGAGACCCTGTCATTGAAGATGACCCCATGGTGTATTACAACTTGTCCTACTACCTGTGGACTCAAGGTTACGATGTTTGGTTAGCAAATTATCGCGGCGTTGGGCGCGGTGATTTTGAAAGTGAAAAAGGTAATACCAGAACTAACTTAGATGTTTGGGCAGCTCTCGACACGCCAGCAGTGATCGAAAAAGTAATACAAGTCACTGGAAAAAAACCCGTTATCGGCGGACATAGCACCGGTGGTTTGGTTGCATACCTTTATCTACAAGGTGTCACCATGGATCCTGCGCCAGTTGAGCGCGGAGATTACATACCACACATGAACTCAAGCGCTACGTTGGCCATGCAGCGCAACAATGAGATCGCAGGATTTCTTGCAATTGATCCCGCAGGTAATCCCACACTCGCTTATGAGAGTCTTATTGATAACGGAGTTATCTGGACTGTTCTTGCGCAGCGCTGGTACTTTGATTTGGATTATCTCGTAGGTGAAGTGATAATGCCATTGTTACCACCGTGGTTAACCAGCAGCACCGTTGCACTAATTTTTAACACTGTCTCATCTCTATCAGACGCATTTCCTGACTGGTTATTACCGGACACAATGAACCTTTTTAGCGCTCTTAATTTTTGGCAAACCGATACAATGAACCTATACACCTCTGATTACGTTGGCAGAATGTCCTTATCAAGCCTGTACTTACGTGCCATTTCGCAATACGCGGACTGGGGAATTAACGGCACCTTTCGCGAACATTGGATGAACGGTAAAGAAAACAAAAACCGTATAAATCCACCAAATCCTGCCTACGATGACGGCTACTATGATTACAATGAAAACATGTCACGCATGACCGTACCCGCCATGTCTATTTTTTCTGACAGCTCCGGATTAGTCGATACCGATACCATGATTGAAATACTATACGACGGAAAGACCTACCATCAGAACGATGACTGGATAGAAATTGAAGGTTCTGGCCATATTGATATTACAACCAATGAAAGTGCACCAACAATCATGTTTCCTGCTATCGGGAACTGGCTAAACAATCTTTAAAAGCTAGGAAACACCCATCACGCATAGCCTAATGGACTACCCCATTTAGGCTATACCTCACTATACATAGCTATTTTTCTGTTACCAATTCAAACGTTTTCGTCATAGAAAAAAACACCGCTGCGTAATAATGTGTTTATAGAATAAATAGACACTCTGCTAACTAAAAATAATAACGCAGGTGAACCATGCATCCAACAACCAAATACAACGCTCCCGACACTGCCATCAGCTACGTCCTAAAAGGGTTGACTATACTCGATGAGATAGGTGTCGACCGCTCTAGCGTTCTTGAAGATACGGGAATTTCCGCAAAAGAATTAGAGAACCGTAACGGACTAATATCGTCGGACAAGATATTTCTCCTAATCAAAAACATTGAGAAAAAAACAGGCTTACAAGGCACCGGGCTATTCTTTGGTAGTCGACTGGATATCACGTCACATGGCATGTTAGGTGTCGCAACCATATCTCAGAAAAACTGGGTAGACGCAGCAAAGCTACTCTCTTCCTGTTGTCGCAGCCGCTATCATTCTATCTTCATCGAACCCTATGAAACTAAAGAAAAAATCGGAATTCGCTACAGAATTGAACACAAAAATCCCGAGTATGTTATTTATATTGCCGAACTATTCAGCGCGACCCTATACCGAACCCTCCCCTATTTCATTAAAGACAAATCAACAAAACTGAAACTGGCTATCCATTATCAACATGACAGTCCCGTTTATGCTCCTTTGTACAACCATCTTTTCTTAACTTCACCAAACTTCAATCAACCGTTTAATGAAGTCATGCTTGACCGGCAAGAAGTCAGCACAAGCCTGGATAACACTTGCATAGAAACAGCAACCACCGCCAAGAAACTCTGTACGGATGACTTACTTGGAACAAGCAACAACACATTTAGAAATCAGGTGTTGCGTATCATTAGCGCTAACAACACCTTGATGTTTTCAGAAATCGCACAAGAATTAAAACTAGGCGAAAGAACCCTTCGCCGAAAATTACTAACTGAAGGAACAAATTTCCGAAAAATAACTGAAGAAAAAAGAAACAACGACGCAAAATTTCATTTGGTTAATAGTTCAGATAGCATTTCAAATATTTCAGAAACACTAGGATTTCACGATCCGGCATCTTTCTGTAAAACGTTTAAAAAAATTAATGGCGTCACACCAAAAATGTATAGAATCAACATCACACAAGCGTCGAATTAGCCGATTCCATTGAAACCAGAGACCGTTGGTTTTCACTGCGGTATTCTGATGGCGATATCCCTACCCATGATTTAAACGCTTTTGTGAAATGTGAAGAGTCACTAAAGTAGAGAGAGGCCGATATGTCAGTAATTTTCATTGTTGTATGAATTAGGTAATAGATTGCGCATTTTCGTTTTTCGATATTAATAATATCCTGAAAAGTACTACCCGACTCCTGCAGTTTTCGACGAAAGGATCTTGGACTCAACGAAAACATTGCCGACATTTCCTCTTGACCCATAAACTTTCCACTGGGTAAGCGAATCATCTTTAACATTCGCTCATAAATATTGTTTTTATTAACTTGCGGCATATCACTCATGAATTTCTCAAAAAACATCTGAGAATTTATCGGATCATGGTGCGACAGCCTTTTATACTTTCTATTATTTTCAATACGTATCTCACAATATTCACTGCAAAACGTGACATTTTCACCAAAGTAGCCTGCATATAGATCACTATAAGCTGGTGCCTTAAAATTGAATCGAAAGTGCAGCTTGTCCTCGTCGCCCGGGAAAAGTAGTCGGTGCATTTCGCAAATCACAAGAAATGACATTTCTATCACAAACGGGACACCAAGGCCTAAAGGAAAGACTTCCTCTAAACGCACCCCGAATTCGTCTTCATCTTCAATGATTGTCGCCTTAATAGCAGGGAACCGCAATGACAATAGATCAGTACACACCTTGATAAAATCAAATATATTTTCTTGAGATATCGCTGCAACTCCAGCCATGCCATGGCTCGTAATCGTGTATTCACGACCTAAAATCAAACCAAGTTCAGGTAGATTTTCTCCCATAATAATCGAGGTATAGAACGATTTTACCTGTTGCATAGGAACAAAGGCATGGTAATTTTTTAGATGAGCACTATTAATATTATTCTCTGAACAATATTTATCAGTGGAAATTCCTTTTCGCTCCAAACAGGCTATCGCGTGTAAAATGTAGCTTGAAGACACAAGCAAAATGTATTCATTCACCATGAAATACTCGACCTACTTTACTAATTTTTATTTTTATTAAAAGAGCCGATTAAAAATAGCATTATTCAATTAATAGTCTCACATCAAAGCGACAGCAGCCACTAACTGACAAAAATGGAGCTAAGCCTATAAGGACGCATTTTTATCGATAAAGAATAACGTATTATCTCAGTCACCACTTGGAATAAAAGGCCTTGTCTTATGTATAGACAGGACATTTTTAAACGTTACCGGAACAACATTAATTTTATTCTCGCGCTATCAATCTCATTGACCAGCTCAACTAGCAATCTTTACATTACAACATTTAGTACAAACCCCGACCTTTCGAATCCCCTCTATTCCTTCTCACAAAAACCAACATTTTATTGCTATTGGAAAAGCGATTAAACGCATTGCAACAGACTTTGATCTTGATTTTAATAACGTCGACAATCGCGTATTTGTCATCGCCTAAAAGGAGCCACAGGAAAAAATATTGCCCTGCATGCCACGCTGACGTAGTACCCGCTAACTTAACCCTTTTGACCTAACACTTATCGGTGATCAAATGTACGGCCGCGGCACTCAGGACGACAATCAAAGAAAAAGGGGTTCGTCACACCCATTGACCTCAGAGCAGATAAAAACAGATAGTAATAGTCTCAATTTTTAACTCTATCAAATATGTCGCCAAAAATGATACCATCATCCCAAATTCAGTGAAAACAATAAGAAAGTGAGTCATCTCACACGCGAGGAAAAACAATGAATATCACAAAGTGGTTAGTAAAGCTCATTTATTCCATTGTCGGGCATTTGGATACACAAGCATTAGGCAACGCGATCAACGATGTACTGCACAAAAACCCCGATTTTATCGCTAAAGTTGTGGGATCTATTGACCCTAAACCCGTTGCTAATTCAGTTAACAAATTGCTGGATGAACACCCTGAAATGATATTTGAGTTAGCGGCTGGCATTAATCCGTCCTTTATCTCTCGTTTTATTAACGACCTCTTCACACGCAGCCCTAATTACCTTTCTGACTTAGTTGAATCTATTGACCCAAAACTTATTGCACAAGGCGTTAATACCTTGCTGCAAGACCAACCTCAATTTGGCTCATCCTTGCTCAATGCAATCAATCCAGAAGTTATTGGTGTTACCGTCAATGGGTACTTAGCAGACAATCCAGAATTATTACCCGCTCTGTTAAAAAGCTTGGATAAAGAAACCTTGGTATCTTTAGTGATTCGTTTGCAATCAGAAAACCCAGCATTTTTTGAAGATCTTTCACACGCCTATAACGGTGAATCAAGCGAGCCTCAAAACCTTCCCCATTAGCGTATTTTAAATCGATTGTATTCTTGCTGCTACAGATTCCAAACTTTCATCAAACACATTTTTTCTATTGCTGTCCCTGTTTGAAACAGAAGGGTCTGTAGAAAATGGAGCAATATCATCGAATTGATAAATGACATTATGTAGAGCATCAAATTCCGCCTCGTGGTCACAATTCGCCTCTTGTAAGACCTGCCCTTTTAAGCAGCTAAAAAGTGTTAGTGCATGGGCAGGGTCTTCTACAATATCTTTTCCGTCCGTACCACGAATGATCGTTAGATGGATCTCTATCATGTGTTCACGAATGGTATCCGCGATCTCTTGAGATAGCCCATGAAGCGTGAATAGTTCACCGATCCCATGAAGGATTCCTGGCAACCTCCTTAGTATTCCGCGTTTACCCTCGTCGTTCGCATCAACTTGAGTGCTCCACACGGTTTCACTATAAATTTTTGTTGCGCAATCCCACTGCTTACTTTCACTGCCATGACGCAAGACTATTTTTGACAAAATGGCTTTCCACACAATAAACATAAGCTTATGGAATGCGAGTTCATTATTAAGCAGTGTTTTTTGAAAGCCCAAAAATTCATGAACAACCATGTATTTCGAGTTTGTTGAAGCACTTTCTTGATGGTACTCCTCGCTTTTCCATTTGCTGGAATACATCGAATTTTCGATATATTCATCTAGATCTTTCGTCAACTCAGTGAAGACGCTGGTGTCGCCGTGGAACGTTTCTATTAGCGTATTGACGGAATCTCGTATTGCCGCATATCCCTCCTCATCTTGATTAGAAACACGAAGCCCCAGGTAACTTAACGTATTTAAGTATCTACGCACGGGATGATCTGAAGATTGAAAGACTTTACTATCAATGAGCGCCACCTGCATCACAGGCGATTGCACCCTAGTGATTTGCGAAACAACATTGTCGCTATATTCATTATTATCACAGACATCCTCAAAGAGGTGATTAACCAAATTTAGAATGTTTTCACTGACACTATCTATAACAGTGAGGTAGCCTTCTTCAGAAAGACTACCTAGAGATTCCTTCAGTGCAGATCTTACATCACACACACCCAGTAGCTCATCACTATCTAGGAGACGTTTATTGCTTAAAAGTTGCAATAGATGCGTTATATCTTCAATGCTAGCAGTATGAATCTGTGTATCCGGGGTCATTTGATCAAAGTCGGTAAATCCGTCAAATTCAGATACTTTATTTCCCAACGATGATGGTACATCCCAATTTTTTAATAAGCCGGTGACATCCACACTGGTAGCGACCTCATTGGTATTATTTGATAACAATACCGATGATTCCTTTATCCTGGCGACGGATTCTTTTAACAGAGGTGTCATCGAATCATAATGCTGACTTAATGCATTAAAGAAATGGGCACAAATAAAGCGGTAGGCTATACGAACAATTTGTTTGTTATCGATAACTGAATCTAATGCTTCTTGAATAATAAGCGCGAGAAAGCCAGGGCGCATACGTTCTAATACCCGTTCAGAAGTCTCGTCGAATAACCCTGCACAAAACCTCCATCCAGATTCCAGCAGCATCTTTTCATAGTTTTCTTGTGAGGCGATAAAGTACTTCTCTAGATTAAGCTGAGAAACCAACTCTTTTTCAGTGACAAGACTTAGGGAATTAGCATGGAAGCTAACAGCATTTTCGTCTCCTAACTGATAGTTACAGGTCTTATCAGAAAAAGACGATAGAAAACGTTGAGTTAAATTCTGGATAACGCGGTTTTTTACGTTTCCAAGGCAGTCAATCACCCCCTGGTACGTGGCATGCTCCTGATAGTTTTCAATACTGCGGGCCAACGATTCAATCGACAGACTTTCTACAACATAGCTTTTAAGAAACAAATCGGGAATTTGCTCTACATGTTTAATGACACCCTGATCGATACCTATATTTGTATGTGTACTTTGATATACCGGTCCATTGGTTTTAGTCATAGCCTTATATCTCACTACTGTATTAGTATTTTAAAAGGTGGTCAGTGTCACAAACAACTGGAGGTGATGGCATCACGCTTATTGCACTAACGTCTTAAAAACTGGCTCGTTGTCGTTTTTTACCAGCAAGATCTCTACAATAGGATGCATTTGAGGCAAAAGATGCACCTGTAACAATTCGACACACAGATCAGGACTAATGGCCTAATCCAATCGGTAGAGTTTTTTCAAATACAAGTAAGCAATAAGGAATTGGAGAGTATTCCTGTAGTAGAGCCTTATATATTTAGCCCTCTACCTAAAAGACAATAGTTACGCAGACACTAACCGAGACGTTCCTAACATCGCTTTATTCATAGCCGCGGTTAACCAATCAGGGTCATGCAAACCGTTTAATCGCCGATGCGCTTCGATATAAGCCGGAAAGTACTGTAAACGCCTTGGCATTAAAGGATAAGTTTTTTGTAATGTGCCTATACAGGTATTGTAAATAGCTCGATTGACGGCAGTATCTCCTGGCATGTCAAACTGCTCTCGTAATCGTGAAGGCATCATCTGTGCAGTGACGACTTCAAAGGGCGCTAATACTGGTCTCAACAATGGGTTCATATGAAAAATAAACCAGGCAATCTCTTTTGCCGCTTCTCCAACGTGTAGCTTGTCGGATTCCCACATGGCTTCGTTATAATCAATAAAGTCATCCCAATTCTTAGGGAGACGTGACTCGGGGATACCAAACAGGTACGCAAACATTTTGGTTTCAGAGTAATACTGTTCTTTTTCTGCTTTCGTTAACGGCCCCACCACCAACTCATACATTTTGACGGCGGTTTCCCACAAGGTAGCATGCACCCATATCATTGCATCAATGCCATTGGCATTGTATGTGGAGCCTTTATTAAATACTCCGGAGTCTTCCTCAATTTCGCCAATAATTGAAGCATGGAGATTATGAAGCCCAAGCGACGAATTAATTACCTGATCAACATTGCCGTACACCATGGTGAACACATTTGTGAAGGTGCCTCGAAAACGGCTCATGGGGTCATCGATAGTTCGGGAATGCTGTTTTATTGCATTCGCTATCCAAGGGTGGGCTAACTGTAGCAACACAGCTCTTCCAGCGCCTAAGAACGAGGTAGTGTACTTGCCGACTTGCCAAAACATGCTATCAGGGCCAAATATGCCTGCATTATCATCTATAACCGACGACTTCATGACCTCGAGCTGATCCAGCAAATCTTCTCGTGTAACCTTGTTCTTGCTATCACTCTCGCTATTACTGCCACTGTCAATATTCATCATTCCACCCCCGTTTCCACATAAGTATTGCTGATAAAACCCAAGAGTTCCAACTGTGAAGTGAATTGATAGCTCCCTCAATGGCAATAAGCGTCATTTGTTATGGCACGATAAATCACTCAAGGTTTAACATGAGCAGCACAAGGGGAGAATTAAGAAAAATACAAATAAAAACAAGGGGTTGGCTCAAACAACCCGATCCACACATTGTGTACGTCAACTAAGCTGAGGAGATAGAAAACGGTTATAAATTGT
>CAJXXT010000029.1 GCA_913063495.1 uncultured Gammaproteobacteria bacterium | reverse complement strand
AAGCGATCGTATCGCCGTATTGGCCCAGTTACCTCATAGCTACGTAAAATGCCAACTGTAGTGGCATACTAAATTTGGCCACCGAGTTAAAGATTATGCAAAGGAGGTGTTCGATGTTCGCTTTAGCGAAACTACCACGCCTCAATTGAGGCAAACGCTAAACGACAATGAGCATGAAAGAGATAACCAGGGATCAACTAGTTGTAATAATTCGTAAATGTATTGACGGTAAGTTGTCTCCAATCGAGTTGCAGGAACGGATAGTACTAAATTACGATCCATTGAGTGTTAAGATTGGCGAGAATGAGGCCCAGCACACAGTGGAAGCTATGAATATAGGCATGAATGAATACGAGCTAGCCAAGATAGATAGGTTTACGGAAATTGGCTGGGAACTCGCATTGGAATTTATATTCTGTAGTGAAGACCAGTTTGATCAGGGGCGGAATAGGTTTATCCGCGATGGGCTGTCTTAGCCGTATTCGAAGGGCGATTGCCCTGTGGTCATATCCATAGAATTCAAGCAGATACAGTGCCGGGGAATGATGCGTCAGAAGCATTACTTAGCAAGCTAGGGTTTAAACAAGAAGGTTTGCTTCGTCCAGAGTTCAACGCATAATCGGTTAGCCGAGGGTATCTAATCTTAGCCTCACAACATCGTGCAAGCTATCGATTTTTGGCTGCCATGTCGAGCGTGCTGAGGCAATTCTGCTTGAATATTTACGTTATCAGGTCTGGCCTATTTGTGAGCCTTATATGTGCATTAGGGGTGGTAGCATTTTCAAAAATTAGGTGTCTCAATAAATCGTTAGGCAGTAAATATGATAAATGAGCTAGAATTGACGTTTCCTTGGTGTACCGGGCTCTGCGGACCACGCTGCTTTCGAATATGAACGATAATTTGCCTAACAAAAACCATTATGCAGACGTTAGAAGAAGACGCTTCGGCGACTTTGGTTGGCGTTAATAATTATATATAGTTAAATAGAAACCCACTAGAAAGGGATCATGTTGAAGTTAGTGTTCAATTATTGATTTATCGAAAGGAAAGAGTATGAGTAATAAGCAGGTTTCCCGTGCACTTGTTGGTGTGCTAATTGAAACATACAACCAAGGTTATGATATAGAAGATCTTGTCGAATCTGTCGTGGGTGGGCTAGAAGGGCGTGAGAATTACGCGCTAGACACGGAAGAAGAAAAAGCAAAAGAGGTAGAATTACTTAGAAATGCATTAGCAGAAGCTATTAAGTTGGCGTATTGAGTGGGGAGTAGATAGGTACCTTGTTTGCTTTACGTTGGTAATATTGTCGACAAAACAAGTGCAATTAACATTCCTGGTTATCTGTAGCGTTTTTGGCAACGGATAAAGATATTAAGAAGCATCTAGCCGTTATTTCGTGCATTACAAAAAGGAAGGTTAAGCCAATTGAAGAATAATAGCCTTAACAATCAAAACTTTCCGTCAAAAACCCTTCTATTGATTGCTTTAGCCCAAGGGCTAGCACTGTTGCTGTTGCACCAATCAATAGAATTCAAGTTTTGGCCATATGAAAACCCTCAATGGCTATTTTCTTTTTATAGTATAGCTACTGTAACTCCGATAATGTTGCTGTTAGGTTTAAGTGATGGTTCTGAGCGTACAGTGTATAGGTGGGCCCTCTGCTTTTCAGTAGCCGTTTTTTTCGTCGGTTACTATATTGGAAGTCAGGCTCTACCAATTACTCACGTGAACTATTCTGGGCTTCTCGTTGCATTTGTTTTAACGTTGCTCGTCGCAACATTTAAAGGGCTAATGTACGTCCAGCACTTGGCGGCTGGAGTCCCCCTAAGTTATAGCATGCTATTCCGCCTATCCTGGCGTAACTTTTTGACGTTAGCATTATCACTGCTGTTCACACTATGTTGTTGGGGTGTGCTGATGTTATGGGCTGGTCTCTTTAAAGCGATTGATATTGATTTCTTTTACGATTTATTTACAGAGCCATGGTTTTACTATCCAACATTAGCTTTGGCCAACGGTTTTGGTGTCATTATATTTAGACAACAATCGAATGTGATCGATACCATTACGCGTATACAGCAGGCGTTAATGAAATTTCTTTTGGTGTTTTTGGTTTTTGTTTCAATCCTATTCCTGGTAACACTACCTTTTGCCGGGCTTTCACCCTTATGGGAGTCTGGTGGAAGTATGCTCATATTGTGTATGCAGGCTATCATGTTATTTTTTATTAATGCTGTTTACCAAGACGATCCCGAATCGAATCCGTACCCGATCACGTTGCACCGATTCATATATTTAGGCGTTGCTTTACTGCCGATCTATAGTGTGATTAGTGCTTATGGATTGTCTCTTCGAATTGACCAATATGGTTGGTCCTTGTCGCGTTGTTGGGCATTTTTACTTTGGGCATTGTTCGCTTTGTTTTCCCTTGGTTATCTGTGGGGAATTGTTAAGTTGAAAGATCACTGGTTGCGTCAACTCAGTTGGGTAAATGTCAGAATGGGTTTGCTTGTGTTGGTGTTAATGTTCATTGTTAATTCTCCACTAATGGACTTTAGAAAGATTTCAGTGTCTAGTCAGTTGTCTCGACTTGATAGCGGTAAGATCTCTTTGTCAGAGTTTGACTACCAGTATTTTCGACGTAATTTGGTTAAGCCTGGGTATTTGGCTTTGAAAGAACTGAAAGAAAATGTTTCCAAAACTCATCCGGAAATCGTTGTTCGTATAAATGCTCTATATGCGAAGGTCGAGTTTGATGGGGTCGGTTCTAGTGAAGAGCTTTTTCTATCGGCAATTAATACTATGGGGTTGGAAATTCCTTCAGGTTTAGGCAATGCGATCTATGGTTTAATGTCAAAAAGTCCTTGGCGAATCAGTAATAATATTGATTATTACCTATTTTCCGTCGATCTCAATAGTGATTCGAAGCCAGAATACATTCTGGCTGAAGAAAGTAATAACTTGAATCAGTTGACGATGTTTTATATGAAAAATGGGGAGTGGAAAAGTAGGTCGCTAAATATGGTTTTCGTAGATCGAAATCTTAGCGAGGTCGTTATTGATGCGGTGAAGAAGAAAGAATACCAGGCTCGTGAAGCCCAATGGAATGATATAGAGATCGGCGGGGTACTTTTCAGAGTGAAATGATTTGTTATAGCCCTAAGAGGGGCGTCCAGGGTGATTTGCCTTCTAGTAGGGGCTTGATTGTGAATCGGTTGGGGTGGAAAAGAACTGAGCTCAAATCTAATCTGACAAATATCCATTTAAACCGATACCGGTCAGATTAGATTGAATGACGCCATTATATGTATCTAGATTCTAAACTCTTATTGAGCTTCTCGAACCAAACGCACTCCCGACTGCGTAATATGGAACTCAACTTGATCATAGACACCACTATAAAAACCCACGCTATAGGATCGCCCGGGGAGTAAAGCAATAGTGCTTGTCCTGGTCCACCCGGTTGTAGAATCAGGTGTTGAATTTGGAAACGCTTTTTCTACTATCGCTGGTTGAGAAGAATTGTCATCACATGAACGACGGCCCATCCCATATACCTCTGCAGAAGAACAGTAAATTAGCGTTTGCAATTCATACAACGTTGGTAATCGGAAACCCCCAGGCGCTGTCAAGTCGTTCGCAGTTTGCCAATCGTAAGTAGCTCGGTCACCTTCGCAATTTTGCTGCATTTGATTCCAAGTCTGTCCGACACTGCACCGTTGCCACTCGAGACCTGTTCCATAATCATGAATAACTTCGTCATTTTGACCCATCGCTAGAAACCTTCCATTGATCGCTTCTTCTGGGGCTTCTACTGGTGTAGCGCTAACCTCAATGCTAGGAGCTGATTCTTTACCTTCAAGACTCACACCTGTTACAACATAGTAGTAGGTTGTGCCGTTTACTCGGTCTGCATGAGTATATGTGCCATTTCGCTTTTGAGCGGATTCAGGAATGGGCCCAATCTTTTGGCCTTCTGATGCGGTTCCTTCTAGCGTGGAGAAATAGATGTTGAAATGTGAAACATCTTGGTGGGGGCTGCTCCATTTGAGGTGGGTAGCACCATCATCACCTATTGCTAATATGGGATCAATGGAGTTGCTGGTCTTGCAGGCGGAAAGTAAAGTAACAGTAAATATCACAAACAACGTCTTTATTGGTGAAGAACTCTGCAACCATGCTGCCGATAATTTTTTCTGGAAGAAATCCATTTTATCTATCCTTAATATGGAAATGTTGGAGGGCGGCGATCATAGCATACTGAATCCATGGGTTTTTCACTACGGGCCAAAGTTGGGAAAAACCTCCCACAAAAAGAAAAATGGTGCCAACAAAGTAGGAATAAATCAGTTCATCGTTGGTATTGGCTGCTAACCAATATGGTACCTAACCCAGGTATGTACATCTGTAAACAATGAACGCCGGTAGACTGAAGTTCCCCAATTGGGTAGTTCTTATGAAATAACGCCCGGTGGAAGTTATTTTGGTGCGTCATTGATTTTCATAAGCAGTTCTCCAAATGAGAATGTTTCTTTGTAAGATTATAATAATCTATATTAGACAGCCCTAAATTACCATCTTCTAATTGTTGACTTTCTAATGTAAAGATCTAGACTGGATCAATGCTGTATGGAGATACTATGAAAATAAGCCCTGCCGAGATGGCCGTTCAAGCAGAAAGTGCAGAACAATTCCTAAAGAAATTAGCCAATAGTAACCGTTTAATGGTGTTGTGTTTGCTCATTGAGGGTGAACGCTCTGTTGGTGAACTTAATGAGCTAGTGCCAATATCTCAATCAGCGCTGTCTCAGCACTTGGCAAAACTAAGAGATGCTGGGTTTGTTAGTACACGAAGAGAATCTCAAACGATTTTCTATCAGCTGGCAGACCCTAGAGTGAAGGTGATAATAGAACATTTATACGCTATGTTTTGCGCGCAGTGATGCCAATAAAAAACACTGAGCCTATTTGTTATGAATACATCTAATTCGTTGGATAAATTGGTTGCCAACAGTTTGTCCGGTGGGATTCCAATTTTCATATTGATTCTATCGTTGTTTTTGGGAGCCATCGCACTTAATTTTACCGCTAGGGAAGAAGAACCTCAGATAGTCGTACCTATGGTGGATATTCTTGTCGAGGCTCCTGGCCTTTCGGCCAAGCAAGTTGAACGTCAGGTCACTACGCCCCTTGAAAAATTACTCGCTCAAATTCCCGGTGTAGAAAATGTGTATTCAACATCACTTACGGGGCGTTCGTCCGTTACCTTACGCTTTTTTGTAGGTGAGGACAGGGAAGAATCTATTCTAAACACCTATAACAAACTGTATTCTAACCAAGATAAAATGCCTGGTATTATTTCAAATTGGATGGTTAGTCCTATTGAAGTAGACGATGTTCCGATCGTTATGCTTGCTCTATGGAGTGATAGACCCGATAAAACCAGTGACTATGAATTAAGGCGTCTTGCTGATGAGGTGTCAACGTATTTGCAGGCGATTGACAATACAAGTGAAGTTAATGTTGTTGGTGGTCGGCCACGAGCCATTCGAATCCTCCCTTCTTCAGAAAATCTTGCTGCTCGACAAAGCACTACAACGGATATCATTAATGCGTTACAGGTATCTAATGTATTACAATCCACAGGACACTGGACCTTAAATAATACATCCTTTTTATTAGAAAGCGGTGACTTCATTCGTGATGTTGCTGAACTAAAACAAACAGTTATTAATGTTGTTGATGGCCACCCGGTATTTTTGCAAGATGTCGCAAAAATAGTTGATGGACCTTCAGAACCAGACCGTTATAGCTGGTTAGATTTCTCACCTTCACATCCATCTTATATAGCGAATCAGGGGAACTTCCCTATGGTGGCTATCAGTGTTGCAAAACAAAGGGGAAGCAATGCAGTAAAAGTTGCTGAAGATGTGCACGCAGCTATTGGAAAGCTTAAAAATAATGTGTTTCCTTCTGACGTTCGTGTAGAGGTATTGAGGGACTATGGAAAAACTGCCAACGAAAAAGTAAACAATCTAACATCAAGTTTGGCATTTGCTGTTATCACTGTAGTGATATTTATTGCTGTGTTTCTGGGGTGGCGGCCTGCGTTGGTAGTGGGGATTGCTGTGCCCATTAGCTACGGGATAACATTAGCGTTAGACATGATGTTTGGTTATACCATTAATCGAGTAACATTATTTGCGTTGATATTATCGTTGGGTTTACTCGTTGATGACCCTATTACCGGGGTTGATAATATCGAACGGTTTCTTAAAGAGCGAACAGGGTCTATAAACGACAGCATTGTTGAGGCTATCTCTGAAATAAAAATACCGTTATTGATGTCAACGATTACCATCGTACTTGCATTTATTCCTTTAGCATTTATTAGCGGCATGATGGGTCCCTATATGGCTCCGCTAGCATTTAATGTTCCCGTCAGCGTTGCCATAAGTACCGTGATTGCTTTTGTTGTTACGCCCTGGTTGGCAAGCAAAATTTTACGCACCCCAGAAAACACACCAGCCAATATTATTATTGGTGATGATATGTCTACTTCCGATACAGGTCTGTTAAAGGCATATCGTAAACTATTGAAACCATTACTAAATGATCGAAAAAAATCAAAAATAGTATTGTGGGGTGTATTGGCCCTCTTTATTGGTGCAGCTATGCTGCCGATGCTCCGCCTAGTCCCTTTAAAACTCCTGCCCTTTGATAATAAGAATGAAATTCAGGTTCTTATTGATATGCCTGAATCCGCAACGTTAGAAGAAACCGCAGCATTAAGTGAGAGGATCTCCCAGATTACGCAGCGTGTAAACGAAGTACAGGCGGTTGCTAGCTTTGTAGGTGTGCCTTCACCTATAGATTTTAATGGCTTGGTTAGGCGTTACTATCAGCGAGTGTCTCCAAACACAGCCGAATTGCGGGTTACGTTAATTGATAAAGAATTGCGAGAGCATCAGTCTCATGCTGTTGTTCTACGATTGCGTAAACTTCTGAGGCCACTAAATACCAACGGTATTACTATTAGAGTAATTGAAGTGCCACCAGGACCTCCTGTACTAAGTACAGTGGTTGCAGAGGTGTATGGGACAGACCTGACGCCTTATCATGATCTTCAAAATGCAGCACAAAACGTTAAAGGTCGGTTGCAGCGGGAGGCGTTTGTTACCGAAGTTGATACTACCGTGGAAGATATGCACCAACGCATGCGTTTTGTAGTAGACAAGAAAAAAGCAGCCTTGTCTGGTATATCTACAAGCGATATAACTCAAACACTGCTGATGGCCAATCAAGGATTGCCAGTTGGTTTTATGCAGATAGAGCGAGAAGCTAAACCTTTACCGATGGTATTGCGCTTGCCATTTTCAGAAAGAGCAACGCTAAATGATCTACAGCACCTTCACGTTAAAGGTCTGCCAGGTATTGTTCAGCAAAGTAGTAATAATGGATTAAGTACCGCGCCTCAGCCACTTGTTGCCTTGGGTGAGCTGGGGGAGTTTATTACGCTTGCCGCGGATACATCCATTCATCACAAAGATCTTCGTCCGGTTGTGTATGTTATGGCAGAACTCGAAGGCAGAACACCTGCAGAAATCATCGCCGACGTAAATGCAGATCTCAGGGCCGGTGCAGACACAAACCCCAATGCGGTAAGTAATACAAAAACTGATTGGCGATCACGTACCTTTTTGGTCCCCGGCGGAGGGGATGAATGGTTGCTAGAGGATGGCATTGATGTTGTTTGGACAGGTGAAGGCGAATGGAAAGTCACCGTCGATGTATTTATTGATATGGGGCTGGCGTTTATGTTCGCGCTTGTGGGCATATTTTTTGTATTAAAGGTACAAACAAATTCGACCAGCTTATCACTGATCATTATGTCCGCTATTCCGTTAACAATCATTGGAATCATGCCTGGGTTCTGGATGTTAAATCAATTTGGTGAGCGAGACATTGTAGGTGCCCCTGATCCGGTATTGTTTACTGCAACGGCGATGATTGGCATGATTGCGTTAGCAGGGATAGTTGTTAGAAATTCATTAATCCTTGTTGAGTTTATTACACAAGCGCGCGACCGTGGCTTGGAGATTAAAGAGGCGTTAATACAGGCTGGTGCGATTAGAATGAGACCTATTTTGTTAACCGCAGGAACGACGCTGTTAGGAAATTTGATTATTACGCTTGACCCAGTCTTCAGTGGTCTTGCGTTAGCCATTATATTTGGAATTATTACTTCCACTTTGTTTACGTTGCTGGTAGTACCTATCGTTTATCTAATGGTTTTTGAAGACAGCAAGCAGAGCGAGGTTTAATGGTATGAAAACAACACAGATGAAAATCGTCGTTCCAATTATTACTATTACTGGCTTGTTGTTGATGATTGCTTGGATGGCGGGCGCTTTTAATGAAAAATTGGCCCCTGGTAATATTACTTCCGAATATACTGGTGAGAAGGATGTGGTTGCGGTCGAAAAACGAGAGCAACTCATTTTTGAGGCGGTTCCGGCGAGTGTCGAGCCAAAGCAATCAACAGTAATTTCATCTAGGATATTGGCAAGAATTAAAAAGGTTCATGTCCGGGCCGGAGATATGGTTAAGCAAGGTCAAGTATTGATAGAACTTGAACAAACTGATCTACGGTCTCGTGTATTGCAGGCAGATGCAGCGATCCAATCAACCAGCGCTCGAATGATTGAGGCCCAAAAAGCGTTTGCAAGAGCAAAAGACCTTGCTGGAAAAGGGTTATTGGCTCACGCTGACCTAGACAAAGCACAAGCAAATCGAGATGCTCTTGTTGCCGATTTAGTTCGGACGAAACAGGCATTAGAAGAAGCCAATATTTCACTTGGTTTTGCTAAGGTTATTGCGCCAATTAATGGCCGTATTGTTGACCGTTTTGCGGAACCTGGTGATACGGTCCAGCCAGGAATACCGCTCCTGTCACTGTACAACCCATTGTCTCTACGCGTTGAAGCCTATGTGCGAGAGCAGTTAGCATTATCTCTAAATAATACGCAGTCGTTAGAGGTGACCATACCGGCCTTGGAGGTAACGTTAGCGTCAAACATAGAAGAGCTAGTTCCTGCAGGTAGTACAGGATCACGTAGTTTTCTCGTTAAAAGCCGATTACAAAACTCACAAAATTTGCTACCTGGAATGTACGCCCAGTTACGAGTTCCTGCTGGTAAAGCCAATGTTTTGCTGATGCCGGACGAGAGGGTTGCAAAGGTTGGGCAGCTTGATATCGTTTGGGTGTTGAATAAGGATGTTGTCGAACGTCGATTTGTTAGGGTAGGCAAGGCCTTTCCCGATGCTATGGTTGAGATTGTTTCGGGCGTGGCTGAGGGGGAATGGGTGCTGCCAATTGTAAGATGAGCGTGAACCTGGGTTGCTTGTGCTTTGTGTACTAACGTACCTGCGGCGGCGTGATTTTCTCTTTTAGACTAGAATTAAAGCTCAGTTCTGGGCTAAAAACTTCACGCTAGGAATACCTGCTTAAAACGTGCATCATCAAATGCTTGAAATTAGTGTAAGAAAAGTAGGTTGTTCACCGACAGAGCGTGAAATCATATTAGGAATCATCGAAAACTCATGAAGAAAATCATTATTATCGCCATCATTTCTGCGTTGCTGGTTGCATTTTTCGCGTTTGATGTTGATCAATTGTTGTCCCTGGAAAGTATAAAATCTAGCCAAGATCAGATTGCCGAGTGGAAGAATGCCCAACCTTTGTTGGTGGGTCTTGGTTTTTTAGGTATCTATATTGCTGTTACCGCATTGTCGTTGCCGGGAGCAGCGGTAATGACACTTGCCGCAGGTGCATTTTTTGGTGTGGTTTGGGGCACAATAATAGTGTCTTTTGCTTCAACCATTGGAGCAACATGCGCCTTTTTAGCAGCGCGATTCATATTGAAAGAAAGTGTTCAATCAAAGTTTGGTGATAGGCTGCAAGCACTAAATGATGGAATTGAAAAGGAAGGGGCTTTTTACTTATTTACCTTGCGCCTAGTACCTGTATTTCCCTTTTTTCTTATTAATCTTTTAATGGGTTTGACGCCAATTAAAACCCTAACATTCTTTTTTGTTAGCCAGATAGGCATGTTGGCAGGAACGGTTGTTTACGTAAATGCGGGTACTCAACTCGCACAAATCGATAGTTTGGCGGGAATTCTTTCCCCGTCTTTAATCGCGTCGTTCGCGTTACTCGGGATTTTCCCTTTAATAGCGAAGAAAATCATTTCCTCAATCCAAAAGAAAAAAGTATACGCAAAGTGGAATAAACCCAAATCATTTGATCGTAACCTTATTGTTATTGGAGGCGGTGCAGCAGGACTTGTCAGTTCTTACATTGCGGCAGCAGTGAAAGCCAAAGTTACACTTATCGAAGCTCATAAAATGGGTGGGGATTGCTTGAACTACGGGTGTGTGCCAAGTAAAGCATTAATCAAGAGTGCCAAAGTCGCTCAGCAAATGCGAGATGGTGAAAAGTACGGTTTGGAATCAACAACACCAACATTTAGCTTTAAAAAGGTAATGGCTCGTGTTCATGACATTATTGCGGCAGTTGAGCCCCATGATAGTGTTGAACGATACACTGGGCTTGGAGTCGAAGTACTACAGGGTTATGCAAAAGTGGTTGATCCTTGGACAGTTGAAATTGCTTTAAATGACGGTACTACTCAGCGATTAACTGCGCGTTCTATTGTTATCGCTGCAGGAGCCCAACCTTTTGTTCCTCCGATTCCTGGCCTTGATGATGTGGGTTATCTTACTAGTGATACGTTATGGGATGAGTTGGCAAAACATGAAGAACCACCTAAGCGAATGGTTGTGCTCGGCGGTGGCCCCATAGGTTGTGAATTAGCACAAAGTTTCGCACGATTAGGCTCAGCTGTTGCACAAATTGAAATGCTACCCCGAATAATGATTCGGGAAGATCAGGAAGTTTCTGATTTGGCAAAAAGTGCATTAGAGAAAAGCGGCGTACAAGTTCTTACGGAACACAAAGCTCTTCGTTGTGAAAAGGACGGTGATGACAAATACATAGTAGTAGAGCACGCCGGTGAGGAAAAGCGAGTGCCCTTTGATATTCTTATTTGTGCAGTAGGCCGTACAGCAAGATTGACCGGGTATGGCCTTGAAGATATCGGTGTGTCGACCGAACGAACCGTGGTGACAAATGATTATTTAGAAACAATATATCCGAATATCTACGCTGCAGGAGACGTCGCGGGTCCTTTTCAGTTCACCCATACAGCAGCCCATCAAGCGTGGTATGCAGCTGTCAATTCACTGTTTGGTGACTTCAAGAAATTTAAAGTTGATTATTCCGTTATCCCTTGGACAACCTTTATTGACCCAGAAGTTGCACGCGTTGGGTTAAATGAACAAGAAGCTAAAGAGAAAGGTATAGAGTATGAATTAACCCGCTATGAAATAGATGACCTTGACAGAGCTATTGCAGATAGTGCTACCGATGGATTTGTTAAAGTACTTACCGTGCCAGGTAAAGATAAAATATTGGGGGTCACTATTGTTGGAACTCACGCAGGTGATTTGTTAGCAGAGTTCGTATTTGCGATGAAACATGGGATGGGACTAAATAAAATTTTGGGAACTATTCATACCTATCCAACATTGGCCGAGGCAAACAAATATGCCGCAGGGGAGTGGAAACGGGCCCATGCACCAGAAAAAGTGTTAGCTTGGCTAGAGAAGTTTCATGGTTGGAGGCGAGGGTGATCACCAGCCCATTTTACACACAGCCACACAAACAACTACGCAGAGGATCTGTACATCTGTAGATTGCACCGAAAAAATATTTATTGGGTGTAATCCAGAATATCCGCTAACGAGTTATTTAAAAACAAGAACTAACAACGGTTTAGTGCATTGCTTTTCGCATACTACTGAGCTGTTACTATTGGATAAATAGATTATGCATGATGTTGTACAAGACTATTACGGTAAGCAGCTCCAAAGTACAGAAGATCTAAAAACAACCGCCTGCTGTGATATTAGCCAAGTACCCAATTGGCTAAAGCCGTTACTGTCAAATATTCACCCGGATGTATTGTCTCGGTATTATGGTTGTGGTTTAGTGTGTCCATCATTACTTGAAGGTTGTCGAATTCTTGATCTTGGGAGTGGCTCTGGGCGAGATGTCTACGCACTTGCTCAGTTGGTTGGGGAAAAAGGCGAGGTTGTTGGCGTTGACATGACTGACGAGCAACTTGAAGTAGCTGAAAAACACCATGCTCACCACGCAGAAATTTTTGGCTTTGACAATGTGACTTTTTTAAAAGGGTATATAGAAAAGCTAGACGAGCTTGATTTAGCGGACGGGTATTTTGACATCATCGTGTCGAATTGTGTTATCAACTTGTCACCCGATAAGGATGCAGTACTTGCCAGTGTCCAGCGACTCTTAAAGCCCGGTGGAGAGTTCTATTTTTCAGATGTTTATTCAGATAGACGGGTGCCCGATGCTGTTGTGAATGATCCTGTACTGTACGGTGAATGCTTGGGCGGGGCCTTGTATTGGAATGATTTTGTGACACTTGCTAGACGGCAAGGATTTGCAGATCCCCGACTGGTTGAAGATCGCCCTTTAGAAGTGACAGATCCAGTGTTGGCAAACCGAGTGGGAAATATTCGTTTTTTCTCTGCTACTTATCGACTATTTAAAATTGCAGAACTTGAGCAGGATTGTGAAGACCATGGCCAGGCTGTGATCTATAAAGGCACAGTACCAGAACATCCCCACCGCTTTATTCTGGATAAACATCATGATATACAAGTCGGAAAGGTGTTTCCGGTTTGCGGTAATACCTGGAGAATGTTACAGGAAACGCGTTACCAGAAGCATTTTGAATTTATTGGCGATTTTTCACAGCATTATGGTTTGTTTGAAGGTTGTGGGAAATTAATGCCTTTTGACGCCAGTAAAGCGGAAGAGGCGGCGGCACCATGTTGCTAAACGATCAAAATAAATCCACGAGCAAAAAGAAAATTCTTGTTTTATGCACGGGGAATTCAGCCCGCAGCATTATGGCAGAAGCGCTTTTCGACACGCTGGGTAACCAATTCTTAGAAGCCCATAGCGCCGGTAGCAACCCTACCGGTAGAGTGAACCCTTTTGCTCTGGAACAAATACAACATTTGGGATTTGATGCGACACCCCGAAGCAAAAGTTGGGATGAGTTTTCAGGAGCCGATGCATTTGATATCGATATTGTTGTAACCGTATGCGGGAACGCTGCTAGTGAGATCTGCCCTATTTTTCCAGGGCAGCCTAAAATAGTACACTGGGGTTTGCCAGATCCTGCCGCAGTGGAGGGGAGTGATGCACAAAAGAGAGAAGCATTCTCCATTTGCTTTACTGTGTTTAAACAAAAAATCCAAGAGCTTGTATGTGACCTTGAGCAAAATGAAGAGTTGGATATTTATTCGGCAATGAGTCGAATGCAGGCTAGTTTTGACCCTGTAGGTTCTAGCGGGAAGGTGGTCCATGAGGCTATTTAGTCTGTTCGTGAAAGTTACTACTGCTATTGGCGGTAGTGTTGGTGTTGCGACATTCTTGGTAATGCTATCTGGCGCAACGACATTTCACGCTACGACACTACACGCCAAAGAAAATACAAGATTGGTACTAACGGGCTCCAGCACAGTTGCTCCATTAGCGTTGGAAATGGCAAAACGGTTTGAAAAATCTCACCCAGGTGTGAGAATTGATGTTCAAACCGGAGGATCCTCACGCGGGGTTGCAGACGCAAGAGCCGGACGAGCGGATATCGGCATGGCTTCACGATCGCTAAAGCAATCCGAGTCCGACTTGTTTTCTTACACCATTGCCCTCGATGGTATTACAATTATTCTTAATAAAGACAACCCTGTTAAAACCCTTTCTAATGACCAAATACGAAATATCTATACGGGAAATATAAAAAATTGGAATCAGGTAGGTGGTCGTGACACTAGAATTACGGTTGTAAATAAAGCAGAAGGTCGCTCTACGTTGGAGTTGTTTCTTCACCATTTGGCGTTAAAAAACAGCGACATTAAAGCAAGCGTTGTTATTGGAGATAATCAACAGGGCATTAAAACAGTTTCTGGAAACCCTGGAGCGATTGGTTATGTTTCAGTTGGGGCCGCTGAATTTGAAGCAGATTATGGAACACCCATAAAGCTATTACCAATGGGGGGAGTAGACGCTACGGTTGAGACGATTAAACATCGGCGATTCCCACTGTCTCGTCCGCTTAATTTTATTACCAAGCAGAAGCCACACGGTATGATTGAGAAATTTATACTGTTTGCTCAATCAACGGTAGTTAATGATCTCATTGAAGAGCAATATTTTGTGAGCTTGGCCGTACCCTTAAAATGAACAAGTCCGTTAGCCAGACAAAAGATATTGACTGGTGGTTTGGTATGGCGCTTTCATTGTTAATGGGAGTAGCCGCACTTCTTTTATTATTAATTATTGTTTTTTTGACGAATGAAGCCTGGCCAGTATTGCAGGGAGGTTCATGGGCTCAATTTTTTAACGCTGATGGCTGGTACCCCCTGGAAAACAAACTGGGCTTGTTACCTATGTTATGGGCGACCCTTGCGGTTAGTTTTGGTGCTTTGATTCTCGCGCTTCCGTTAGGGTTGGGTAGTGCAATTTTTATCGAGTATTACGCACCTAAATTTATTGGAAAGCCATTCTCTTCTGTAGTAACTCTTCTTGCGGGAATTCCTTCAGTTGTATTTGGTTTATGGGGTTTAACGAAGCTTGTACCATTGATAAATAATATACACCCTCCAGGGGCAAGTTTATTAGCGGCTGTGCTGGTATTAGCTCTTATGATTCTGCCTACAATAACGTTAACCAGTCGGTCAGCGTTATCTTCTTTACCTTCTCACTTGTTGCAAAATTCCGCTGCGTTAGCGTTATCAAAAAAGTCTATGATAATCGGAGTGCTTATCCCCTCGGCGCTAAGAGGTATTATCGGAGGGGTCTTACTAGCATTGGTTAGAGCTGTAGGTGAGACCATGGCAGTACTTATGGTCGCTGGTAATGTGGTTCAAACACCCACGGGGCTATTTGATCCAGTACGTGTATTAACTGCAAACATTGCGCTTGAAATGGCTTATGCTACTGACAATCATCGAGCAGCATTATTTGCATCTGGTCTTTTGCTGATGATACTAGTGTTTTGTGTTGCATGGATCGCAAGTCGCCTCTCTAGCGGGGAGACGAATGGATATGATTGATCGATGTTTTACTTTTATTATTTGGTTAACGGCAGGCATTGTTTTCCTAGCTTTTGGTTGGTTAATATCAGAAGTGGTTGTACAGGGTGTAGGTAAGCTAAGTTGGTCTTTTTTAACCGATGAACCCGCTCGATCGGGACGTGAGGGTGGTATATATCCAATTATAGTATCTACATTACTTATACTGGGTACTGCCCTCGTTATAGTTATACCTCTTGGTTTGGGAAGTGCAATTTGGCTTGCAGAATTCACAAAAAAATCAAGCAAAAGAGTGCAGAGCACTAGGCTAATTCTGGATGTTTTGGCAGGGGTTCCGTCAATCGTCTTTGGGCTGTTTGGTTATGCGTTTTTTTGTGGTTTTTTAGATCTTGGATTTTCGATTTTATCCGGTGGATTAACGCTTGCATGTATGATGCTACCAATATTGATTCGAACAACAGAGGCTGGATTAACAGCGGTTCCCAATGATTGGCGCAGGGCAGGGGCAGCGCTGGGTGTTAGTCGAACGACTCTGCTATGGCAGGTGCTGTTGCCTTATGCGTCTCCAGCAATAACAGCGGGTTTATTATTATCTATTGGGCGCGCCACGGCAGAAACGGCGGCCTTGATATTTACCAGCGGATATGTCGATAGGATGCCAGAATCCCTAAATGATTCGGGGAGAGCTTTAGCTGTGCATATTTACGACTTATCGATGAATGTGGTTGGTGGTGATAAAGCGGCGTATGGATCGGCTCTTGTACTAATTATTATGGTTGTTATTATCAATCTATCCGCCAATGCACTTTCAGAATTTTGGCTTGAAAAGAAAATTAACCGGCTCCAGTAGCCACTTATCCAATAAAATAGCAGGATATCGCCTATGTCGAAGGGTTTGGTTACAGGTAATGCATATACCCTTGGATCTATTGAACAAGGCGAGCCTTGTTGTGAGGCGGTATCTCATTTTTCCATTCGTGATCTAGCCGTTTCTTACCAACAAGAAACGGTGCTATCCAACGTCTCACTAGAAGTATACAAAGGCTGTATCACTGCGCTTATTGGGCCGTCTGGATGCGGGAAGTCCAGTTTTCTGTCTGCATTAAATCGTTTGTCGGATATGGTGCCCGGCGCAAAAGTAAGTGGAGATATTATTTTTGAAGGAGAAAATATCTTCGATACATCAGTTGATGTTCGGACACTAAGAACCAAAATAGGAATGATCTTCCAGAAGCCTAACCCTTTCCCATTATCAATAAGAAAGAATTTAGAATTACCACTGAAAGAGCATGGCGTTAGAAACAAATCCGAAATTGAATCAAAAATATTTGATGTATTACACAGTGTGGGATTGTGGAATGAAGTTAAAGATCGCCTGCATTGTTCTGCACTATCTCTTTCTGGGGGCCAGCAACAGCGCCTTTGCATCGCTAGGGCGTTAATATTGGAGCCTTCCGTGTTGTTGATGGACGAACCCTGTAGTGCCTTGGATCCTATATCGTCGGGTATTGTTGAAGAAATGATTCAACGTTTGGCAGGAAGGTACACCATTATTATTGTCACTCACAATCTAGCACAGGCACGAAGAATCGCTAATTACGCGGCTTTCTTTTGGATGACCGAGCGCGTTGGGAAATTAATCGAATTTGGCCAATGTCGTCCTTTGTTTGAATCCCCTCAGCATTCACTAACTGCTGCATACGTTTCTGGTGAAAAAGGCTAACCTGTTTGTTTTTGTCGTTCCCTCACACAATCTTGACGCAGATTCCTGCGGAAATGTCTGTATAGCTCGGCTAGACTCTTTGTATACACGTCATGCGTAATAACGTTTGTTATAAAAAGGGGCTGTGCTATGTTTTCCATTAAGAAGAATAAAACGCCAAAAGACCTTACTCTTACTGCTCGAGAGGTCGATTTCGACCTTCAACAAGAAATGAAAACAAACCGATACTGGCATAGCGATGACCCAGTAACGACTCACTTTTTTAATGCGTTGCAGTCGACCTTTCCCGAGGGAGAGCGCTTTTTTATAGACTCTACTCGGGATGTTCAAACAAAAATCGGAAAAAACAATTTACCTTTAGATCTTCAGCAGCATATAGATACATTTATTCGTCAAGAGGCATACCACGGCAAGCATCATGAGTCCTGGACAAATGCGTTAACCTCTCTGGGTTACGGCCACATGGAGGCGTTCAGTGATGAACTTAAAAATATGCGTTTGTGGGCAAGGAAAAACATCCCAGCAGAATACCGATTATCAATGACAGCTGCTTCTGAGCATTTCACTGCATCGATGGCTCATTTCTTTATTTACCGCCGTCCAGACCTATTAAGAGGCGCAGCAAAACCGTTTCAGCAATTATTGTTATACCATGCACTAGAGGAGCTTGAGCACAAAGCCGTGTGTTATGACCTTTATCAGCAATCAAAAGGAGGGTATTCCTTGAGAATGTTAGGGCTGACTGTGTCTTCGATTGATATTATGAAGCATGTGTCAGAACGTCATATCTACTTACTGAAGAAAGATGGTTTGTGGAATTTACCCAATAGAATCAAGGCATTAAATCTTATATGGGGAAAGAATGGGATCGCACGGCAATTAATCCCTTATGTGATTGCTTACACAAAACCTAATTTTCACCCTTGGGATACTGACGAAAGATCCATGTTAGAAGCATCATTCGGCGATATTCTTAGTTCGATTGGCCCTAAGGAGGTTAGCGCTTAGGTTATTCCTCTCGTACGCAGTGGAATTGAATGCATATGATTAATTGCTCCTATAGTCTCTAGTTTTCTTGGCTATAATAAAAGTTCACTCGATTTTTTAGGTCTGGAACTGTTATATGAATATTAGAGAAGTTGACCCCAATGATTTTCTTACATTTTCAAAGGAAAAACCGCCACATTCCATTATTGAGCAAAGCTTGATAGAAATGGGTGGTAATGGAAATAGGGGTATTGAATACAAAACGGAGGTATTAAGGGCTGCTGGTTGGAACCATGGGAAGCTAACATCCTACGGTACGCATTCTAAAAAAGCCGCGGATGCATTTAACAAAATACGGGAAGCGCTAAGTAATACAAGTGACCCTAAAGAGGTGCTAGAGCAAGTTGCTCACTAACCTCGACGCAGTTGACGGTGGGTGCATAATACTATTACAAAACTTCGACACCCACCACATGACGCTTAAGGGTTATCTGCAAAATACTCATCGTATTTTTCTTGAGCTTGTTCTCCGAATAAAATAAGACAGGCTTCCATTAGCCCTTTTGAGTTCTTAAGTTCACCTCTACGAACCACCAATGATATTTTCGAACGCCTACGCAAAAAATCCTCAAGCTTTGTAATCATCTCACGATTTGCGGCTTGTTCTATCTCACATCGCGTGTACTCCGCATTTTCGATGAGTAATGTGGCATCTGTTGGGTCGTTTCTTATGTTTTCCAGAAGACTCATAGCGTTAGCACCATAGCGTCGCCATAGGCGCTGCGTTAATGGCTCTGATGAAGATGGATCTGTTAGTCCATCTAAGGCCATTAGCTTTGCCTGATGCATGTATTCGTCTTTAACCGCATCATGAGGTTCCCCGTACCATTTTTGATCTGGAAACGGAATACGCAAACCCATCGATTTAAGTTTATCTACAACCTCATCACCAACGTTAAGACAGTCTGTTAGTTTACCGCCAAAGATGCTTAAGTGTTTTGTCTCACCATTTGCGTCAATGGCATGTTTCCTTGATAGCTTAACCCAGTCGGCTTTTCCACCAACCCCTTCAATTGCTAATGGTCGTACACCGCAACGTTCAGATATAATGCTGTCTATCGTTAGAGGGGTTGTTAAATTTAGCAACGAATTTGCGTTGTCTAACACAAACTGTCTGTCGTCGTCGGTTACGGATGTCTCTGGGTTTTCTACCTGTGTATCTGTGGTGCCTATGCAGGTTTTTGGGCCCATTGGGATCACGAAAAAAAGCCGACCATCGCTGGCAAAAAAGGTAAGCACACGTTTACTATCGGTAATGCGGTCAACAATAAGGTGAATACCTTTGGAAAATACGTGGTGATGGACGGTATTTTGCTGGGTCAATGTGTTGTGAACGTCCACGTATGGACCGCAGGCATTGATTAGTGCTTTCGAACGAATTTTTATTGCTTTACCTGTAATTGTATCGCGAGCATCTACCAGCCAGTGATCTCCCTCTCGTTTCGCGCCAGTCGACTCTACATAATTTGCGGCAATACAGCCAAAATTTAGACTAGTCCGAATAAAATTAAACACAAAACGTGCGTCATTGTCGTATAGGTAACAATCGGAATACTCAAAACCGGCTTTAGCATTGGTTGTATTCACGACGCTTTCTTCCTTCCCGATTTTACCTGTAGTGAGGTAGCGTGGTGGCTGTGTAAAAAAGCGTCCGATTAGCCAATAAAACACCGTTCCTAGAAAAACAAAAAATACCGGCATTCGAAACCCTTTTTGTATCGTGGTAAAAAAACGGATTTCTTGCACTGTCGATGGATAGTGTTTCATCAGATGGTTACGGCTTTTACAGAGTTTATTCACTAAGAAAAACTCTAGATTCTCCATGTATTTAATGCCACCCCAAGCTAGATTTGACGAATTTGAGCTTGTGAATCCCGCAAAATCCCCTTTATCAATTAGGGCTACTTTAACGCCCTTTGCTGCCAGCGCTGCCGCAGATACAGCGCCATTGATCCCGCCTCCCAGTATTAATACATCGTAATCTTCGCCAGAAAGCTTTTGAATATTGGTTTCTCGTAATTTCACAGTTACTGTTGATTCCCATTAAATTGAGGTTTGATTAGGTTGATGTATTGGTTCTGATAAGTTTTTGGTGAGTTCTTAAGTAGATTTTCGAGTGGTAACAATACTATAGGATATATTTGTCCTGATGCCTCGGTATAGTAAGCACAGTTGACATGTCGGATTGACGCAATCAGACGGTATCTATATAGTGCAGGCTGCAATTTGACCATTCAAATTAAGCTGCGAATTAGCGTTGAATACAAGTAATTTGGCTCTCTAGCGACTATCGCTTAACAAAAATCGAATAACCTAATAGATCAAGATTATGTCTACCGACTCTCCGGTGTTAACGGACCCAACACCACCCAATTGGGCTTCTATAGACCTGCCTGCGACCTGGCCTGACGATCTTGAGCTTAATACATTGCCAGATTTGCGCTTTTTAATGTCAAAAGTGTTTGGGGCGCGAAAACTCGTTGAAATACCATTGGATATGCCTGGTAGAGACCTTGTTCCAAGATATATGCTACAAGAGTTTCATAACCTTCCGAATGGGTACTACTCGAGAAGTTTAACTCGGGGTTATGTTAGGTCATTTGACACCATAATGCTGGGTGCAATGAAGAGCGCCAGAGATAGGGTTGCTGAAACACTAAAAGGGGTTGATTCTGCTATTGACGTTGGTTGTGGTGGTGGTCGTGTTGCACAGTCAATGATTGAGCGGGGTATAGGGGATGTGTGGGGGCTAGATCCATCACCCTATTTGTTAAAGCAGGCTTCTGACGAGGTGGCACATGTTAAATTCGTCCAGGGTGCAGCTGAAAAAATCCCATTCCCCGATCAGAGGTTTGGGGGTATTGGTATATGCTTTTTATTGCATGAAATCCCCCCGAAACATGCATCTATAGCGCTTAAAGAGTTTCACCGCGTACTAAAACCGGGCGGTTTAGTTTCTATTGCGGAGCCTTCGCCAGTTCAAATGGCAGAAAGCAGTATTTCATTATTCCGAAAATATGGCTGGAAAGGCCCTTATTTCAAGCTTTTGGCTCGATTTGTTTACGAGCCTTTTGTTGAAGCTTGGCATAAACGAGATCTCAAAAAATGGTTTCAAGAGCATGGATTTGAACTCGTTGACGATAATGTAGGAATGCCACTTCGGCATACGGTCGCAAGGAAGCTATAATGAAGGGCTAGTCGTATCCAATCTAAGGAATTATTGATGCCCTCAAGTAATAGCAATTCATCTATTAGTAACGCCACCTCAGCAATAATAGATTTCAAATCGCTTGGTAAGCAAGCCCCAAAATTGTTACGCCCTATAAAGGGGCTTAAAAACGGCCTTCGATTTGCCTCAAAAATCCGCAGTAAAACCCACCTAAATTATGCCTATGCCGTTGAGCATGCGGCGAATCTTTACCCAGATAATATATTAATTAAATATAACGACGAGCAGGTTAGTTATCGAGAGTTTAATCAGCGGGCAAACCAAATCGCGCGTTACCTTATGTCTCTTGGTATACAACCTGGTGATGTGGTTGCTTTACTGATGGAAAATCGACCTGATTATCTTTGTTGTATGGCGGCTATTATAAAAACCGGTGGAATCGCTGCGCTCATCAATAATTCTCAAACAGGTAAGATTTTAACTCACTCGCTAACGCTAGTTTCTGCAAAAGCTATTATTGCAGGAGAGGAAGTTGTCGCTGCTTATGATGCCGTTAAAGGTGACGCATCGACGATTAGGCATCGCTTAGTCATGCCAGACGAAGGATGCGACTGGTTGGGGAATAATTCAAAACTTGTATCTGGCCACGAGTCAGTTGCAAGTGATTCTGATCTTTATCAAAATTTAGCAGAAAAGCTGTCTGGGTTTTCTACAGAAAATCCAGAGCAATCAAAAAACATTACGCCTGATTCACCTTGTTTATATGTTTATACATCCGGAACCACAGGGTTACCGAAAGCATCTATTCAGAAGCACAAAAAAATAATGGGAATCTATTTGGGCCTTGGTATGGTGATGGGTCGAATTGAAAGTAATGAAACCATGTATTCATGCCTCCCTCTTTATCATGCAACAGCGTTGTACCTTTGTTGGTTACCCGCCTTAGCCAATGGCGGTTCAATTGCACTGCGTAGAAAATTTAGTGCTTCTGCATTTTGGGATGACGTGCGAAAATACGAAGCCACCTCTTTTGGTTATGTTGGGGAGTTGTGTCGATATTTAATCAATCAGCCAGCAAGTAATATGGATACCCAACACAACGTCAAAATGGTTACTGGTAATGGATTACGCCCAGACCTATGGAATGAGTTTAAAAATCGATTTGGCATTGATGAGGTTAGAGAGTTTTACGGTGCCAGCGAAGGAAATATTGTTTGTTATAACTTGCTGAACCAAGATAAAACGATAGGCATGACGATTGGGTCTTATGCGACCGTCGTATTCGACAATGAATCTGAAACACCGGTAAAAGATGGTGATGGATACCTTGTTAAGACGCAGCTCGGTGAGCCGGGTTTGTTGCTAGGCCGTATTACAAAAGTGACACCATTTGATGGTTACACCGATGCAAGTAAAAACAACGGCAAAGTATTTAACAACGTCTTTAAAGAAGGGGATGCCTGGTTTAATACTGGAGATATTGTTAAAGATATTGGTTTTCGTCATTTGCAATTTGTCGACAGAACAGGCGATACCTACCGATGGAAGGGTGAGAATGTATCAACCACTGAAGTTGAGATGATTGTGAATCAATACCCTGCCATTGCAGAATCCATTGCCTATGGTGTGGAAATCCCAGATACTAACGGTCGTGCAGGGATGGTAGCAATTTCATTGAAAGATGATAAACAAGAATTTGATGCTCAGGATTTCTATGACCATTTAAAACGAGAACTTCCATCCTACGCCTTGCCTGTTTTTGTTCGTATGCTTACCAGTGTTGATGCCACGGGCACTTTTAAGTATCAGCGTACGCTTCTTAAAAAGGAATCCTTCCGGCTCAATGACGGTGCCTATGTAGCACTGCCGGGGAACAAAACCTATGACCCTGTGACTGAAAAGATCATTGAGGCAGTTGATAGCGGTGAATATCGCTTTTAATCCAGACCTTATTTGAATAGAAAAAGCCCGAATCATAAATGACTCGGGCTTTTTTTGGTTCCCGCACATCCAGCAGAGCGTTCTCATCGCAGGGTAGAAAATTGCGACGGAACCCTATTTTTAAAACAAATTTCATTCTGCGTATGATTTATATGCTCGATAAGGTAATCTTCACCGAATTAATCTCGATGCACAGGCCTAAATTGACACCGCTGAAACATACTAAAGAAACCTAGAGTTATGGCTAAATACCCAAAGAAAAATTCTCAGATGACTGATGCAATCTCAGAAAAAACGAAAGAAGAAGCGCTTCAAATAGCAAAAGGCATCCAAAAACCTGGGCAGACAAAAGAACAAACAAAACTGATTTCTCAAGGTATTCAAAAAGGAATTAATCAGTATAAGAAGCAGTACAAAGCTAAGGTACGTGCTCTTGATAAGGCAAGCAAGAAGTCAAAACCACAAGAAGAAGCCGTTGATGCGATGGAACCAGAATCAGCGCTAAAAATGGTTGTTGTAGTACCTTGGGTATTGTTAACTATGTCTTGGTGTGCTTTTTTGTATTATTACCTTGCTAGTTGAAGCAAATTCTAGCTATCCAACCGTTGGAGGTGTGGTACGTGGTACCCAGTTCCACCATTCATGATCACCTTCCTCTTTGTTCTCTTGCGTACGATGAATGTCCCAGGTAACTAGGTAGACGGGGTTTTCGATTAAAACGTTGCTATTCTCATCTCTATAAGTGCCTTCAGGGGCCTTGAACCAAGGCGCAAGAGATGCGGGCAGAATGAAGACAGGAGGGCTATCCGTTGTATCTTTGGTAATTAATGCGACGGTTATTCCATTTTCTTCATCGGTTGCTGTAACGTTACCTGCAAGCATTGATTGTTTTAATAATTGATCGTCACCATCGAAGTAACTTAATCCGATGACACAGGACTTATTGATAATATCGTCTAATTTCATTAACAAACCTAGGGTGATGTTGGGGTGTGCTCCGAGTTATCGCATTGTAACACACCCAGCATATAGACTCTTTCTAATCATTCTTACTTCGGATACCCTGTGATTTTCCTAATGGATTTGTATAGCGGACTTAGTTGGTCATACATGTTTTGGTAAACTTCATGGTAAAGCTTATTATAAAGACGTTTGTTTTCCCTGATGGGTGTGAATCTATCACCCTCATGAGTCATCTTTGATACTGCTGTTTTATAATTCGGATAGAGTCCCACTCCGACGGCTGCGTTGATAGCAGCCCCCAAGCCAGATGTTTCAAAAGTGTGTGGCCTCTGTGCAGTCATACCAAATATATCTGCGGTGATTTGCATGGCCTCATCACTTTGTGAACCACCACCCGACACCATTAATTTCGTAATCTTAATACCCGCGGCTTTTTCTGAGCGTTCTTTCCCTTCACGTAGTGCGTAGGCAAGCCCTTCGATAATCGCTCGATATATATGAGCTCGTGTATGAACATCACCAAAGCCGATCATGGCCCCCTTTGCTTCAGGCCCCGGCGTTCGTATACCTGGAGTCCAGTAGGGCTGCAGCATAAGCCCCATAGAGCCGGCCGGCACCTGCTTCAACAAATCATCAAATAACACTTCTGTTGCGATACCTCGTTCTGCAGCTAATTGCTCCTCTCTATAACCGAACTCTCGTTTAAACCAGCTCACCATCCAGTAACCACGCTGTACGATCATTTCGGTATTATAGGTCTTAGGCATCGCAGCAGGGTAGGGTGGGATGTGACGAAGTGCTTCTACATATTTTTTGTTAGTGGTATTGAAAGTTGCTGTTGTACCGTAGCTTAAACTGCCCATTGTTGGCTCTAAACATCCGGAACCTAGTACCTCACATGCTTTATCTGCACCGCAAGATATTAGTGGTAAACCTACGGGGATTCCCGTTTCTTCAGCTGCCTGTTCA
Organism: uncultured Gammaproteobacteria bacterium; assembly: GCA_913063495.1. GTDB lineage: Bacteria > Pseudomonadota > Gammaproteobacteria > Pseudomonadales > Ketobacteraceae > 42-54-T18. The sequence goes on along the minus strand of CAJXXT010000029.1, from coordinate 11,993 downwards.
GTAATAATGCCTAACTCGTCACCACAAGGGATGAGTTTCGGTAACATATTTCGATGTATAGGTAGTGCTTGCCATTTCCAATCCCAATTTCGACACCATTCATGGCGTTTGAAGTCAAAGGGGAGGTAACCAACTTGGCTAGATGTAGAATCAACAAACTTCCCTGTTAACTTAAACGTATGAAACCCAGAAAGCAGCAGATATTTATGCGTATTTTTCCAGATTTCCGGTTGTTGATTTTGTATCCAATTGGCCTCAGCTTCAGAACGAAAATATCTTACCGTTTGTCGTTCACGAGCGAGTGCCAACAATATTTCCCAGCCAGGACTCATCATATTAAGCTTGGCTTGATTGCGCTGATCTAACCAGACAAAGGCAGGGCGAAGAGCTTTTCCATTCTTGTCTACATTGATCATTGTTGCTCTTTGTGTAGTAAGACCAACGGCTGCTATCTTAGATTTCGGAAAGTCAATTTTGGACCATAAATCCTGGCAGGCCTTACAAAGCATTTCCCAATAATATTCGGGATGTTGTTCAGCCCAACCAGGGTTTTCAGAAAAGTAAGGTTCGATCTCTATTTTACTTTTTTCAATCAGCTGACCGTCTAGATCAAAAATGAGTGCTCGTACGCTTTGAGTGCCATTATCGATGGCTAGAATGTATTGCTTTTTTTGACTCATAGCGATTTTGCGGCGCTCACTTTGTGAAGTTTGTTTGACCTTTATTAGACGATCTTTTTTGAATGTATATTAAGGAACAAGTTTTCCTGGGTTCATTCGACCATCGGGGTCAAACATATCACATAGCCCCTTGATTGCCTTAATGCCTAGCTCACCTTTTTCAGCCGGTAGATAAGGGGCGTGATCCTTTCCTACGCCATGCTGGTGGCTTATGGTGCCGCCTTGGCGAACAATCGCTTCAGCTCCGGCGGCTTTAAGTTTCTTCCATCGCTTCATTGTGGAAGGATAATCAGCCCCGGCACGGAATACGAATGTGGTATAAACGCTGCAACCTTGCCCATAGAAATGTGACAAATGGGTAAAAACATGTACCGTTTCATTCTCATCCTCTAATGAATCTGCAATATCTTTTTCCATACCTTTAACTGCATCGGGGACTGCTGACCAATCAAGGCAGGTTTCCATCGTGTCTACGATTACACCGACATCCCACAAACCGTGGCGCAAATAAGGTGTACGAAACCGACTGTGCTCCCAGCGCTTTCCGAGCATTGGTCCGGTATAAATACCTGAGTGTTTACTGACAATACTACGAGTAAGTTTTAATGCGGATTTGCATTGACCTTTGCTGCCCGTAGTTCCGAATGTGAACATGGTTTTACCTTCGCTTGTACCTCTAAAGCTCAGATATTTTTCTAACAAATTCACCATCGTCTCGTAACCCGCCAATTTAAGGTGGGTTTCGGTTTCTGTGGGATTACTTAAGCGCATCATAGAAAGCTGCATACCGCTTTGAATAATCTCTCGTGTGGCATCCATACCAGCCTGCCAGCTGGGGAAAAATACAACATGAAAACTTTCATGGTCTGCGATAGGGGTTACGCGAACTTTCACCTCCGTGATGATTCCCATTCTACCTTCGCTACCCATAAACATTTCACGTATGTCCGGACCTGCGGATGAAGCAGGGAAGGTCGGGATATCCAAGGTTCCTTGAAGGGTTTCTATTAAACCACCAGCAAACATTTTTTCAATACGGCCATAACGCAATGACTGCTGACCGCTAGAGCGACTTGCTACCCAACCGCCAATGGTGGAAAGCTCCCAGGATTGAGGGTAATGCCCAAGAGTGTAACCTTCTACTGCTAACTGTGCTTCAACGTCCGGGCCCAAAGTTCCTGCACCAAATGTAGCGATTTGACTTTTCTTATCTAGCGCCATCAACGTGTTCATGCGCTCTAAAGAAACGGTTAATACTGGACGTTCACCTTTTTCTGGTGTGATATGGCCACAAACCGATGTGCCGCCACCGTAAGGGATAACAACGATATCGTGTTTTTGCGCAAACTGAAGAATGTCTTTCACTTCATTGCTTGTTGTTGGATAGGCAATGCCATCCGGAAATGTACCAAAGTCTCCGCTACGCATTGCTAGCCAATCAGGGATACTCTGACCACGAGAGTGGCGGAGCCTTTCTTCAGCGTCGGTGCTAATAAGATTATGTTCTGGTATGCGTGATGCCGGGACTTTAGCAACCACCTCTTCGAGAGTTGCATCAGGTAATGGTTTTGATTTGCCTAATTTATCTTCCATAAACTTCTGTGATGAGTCACTTAGCTCAAAATCAAAATTGTTTTTCTCGTCACCCCAGCCATTCCAACGTTTCATAGACACCTCATTAGCAAATTTGTGTTGTAGATTATAGATAGGAACATAGTAGAGGGGAGAAGTGGTTGATGTAATGAGACAAAAGACGCATTAACTGATAATTTCGGACAATCCCGCATCTAAGATGCTAATATTAATAGATGAGAGGTGTTTTGAATGGTTTATGCCTATTACCTAGCGCCCTGATTTTATGGCTTAATCTCGTCAATAACGGATAATTAAGGACAAAATTTTACTAATGAGTCTTCTGGATATTGCCACCATCAAGCAGCAGCAATCGATTATCGGCATTTCCCTGCTAGTTAAGCTAATAGAGGGTTACGGAATTGACCCGTTGCCAATTTTAGAGAGCGCAGCAATTGACCCAGAAATGCTAAAAGACCCAAAAGCCAGGATATCAAGGTTGCAAGATGTTCAGTTTTCTCGCGCTATGCTCGCGAAGATAGATGATCCAGATTTGGGATTTAACTCTGGGCAGTGCTATCGCATCAGTGCATTCGGAGCGTTAGGGTTGGCAGCAGCATCCAGTGAAAAAGTGGAAGATGCCATAGAGTTTTTTCTTCGATATATTCAACTATCATATACCCATTTTGACATCTCATTCTTTAAAACCACCGGCAATGCGGTACTGCGATTCAAAGACCGCTTTGAGCTTGGTTCTATAAGGCCATTTTACATAGAGCGTGATTTTTCATTTATTGTTATTTCAACCCGGGATATGTTCCCCCGGTCATTGGCGGATCAAAAATTTAAAACAATCCATTTTGATTTTGAATGTCCTACAACCGTAGATCGTTATGAGGCTTTGTATGAGTGCCCAGTGAAGTTTTCTATGCCTCATAACCAGATCCTTTTTGATGAAAGGTATCTTGTACGGCCGTTACCTCAGGCTAACCCGCTTACCCACCAATTACTTGAAGAGCAATGTGAAACACAAAAGATTGAAACAATGGGGCCTGAAAGCTATTTCGAGAAAATCCAACACTTGATTCGACATAGCGAAGGAAAAATCCCTAATTTGGATGATATCGCTTCACAACTGAATACAACATCACGAACGATAAGGCGTAAATTAAAAGCAGAAGGCTTTAGTTTTCAAGGCCTACTTACGGAAGAGCTAAGTCGAAAGGCGGTTTTTTTCTTGGAAACAACCAATTTGACCATAGAGCAAATAACCTGTCGCCTAGGATATAGCGAGTCGGCAAGCTTTATCCACGCATTTAAGCGCTGGACAGGAAAAGCGCCTAAATCGTATCGACGTTAAGTCAGGGTTTATAGAGAAAGCGGGCGTGTGTTGATAAGGTTATTTTTTGATGGAGTAGTCATCAAACCACTCGGCCATCCAACCCGAATGTTGTACAGGTTAGATCTTTAAGAAGGATATTTGAGAGCTGCATATTCGATTAATTTATAACCAAGTATACAGCTTGTTTTAATTGTTTCAAAAGACATCCAGTCATCAGAATTTGTTACCGCCCATCCATATTGTGTACTTTATTTGATCGTTATGGCTACTATTTAACCTGCGCATGGAGAGCAGACTCTCATTTTAATAAGGTATTCTTGATGTCCAACAAAGGCTTTTCGCTAATAGAACTAATGGTAACGCTGAGCATTGCAGGAATTTTAGTTGCGGCTGCTGCACCCGCGATGAAATCCATGGTTGAGAACAACGCCAGGCCGTCTGAGGCCAATCGCTTATTAGGGGCGCTCCGATATGCTCGAGGTGAAGCAATTAAACGTAGGTTAACCGTCACATTAAAAACCAACGGTTCATCAAAATCATGGGCGGAAGGTTGGGAAATATACACCAATACTCTCTTTGATGAAGATTGTAACATCACAGATGAGCGAGGATACAGTGCATATTCAGATACCTGTACCAATATGGAGCTCCGATCTGATGTCGAAACCAGCTCATCTATCCGTATCACCGGTGATATCACAACCACAACGTATATTAGCTTTGATAAAAACGGCATGTTGCTTCCTAAACCCCCTGCAACAACTTCAGCAGCAATCGCCAAATTTACCATATGCAACCACGATACGGATTCAGTGGGTATCGCGATAAGCATTGTTAGAACTGGCAGAGCGTCGACTAAGGAGGTGACCAGTGGAAACTGTGCTCCGTAAATCTCATTCAAAACTTTCAAAATCCAACAAAGGTTTCACTTTAATAGAGACCTTAGTGACTTCGCTGATTCTATCAGTTGGCTTATTAGGAATAGCAAGTTTGCAATCTCTAGCCCTCAGCGGAAGTATAGACAGTGGGCAACGGGGAAAAGCTGTTTGGCTAGATCAGGAGTTACTAGAGCGCGTACGCACAAACTTGGCTGCTGCGGTAATGAAAGATGGCCTTACCGCCCAAGTCAGTCCAATTCAGTCAGCTATCAGAGAGGACTATATCGCTGGAACAGGTTGCGCAGCGGCCCCCAATAAATACTGCAGCGACTGGGCCAGCGACTCTGGTGCCAAACAAAACGGTTCGTATTGCAATGCCACAGAGCTCGCGGCGTTTGATCTATGGGAGGTTGCCTGTGGCTACTCGTTTAGCGAGAGGGTCATAAACCGTAACCCTGATAGGGTAAAAACAAATGCAGTTGATTTCATGGGAGATTCATCTATCACCTTAGTGTGTATCGATGGGAATGCTGCTGATGCAGATGCATGCTCACGCCACTCAGATTTTATAGTAACAACCAACTGGAACGGCAAGGGAAAAGGTATACGAGAACAAAAGCTTGAATTTACGGCGAGGCCATAAAATGAACCCCATTCGACCAAATAGTACTCAAGGTTACACCCTCCTTGAATTAATGATTGCAATGAGCCTTGGCCTTATCCTTATTGGCGGAGCTATACAAACATTAATTTCAAATAAACAAACATTTAGTATTACTGACGCCATAGGAAGCACTGAGGAGGGAGGCCGATTCTCAATGCATTTTCTCACTCAAGATATAAGAATGGCCGGATATTCCGCAAACCCACAGAGTAACAAATCTAATCCTTTTTTCATATATAACGCAGATAGCACAACCAACACCGATTGCACAGCGACTTCGAACGATTGGTGCTCTAAAGAAGGAAGCGGGACCGCTAGCGACCAAATAGCGATTCTAAAAGAAATAGACGTGTTCATAAACAGCGATTGCAATGGCAACGCGGCAATATCTGAAGCAATAACTGAAGCAGGTGAAGGCCACAAGTTAGCTAATGTTTATTGGGTTGCACCCGATACCACCAACGACAATTTGTCCTCGTTATTTTGTCGTGGTTATGACGTTTCTGATGGGACATGGTTAGGTGATGCTTTACCCATGGTGGGGGGCGTAGAAAGCTTTCAAGTATTATATGGTGAAGTAAATAGCGACGGAGATACACGGTATGTTTCGTTAGAAAGAGTGGAAAAAATGACTAATGTGATAGCTGTAAAAATTGGTGTTCTTGTTACAGAGAGCGGTGATGGATCCTTATCAAAGAAATCACGATCTTATAGCGTATTAGACGCAAGACCTTTTACCTACGATGACAAAAAGAACCGAACACTCTATAGCACGACTATTTTCTTAAGCAATGCAAAATTATACAGTATCAATCAAGGTTTGGGATATTAACGTGGAAAATGCATATGAATATTAAAACTCAAAAAGGCTCTGCACTTCTATTTAGCCTCGTTATTCTCACAGTAATCTCATTATTTGCTGCATCTACAATGAAAACCGCCATGTTGGATGAAAAAATGGCAGCGAATACTCAATTCACACAGCTGGCTTATTTAGAAGCTCGCAGTGAAATAGAAGCGCAATATCAATATATGGTTTGGTCAGATCGTGAAGATATTTCTGGTGAAGTCGCACATATTGCTGGCATTCAAATTGATATACCCATTCAATTAGACTCTAGATTAGAGGATACCGTTGGTTCCAACACAATAACGCTAACCCATGATGGTGATAATTCGCACGGGGCTGTCGCGGGTTATTCTATTGGAGCTGTTGAAATGGGATATTTTGTGCTGGACGTTACCGCTGATGTTACCGCTGTAAATGCATCATCGGTTCAATCCCTCGGGTTTATTCGCCCGCTCCCAAAATAATTTGACGTTAAATAACTTGAAGATGCAGGTTTTTATTATGAAATATATACGTTTACTTATCACATCTCTATTGCTTATAGGTTCTTCTGTTTACGCATTTGAACCATCTGATTCGAAAGGTATGGAAGCTCTCATTTATCTTGAGTCTAATCAAGCTGGTGGCGCATCGAAAGTATGGGGGAAACTGTGTAACACATGTGAAGGGAAAGCCTTTTCGGTTGTCGAAAGCACAGAGTTTAAGAAGCTAGAGGAAACAATTTCTCCAGAAAATGCTTTCCTTAATAGCGGAAAATTTGGCGTTATTATTTATAACATCAGCACTCTCGAAGCAACACAAGTTATATTTTTCCAATAGGAGTTCATTGTAATGCCACAACTAAACTCGAAATATCCAATTTTTCTTGCCTCATTAATAACGACATTATTGACGCTATCTCCGGTATTGGCGGACGATACTGAAATTTATATAAGCAATAATAATTCAAATACCAGTCTACCCAATATCCTTTTTATTTTGGATAATTCTGGCAGCATGAGGGCTACACAAGCGGTTTCTTCTAGCCCATACGATAAAAACGTAACCTATAGTGGAAGCTGGAATGCGAGCAAAGCATATGGATTTGATGATGCAATAACATCAAATAATTGGGATGAAGATGATAAAGTCACCCTAAGCCTTGCGTCAAGTTATCTAAAATGTAACGAGCTATTTAGCGCATTTACTCGCACTTTTACGTATCAAGATAAGTTTGCCCGGTATAGATCCTCCAAAAATAACTGGAGACGCGTAAAGAAAATAGATTATTCATCAAAAAGCCAAATGATTGAGTGTAAAGGCGATAGCGGAAAACACGGGGTAGATCCTATATCCGTGGATGTATATGCAGCTGACAACGCAAGTGGCTACAGTAGCTCTTCAAACAACGTCATTAATTGGGGATCCACAGATATTGCAAAGGAGTATATCTTTTATACTGGAAACTATATCAATTTCTACCAAAATCATCGACAAAGCACCTTCAAAACCCGCTTTGAAATTGTTCAAGAAACAACTAACAACTTGGTAAATAGTTTATCCAGCGTAAACGTTGGCCTTATGGCATTTAATTTCGAAGAGGGTGGTAATGTACTTCAAGCAGTGGAAGAAGTCTCTGCCACACGTGTAGATTTTATCAATAAATTAAATACTCTTTCCCCAAGTACTTGGACTCCATTGTCAGAGATATTGTTTGAATCTATGCGTTATTTCAAAGGAGACACGAGAAAGTTTGGTGACAGTAGCAAAACTGATGCCGCAGCATTAACAGGTTCAAACCCGTATAAAAGTCCAATTACCAGCAGTTGTCAAAAGAATAATGTCGTACTTCTAACGGATGGAGAGCCTACTCGTGACGAAAATAATAAGTCTGCTATGGAATCCTATATTGGCTTAGGATCTTCTAGTTGCTCTGGTAACTGCCTCGAAGAAGTTGCAGGCGCAATGGCCAACCAAGATTTAAGTCCACTGGAAGGTGATCAGAATGCCACAATATATACCGTTGCGTTTGCCGCCGACTTCCCATTTATGAAGGCTACCGCAGAAGCAGGTGGAGGAAAGTATTTTCAAGCGGATAATACCGATGAATTGGAAACGGCTCTTCGTGACATCGTGCAATCCATTTTATCCCAAGATACAACGTTTACTGCTCCTGCTGTATCGGTTAATGCCTTTAACTCTCTTCAACATCTAAATGATGTTTACTTTGCCATTTTCAAGCCTCAAGAGGGTGACCGTTGGGATGGGAACGTTAAGAAGTACACCATAAGTGGCGATGGTACAATCTTAGACAGCAGTTCCCCACCAAAAGATGCCATAGATGGTACTACAGGATTCTTCGCAGATAGTGCCAAAAGTGCATGGTCAGCAGGTGCTGATGGGAAAAGCGTCACAGACGGAGGCGTTGGCGAACAACTCACAGCTTCTCGAACACTGTATACCTATATAAATAATACTACCGCCTCAAATGAAAGTTTAACGTCATCAACCAACACTATCGCGAAAAGCAATAGTTTGCTTTCAAAAGCGGTACTCGACATAACATCTGAGTCTGATGCTTACCGTGAGACATTAATTGATTGGTTACTAGGAAAAGATGTTAACAATGTAAATGGCAATGGAACTTCTGCAGCACGAAACTTTTTAGCAGATCCACTACATAGTCAACCTCTTGCCGTGGCTTACGGCGGGACAGCAGACAACCCCGACACTCAATTATACTATGCCGATAATATGGGCGTCTTACATTCAATCGATACAGGCACAGGCAAAGAGCGCTTTGGGTTTATCCCTCAAGAGCTCCTACCTAACGTTGATCGATATTTCAGTGAAGCGACGGGGAATAGTAAACCTTACGGTTTAGATGGCCCTCTGACCGCCTGGGCAAATGATGTCAATAACAATGGCGTAATTTATGATAGTTCAGGATCGTTAGAAGCGGGTGAAGGAATCTATCTATACGTTGGTATGCGTCGAGGTGGACAAGATTATTATGCCCTTGATGTCACCGATCGCTCCGCGCCAAAATTAATGTGGCAAATAAAAGGTGGTACAGGCAACTTTACAGAATTAGGCGAGAGCTGGTCAAAACCAACCTTTGCAAAAGTTAAGTGGGGATGTAGCGACAGCAAAGGTAGCGGCTGTACTGTGAAAAACGTATTGTTCTTTACGGGCGGGTATGATTCAAATCAAGATGAGACAGACCTTCCTATCGATGATGTTATAGGCCGTGCCATATACATGGTGGATGCTGAAACTGGCAGTTTATTATGGTCTGCTGGAAACGGTTCTGGGCATACGATCAACCTTTCATCCATGAAAAATAGCTTCCCATCTGACGTTACTATTGGAGACCTAAATGCTGATGGGTATGCCGACGTATTGTTTGCTGTCGATATCAACGGTCGTATGTGGCGTATGGACTTTAATCACTCATCACAATCTGGAGCAAATTTTTATGTTAGTGGTGGTATTATTGCTGAATTAGGCAGCTCAAATGCATCCTTAAATTCTGAAACTCGTCGCTTTTTCAATAAACCTAACGTTGTATTTTTCAACCCTACTGGTGCAGCATCATTCCTTACCATTGGTATTGGATCTGGATATCGGGCCTCTCCTTTGAATACGGATGTAACAGACCGGTTTTATGTCATCAAGGACTTACACCCCTTTACCCCTCCTAGTAGCTATGACTACGCTGGCTCACTACCTCTTCGATATGCTGATTTGTACAACGCAACGGATAACTTGGTACAAGACGGTACAGCTACCCAACAAACAACAGCTCTAGATGCACTGCGCACTGGAAACGGTTGGTACATCAACCTTGATAGTGGGGGAGAAAAAGTGCTTTCAGATTCAACAACATTTGCAGGGGCCCTTATTTTTACGACATTTAGCCCGACAGGCACAACCTCCTCTGTTTGCGGTCCTGATGTTGGGCAAGGCAAGGTATGGGTTGTAAATATGCTAACCGGTGCTGCCGTCTTTAATTTAAATAACGATACTCAGGAGGTCAAAGATAGATCAATACCGTTACTTCATGGAGGGCTACCGCCTTCTCCATCCATTATATTTGCTGCAAATCCAGGCTCAGACAATAGCAACCCAGAAGAGGTTAGATCGGGTACTGCCGCAATAACCCTTATTGGTACAGAGGCGTTTGACTTCCTTAAAGGTGTCAGCCCAATTTCAACCCTATATTGGAGAGCAGAAAATGACTAATACTACACGAGGGTTTACACTTATTGAGGTAATGATTGTTGTTGCCATTATTGCAATAATCGCTGCTGTTGCCACTGGCTCCTACAGCAAACAAGTAGGGACAGTTAAAGACAGAGCGGAAGGGCAGGCTCACGCAATGGCGATACTTCAGGCTCAAGAGCGGTATTACAGTGAAAACTACACTTATACAAATGACTTAACCGACTTAGGCTTCATAAAAGAGTTTGACTTACCCTCCGAACAAGGCAACTTTCTAACAACAGCCGGAGACTGTCCTGAGCCAGCTCCCTACGACGTCATTACAGCCTGTGTGTTAATTCAATCTGTTCCTCAAGGGGCACAGGCTACGAATGGCGAAGGTACGATAACAATCGATTCACTGGGTAACCAAAACTGGTAACCGCTTAGACATACGTTCAGTCTCGCTTTCTAAAAGCACTGGGTAATATATCTACGCCGAACTTTTTACCTAAAGCATATATTGCAGGCAGGGTAATCACGCTGCCAGGAACGATTGACATAATTAGAAGGGCAGCCATGCGATGCACATCTTTAAGTTGCTCTATTGCGCCCTTTAATTCCTTATTAGTCGGTTGTCTTCCATTAGGTAAATGTTGTGTTAACAAACTAGAAAAAGTAGACATCATTTCCTTGGTCTCTACTTTTTCTTCATTTAACTTTGATAATGTACTTTCAAAGCGTTCGAGAAATACGCCGTGCTTGTCATTCGCCTTTTTCATTGATCATCTTCCGCTGGATGCCCGCTGTCATTATTTGACATAATACCGACGGTTTAGTGCTTTATGCAACAATAAGCCCCCAAATACCCTACTATTCAGACGAACCATGTTAACTGCATCCCCTATTGTTGTTAGATTTGATTTGACGCTAAAACATAGCCTCCGTTATCCATTTGAGATATGTATATGAACAAGACCATAATCATGCCATTACCTACTCGAGACTTTGATCCAACGGAGGTGTCCATCCCTTGGAAAATACTCAAGGATGAAGGCTTTGATGTTGTTTTTGCTACTGTTGATGGGAAGAGGGGGTATTGTGATCCTGTTATGATAACGGGGGAGGGGCTTGATCCGTGGGGCTGGATACCGGGTTTAAAGAAGTTTCGTGTAGTCGGTTTGTTTCTCCGAGGTAACAAGTCATCTAGAATTGCATATCAGGAATTAGAACGTGATGATAACTTCCTTAACCCAAAACGCTATGACGAGCTAAAGGTATCGGACTTCGCTGGCATGTCTTTACCTGGCGGGCATGCTGTCGGAATAAAACAATATCTAGAAGATCAAACATTACAGAACTTTGTAGCTAAATTCTTTGAAACACTGGATGAGCAAGAAAACCATAAGCCCATTGCTGCAATCTGCCACGGCGTAGTGCTTGCAGCACGGTCACAATCACCAACCCTCAATCGGTCAGTGTTGTTCGGAAAAAAGACAACTGCGTTGACGTGGAGCCTAGAGAAGTCCGCCTGGGATCTAACAAAATACTTCGCACGATTCTGGGATCCTAACTACTACCGAACCTACATGGAGACAAGGGATGAACCCGTAGGTTACTGGAGCGTAGAAAACGAAGTTAAACGCGCGTTAGAGGATGAGTCTGATTTCCTAGATGTCCCCAGTAACGTGGCGCACCATTTTTTAAAGGCTTCAGGCTTGTTTAGGGACACAAAAAAAGATGATAAGCCATCATGGGTGGTATCTGATGGGAACTATATTTCAGCCAGATGGCCAGGTGATGCTCACGCAATGACAAGGAAATT
>CAJXXT010000028.1 GCA_913063495.1 uncultured Gammaproteobacteria bacterium | reverse complement strand
TTTAGCGGAACGGCAGCAATAAGCCTATCTCTGGCTTCAGGTTTCATCGCCGCAATCATTTCAGTATTAATGGTGCCCGGTGCAATAGCACCCGTTCGGATGTTGTAGCGAGCTAACTCTTTTGCCCAGGTTTCAACCATAACGGCGACCCCGGCTTTGGCGGCTGCGTAGTTGGTTTGTCCAAAGCTGCCAGAACGCGCTAGGCTGGAGATGTTAATGATTACACCCTCGTCAACGCCCAGTTCAATCATTTTGATAGCCGCTTCGCGACCACAAAGGAATACACCTGTGAGGTTGACATCAATAACAGCTTGCCACTGTTGTAGCGTCATTTTCTTTTCAACTTTCCCGTTTTTGGCTTTTACTAATAACCCATCGCGAGTGATACCAGCGTTATTAATCAACCCATCTAGGGAACCAAAATCAGCAACAACATCGTTGAACAGCTTTTCAACATCCTCTTCTTTGGCAACGTTTACGGAATAACCTTTAGCATCAGAGCCTGCATCCTTACAGAGCTGAACGGTTGTGGCGATATCGTCTGCATTTAAATCAACAACCGCAATTTTTGCGCCTTTTGCTGCAAATGCAACAGCCATTCCTTGCCCAAGGCCACGGCCCGATCCGGTGATAACGATAACTTTATTCTGTAAATCCATAGTGCTGCCCTTAAAAGGAGGTGACTGGTAAGTTCAGGGCACATTATTACGTGGGAATAGCAATATTACTAGCCTCGTCATTTTGAGGGGAAATGTATAGCTTCCACTGTTAGAAGGGGACTTTAATCGTGAGAAAGAGAGTCAAAGGAGCGAATGATATCTTTAAATTGGTCATCTATTTCTCCTGAGCGAGAATATACTTCCATTAGTTTATCTGTCCCTTCTTGGATAATGTCGTATAACAGGTTTTCTTGCTTTTCAGTGAGTGCTAGCGATGTTAATGATTGATCCATTCTGGTTAGAATGCTGTCCATTGCATCAAGAGCGGTAGATTCTTGGGTACGTACAATCTGCCGAATTTTTAATAAAGAGCTAACGGTTGTTTTAAGGGTTTGATGTACATCGGTTTGATAGGCTGCTTCTAGCTCTATTGAGGTTTGAATTGCGACAATTCGTGCGTTTGCCGACGTTGTCAGTCGTGCTAAGGAATCTTTTAGTTGACCATAACGTAAGCTATCGTTAGCAGGCATGTTTTTCGCGAGCAGGGAGATATAATTAGCGTTAAAAATACAGCGAGAACCGAAATCCACAACGCCTCCGTGATGTTGAGCATGTTCAAGCAATGCGGCTTCAAGCGGGCGCTGTAGACCTGTGTGATCGATACTTATCGTACCCGCAGGTGCGACAATGTTAATACTTGCCGCAATACCTAGCTCTTCACAGGTTTTAAATAATCGTTGTGCGAGAAAGTCATAATCTAAAATCGCTGCGCTATCGTTCATAAATGACAGAATTATGCCTGATTCGGCATGTTCTCGCATAGCATTCATCGCTGTTTGTCTTGCTTGATCAGCGCTTTGTGCAAGCTTCTCTTCTCGTTCCTTCATTTGTAAATGCGAATTGATTTTAGAGGTGAGTACTCCGCCTACGATAGGTTTGGTAACAAAGTCGGTTCCCCCACTATGATACGCCTCAAGCTTTTCTTCCAAGCTATTATTGGCGGAGATGAAAACAATAGGCGTGAACTGGTGCAAAGAGATGGCGCGAATCTCTTTGCAGGTCTCGTAGCCAGACTTTTCTGGCATATCAATGTCTAACAAAATCAAATCAGGGGTTTGCTCGTTCAGCAATTGAAGACCTTCGTTGCCGGATTTTGCTACCAGAATGCCGAAATGTGGCTCTAGTATGGATGTTAATAATTCACAAAAGAAATCGTCATCGTCAATAACCAATACTTGCTTGTTAGGGGCTTGTTCGCTCATTGTGAATCCTAGTGTGTAATGTTCGACTTTTTTAGTGTAGCAGCCCCTGAGGGGGCGTATGGGGTCTGCTGGTAAGGCCACTTGAAATTTATTGAAAAGGCCCATATAAAGAACTATAGAGACGGAATTGGCCGTCGTTATTGGTGAGATAAATAGGCGCTAAAATGTTTTTGTTTCGACATATATTTCTAACTATTTTTGTTTTTGCGTTAACAGAGGTGGTGGTGTTATCCCAAGTCAGTGATTTGATCGGCTGGGGTTGGACTATTTTAGGGGTGATGGCAACAGCCATGCTGGGTTCTGCCTTGTTAAAGCATCAGGGCTTTGATACTTGGATGCGTATCAACGAGCGCTTGCAGAAGGGTGAAATGCCGGGTTCAGAGCTTATTGAAGGGGTATTGTTGTTAATCGGGGGGGCATTGTTAATTACTCCTGGGTTTATTACTGACGGTATTGGTTTTATGTTTTTATTGCCCGTTACCCGTAAAGGCCTTGCTCGGTGGGCGATGGCACGGGGAGTGATGGAGGCTATGGCGCAGCGGCGAGCGAGCGGAGGCAATACATGGGCTTACCAACAATCTCGATCGGCTACCGGAAATGTTGACCCTAATGTGTTTGCTGGTGGCAATGTTAGTGATGGCTCACCTTTTACTGGGCGTACTAGCTATGCTTCTAAAGGAGATATTATTGAGGGCGAGGTTGTTAGTAAGGATGAGTAGGCGAAGCTAAAGCGCTGGAGCTCATTGGTCGGGGGGGAATAAATGTAAAAATTCTTTCTCCCCAGCCTTGAAAACAATATGCATCCCCCCCATAACTGAAACCAGCTTCGCCCTTCCTAAGTAAATTCCCGATTTTACGAGTATTTGACTGAGGAGGAAGGCTCATAATGATTGGCACTCTACGGGTTAGAGTGCCAAATAATGATTTATATATCAGTCAACAGGGTGATACCTGTTAAGTTCACATCCAATGGGAGATGAGAAAACAATGAATATTCGTCCATTACATGACCGTGTAGTAGTTCGTCGTAAAGAAGAAGAAACTAAATCTGCAGGCGGTATCGTATTACCGGGTTCTGCTACTGAGAAGCCTTCTCAAGGTGAAGTACTTGCTGTAGGCGCTGGAAAAGTGACTGAAAGCGGTGAAGTTCGTCCTTTAGACGTAAAAGCTGGTGATAAGGTTCTTTTTGGTCAGTACTCTGGCAGCACCGTAAAAATTGACGGTGAAGAGTTATTGATCATGAGCGAAAACGAAATTTTTGGCATTCTTGAAGGCTAATTGAGCGTTTTAGCTCTCTTCAAGATTCCCAACACATTAGATTCAGAATTTTACAGAAAGGAAAGAGAATATGTCCGCTAAAGAGGTTAAGTTTGGTGATGACGCACGCGTCAAAATGGTTGCTGGTGTCAATATCCTAGCCGACGCAGTTAAAGTTACTTTGGGCCCTAAAGGTCGTAACGTTGTTTTAGATAAGTCTTTTGGCGCACCTACTATCACTAAAGATGGTGTTTCTGTTGCTAAAGAGATTGAGCTTGCAGACAAGTTTGAAAACATGGGCGCACAAATGGTGAAGGAAGTTGCTTCTCAAGCCAACGATGCGGCTGGTGACGGAACAACGACTGCTACCGTTCTTGCTCAATCAATCCTAAATGAAGGTCTTCGTTCAGTTGCCGCTGGCATGAACCCTATGGATCTTAAACGTGGAATTGATAAGGCGACTATTGCTGTTGTTAATCAGTTAAAAGAGCTTTCTGCCCCATGTACTGATTCAAACTCAATCGCACAGGTAGGTACTATCTCTGCGAATGGCGACACCCAAGTTGGTGCAATCATTGCTGAGTCAATGGAGAAAGTGGGTAAAGAAGGTGTTATCACTGTTGAAGAAGGTAGTGGTCTAGAAAACGAACTAGACATCGTTGAAGGTATGCAGTTTGATCGTGGTTACCTTTCTCCTTACTTCGTTAACAACCAAGACGCTATGACTGCGGATCAAGAATCTCCATTGATTCTTTTGGTTGATAAGAAAATTTCAAACATCCGTGAATTGCTTCCTGTACTAGAAGCGGTTGCAAAAGCAAGCAAGCCACTATTGATTATTGCTGAAGATATCGAAGGCGAAGCGTTAGCGACATTGGTTGTTAACAACATGCGCGGAATCGTTAAAGTTGCTGCTGTTAAGGCGCCTGGTTTTGGTGATCGTCGTAAGGCAATGTTACAAGATATCGCTATCTTAACTGGCGCTACGGTTATTTCTGAAGAAGTTGGTATGTCTTTAGAAACAGCTACTTTAGACGACCTTGGTACTGCTAAGCGTGTAAACATCAGCAAAGAAAATACTGTAATCATCGATGGTGCTGGTGAAGTATCTGAAATCGAAGCTCGTGTTAACCAGGTTCGAGCTCAAATCGAAGAGTCTAGCTCTGATTACGATAAAGAGAAGCTTCAGGAACGTGTTGCTAAGCTTGCTGGCGGCGTAGCCGTAATCAAGGTTGGTGCTGGTTCTGAAATTGAAATGAAAGAAAAGAAAGCCCGTGTTGAAGATGCACTACACGCAACTCGCGCAGCCGTTGAAGAAGGTGTTGTTGCTGGTGGTGGTGTTGCTTTGGTTCGAGCTCTTGCTAGCGTTGAAGAGCTTAAAGGTGAGAATGATGATCAGGACGCAGGTATCGCTTTAGCGTTACGTGCAATGGAAGGTCCTATTCGCCAAATCGCTTCAAACGCAGGTGCTGAAGCCTCTGTTGTTGTTGATAAGGTTCGCTCTGGCGAAGGAAGCTTCGGTTTCAACGCTGCAACTGGCGAATATGGCGACATGCTTGAGCTAGGTATTCTTGATCCAACGAAAGTAACACGTGCTGCACTTCAAGCGGCTGCTTCTATTGCGGGTCTTATGATCACAACTGAGGCCATGGTTGCTGATGCTCCTGAAGATGGCGCTGCTGCTGGTGGCATGCCTGATATGGGCGGTATGGGCGGTATGGGTGGAATGGGTGGTATGGGCGGAATGATGTAATTCATTTTTCCTGATGTGAGGGCTATTAGTCCTCATGCCAACATGAAGCATAAAAAAACCTCGCGTTTAGCGGGGTTTTTTTATGCTTGTTTGTTTGTGCTTTCAACATCAACTAAGCTACAGGCTGGATAAGTCGATAATAGAAGAATAATGGTTAACGTGAATACGCATGCTTCAAAAGGCAGTAAAGATAAAGGCGGTGCTTTAAAGGTCGCGCCTATTTTGTCCAATGCTAAAAGTGGCTTGTATGGCATATGGATGTTTACGTTGACCTGGAATGTGGTGAGTTGGCCGATGTTAATCGCGGCTCGTGGGGTCTTGATAAGCCAGTTTCAGCGCGGTGACTGGATGCCGTTAATCACATTGCTGTTTCCCATGGTTGGTGTTATTTGCTTTGCGTTTGCAGTTAAACGTCTTATGGCTTGGCGGCGTTTTGGAGAAACCCCGCTTTTTCTTAACCCTTTTCCCGGTTCTATCGGAGGCCATGTTGCAGGTACTATTTGTTTGCCTGGCTCTATCCCCAAAAATATTCGTTATGATGTCTCTCTTGTTTGTGTATACACCTATGAAACGCGTGACTCGGATAACAAACATCGCAGCGCGGAACGTATGATTTGGCAGCACTCTCAAGCCGCCCATTTACGTAAAGGTATGAATAAGGGCATGGATAGTACAAATCTACTTTTTCGGTTTGATGTACCTGAAGGGTTGCCTCGTTCTGAAAGTAAGTCTGGGAATTATCACCATTGGCGTATTCATGTGCATGCAGAAATGGATGGTGTTGATTTGGATCGATCTTTTGACGTTCCGGTGCACCCTACCAGCGAGCAAAGCACGCTGGGTCTTAAGCAGAATATCCAACAAAAAAGTAATCAGTATTTGGAGCAATTAACATCGATAATGCGAGTTGAAGTGGGCCCTGATATGTTGCACATGGTTTTCCCGCAGGGGAGGCGAAAGTTATTTGGTGTGGCAATGATGGGAGGTGGGGTTTTATTATTGGTGCTTGGTTTTTTTATGCTGAAATTAGGCGGTCAGGAACAGGGTGAATTTGCACTAACGTTTGCTGGGCTTATATGTTTATTGATAAGTGTCCCTGTTATGTTGTTTGGTCTCTACACGCCATGTAATTCGCTGGATGTGAGGATAACTAAAGGATCAATGACGGTAAAACGAGCTGTTGTTGGTATTGGTTTGTATCGTAAAAAGGTGGCAATGTCTCAACTTAAGCAGGTGGTGTTGGAAGAGGGTATGCGTAGTCAAATCAATGGCCGTTATATCGTTATGTATCGTGTGGTTGCGATAGGATATGGTGGGGAAAAACTGGTACTAGCAGAGGGCCTGAAAGGAAAGCCATTAGCAGAGGAAGCCCTCCATTTTATTCGTGCAAATGGAAACTTGGTCGTGTGACACAGTCTTTACGTTAAGCACTTGGCAAAGACTGTATAGCTCGTTATAGTTGGCCGTTTGCGGGGCATGACTCTAACGGTGTGTCAGGCACGTTTATATCGTGGTATAAATAATACGGATCCTGACTAGGTTATAGAGATTTAGGTCTTGTTGTGTATTACATTGGATTTATTGGGCTTATAGAGCTTATAAGGGTACAGGCAAAATATGAGTGCGAACGAAAAATTAGTTATTTTTGATACCACGTTACGGGATGGTGAACAAAGCCCCGGCGCTTCTATGACTCAGGATGAGAAGCTACGTATCGCAAAGGCGCTGGAGCGTATGCGAGTGGATGTCATTGAGGCTGGTTTTGCGATTGCAAGCCAGGGTGATTTTGAATCGGTACAAGCCATTGCCAATACCATTAAGGACAGCACAATATGTAGTTTGTCTAGAGCAATGGATAACGATATAGATCGTGCAGCAGAAGCACTAAAAAATGCTAATTCCGGACGTATTCATACGTTTATAGCGACATCACCGATTCATATGGAACACAAGTTACGTATGAGTCCAGAACAAGTGGTGGAACAAGCCGTTCATGCGGTTAAACGTGCACGTAATTTGGTCGCAGATGTCGAGTTTTCATGTGAAGATGCCGGCCGCTCAGAATTGGATTTTATGTGTCGCATCATTGAAGCGGTTATCGATGCTGGTGCTACAACGATCAATGTTCCCGACACTGTTGGTTACGCAATGCCCTCGCAGTACGGTCATACTATGAAGCAGCTTATCGAGCGTATACCTAACGCTGATAAAGCGATATTTTCTGTTCATTGCCATAATGATCTAGGGTTGGCTGTTGCTAACTCGTTAGATGCAGTAATGAACGGTGCACGCCAAGTGGAGTGTACTATCAATGGTTTGGGAGAACGCGCGGGTAACGCGTCATTAGAAGAAATTGTGATGGCAATAAAAACGCGTCCAGATTTCTTTAATGTTGAAACGAATATACGAACCGAAGAAATTGTTTCAACGTCTCGTTTGGTTTCCAGTGTTACTGGTTTCCCTGTGCAGCCAAATAAAGCGATAGTGGGTGCCAATGCATTTGCCCATGAGTCTGGTATTCATCAAGACGGCGTGATTAAACATCGAGAAACCTACGAAATAATGAAGGCGGAAGATGTTGGTTGGAATGCCAATAAAATGGTGATGGGAAAGCACTCGGGTCGAACGGCATTTAGAGCGCGCTTGGAAGAGTTAGGCTCCGTGTTTGAAACAGACAAAGAATTAAATGAAGCGTTTATACGTTTTAAGGCGCTAGCGGATAAGAAACATGAAATCTTCGATGAGGATTTGCAGGCGTTGGTGAGTGATACACAAAAGTTTGTTGCTAGTGAGCGATATGGTTTTGTTTCATTATCCGTGTCGTCAAAAACAGGCGACGTACCTGATAGCCACGTAGTGATTACGGTGGACGGCGAAATTAAAGAAGCCAGTGCAGAAGGCGCTGGCCCAGTTGACGCAACCTTTAAAGCCATTGAGGTTGTTGCTCAGAGTAATACGAATTTGGCGCTATTTTCTGTGAACGCAATCACCAGCGGTACCGATTCACAAGGCGAGGTGGTTGTACGCCTGGAGATCGGTGGGCGTATTGTTAATGGTCGTGGCGCTGATGTAGATATTGTTGTTGCCTCTGCAAAAGCTTACGTTGATGCTCTGAACCATTTGGAAAATGCAACGGATGAGAAAAATCACCCACAAAAGAATGCTGTTTAGCCTTTTTTACGTGAAGTTTCCATCTGAAGTTTATGCCTGAAGTTGTAATGTGAGGTTTGCCCGTGTTAGAAGCTCGTAGACGTGCGTACATGAAAGCGATTGGGGTGGTTCAATTCACCCCACTTAACGCTATTGGTGGTGCGGGTGTATCTCCGATATTGTTACCGGAGCAGGTGTATCCAGCATTAGTTGACGTACCATGTGTGGAAGATGCTGCACCGCAAGAGGCTTTTCAGCAAACCCCGTCGGATGCTCAGGTGCAGCAGAGTCAAACTGTACCGCCACAGCTAGAAGTACAGCCTGACTCGAACCAATCTCGTTCGAACCAGTCTCGCTCGAATCAAGCTGGTCCAGATACATCGATTGCAACGCAAGCGGTGACGCCTAAGGTCTCCTTCTCAGACGCTGCGTTGCAACATGATGGGCCACCACCAACACCGGATATTAAAATTACACCGTTGGATGAAACTGCTCCGATCGCCTCAGCGCAGAAAGTACAAGCTGAAGTTTTGCGTTTTGCCCTGACGATGGTTGAAGTTCCTGGTAAGTTACTGGTGCTTGCGGATTTAGGTGATGCTGATGCAATGGGATGCTCAGCAATGGAATACCATTTATTGCAAGCGGTGTTAAAAAGCATATCGATTGAGGCAGAGCCCAGTCAGCATTTGTTTCGGTGGCCGCTGATAAATAATAAACGGTTGGCACAAGGCAAGGCTGAAGCCGCAGAAGGTTTACAAGGCTTCTTAATGTCTAAATTAGAGGTGCTACAGGCACCAAGTTTGTTGTTGATAGGTGAGTTTGCCAGTGGTTTTATGCCGGAGCAGGATGCTCAGACATTGATGGACTTTGCAGGATATAAAGCGCATTGCTTTCGAATACCATCGTTACAAAATATGCTAAATGATTGGCAATATAAGCCTCAAGCATGGGCAACCTTAGC
Source organism: uncultured Gammaproteobacteria bacterium (assembly GCA_913063495.1). GTDB lineage: Bacteria > Pseudomonadota > Gammaproteobacteria > Pseudomonadales > Ketobacteraceae > 42-54-T18. The sequence goes on along the minus strand of CAJXXT010000028.1, from coordinate 29,351 downwards.
GGGTGTGAAGCAGTGCTTAAGCTCGCACTAGTACTCTACATGAACAGGTATATTTACGCATGTTTTCAACACTTACCGCATAGTTATTGAGTCATGGAACGTTTATTTTCTCGCTGCGATGTTAAAAATCTAACGGTTGATGATATATCGGAAATGATGCAATTAGAGCGGAAGGCTTATGCATTTCCATGGACAGAAAATGTACTAAAAGACTGTTTGCAAGGAGCCTATTTGTGTCGAGGGCTTATGTTAAAAAATGTTTTGTGTGCTTATGCTATTTTGTCTGTAGCGGTGGGCGAATGTCATATTCTTAATATCTGTGTTTCCCCCGGAGTTCAAGGTAAAGGCATTGCCAGCGATTTTTTGCAAAAGTTGTTAGATGAAGCCGTGGAGTGGAATGCAGAAATTGCTTTTCTGGAAGTGAGAGCAGGTAATGTTGCGGCGTTAGCGTTATACAGCAAGTTGGGGTTTTCTGAGATAGGTCGACGTAAAGAGTACTACCGTAATGGAGGGAGCCGTAATGGAGGGAGCCGTGAAGATGCGTTGGTATTGTCGTTGCCATTAACCCAGCAGCACAGTTGATACTTATTAGGCGATCCAAACAGCGCAGTCTCCCAAAGTAAGGTATAATCCTCGGCATTTTTCATCTAAGCCGTTTGCCTTTCCTGTATTGATGATTGATCGTTACCTACCCCTTTGTTTTTACTGGGGATTAATAGGGGCTAGAAAGGTTTGCGATGCTATATGTATATTTATTACGTGTGTACATATCTGTATACATTGTTGAGGTTTAAGCAGTATGTCATTAAGCGAACAGCTAGAGCAGGTAAGGGCTAGAAGAACCTTTGCAATCATCTCCCACCCTGATGCCGGTAAAACCACCATTACTGAAAAGTTACTGCTTTATGGCAATCAGATTCAGGTAGCGGGAACGGTTAAAGGGCGCGGGGCTGATCGTCATGCTACCTCTGACTGGATGGAGATGGAAAAGCAGCGGGGGATTTCGATCACCACCTCGGTGATGCAGTTCCCTTACAAAGACCGTATTGTGAACCTATTAGATACTCCAGGGCACGAAGACTTCTCTGAGGATACCTATCGCACGCTAACAGCAGTTGATTCTGCATTAATGGTTATTGATGGCGGTAAAGGTGTTGAGCCTCGTACTATTAAGTTAATGGAAGTGTGCCGTTTACGTGATACCCCTATTCTCTCGTTTATCAACAAAATGGATCGTGATATTCGTGACCCTATTGATGTAATGGATGAGATTGAAGATATTCTTAATATCAAATGTGCACCCATTACCTGGCCTATAGGCCAGGGGAAATTCTTTAAGGGTGTCTATCATCTTTATGACGATACCATTCATTTGTATGCCACCGGTCAAGGTCACAAGATCCAAGAGGATCGGGTGATTAAGGGCATCAATAACCCAGATTTAGATGAGGCGATAGGTGATTTGGCACCTGAGCTTCGAGAAGAGTTGGAGCTTGTTCAAGGAGCTAGTCATAAGTTTAACCTTGAAGAGTATCTCGCTGGGCAGTTAAGCCCTGTGTTTTTTGGAACAGCGCTGGGTAATTTTGGTGTTGATCATATGCTGGATGGCCTTGTTGAGTGGGCTCCAACACCAATGCCAAGAGCGACGGATGATCGTGAAATCAAAGCCGAAGAGGAAACCTTCAGTGGTTTTGTGTTTAAAATTCAAGCCAATATGGATCCCAAGCATCGAGACCGTATTGCATTTATGCGAGTGTGCTCAGGCCATTATGAAAAAGGCATGAAGATGCGTCATGTGCGTATTAATAAAGATATACGTATCTCTGATGCTGTAACATTTCTAGCAGGAGAGCGCTCCCACCTGGAAACAGCCTGGCCTGGTGATATTATTGGGCTGCATAACCATGGCTCAATTCAAATTGGTGATACGTTTACCGGTGGCGAACAGTATAGCTTTACGGGTATTCCGCACTTTGCTCCAGAACTGTTCCAGCGCGTGAATTTACGAGACCCACTTAAGAGTAAGCAGCTTCAAAAAGGCATCAAACAGCTTTCAGAAGAAGGCGCTACCCAAGTATTTATGCCGTTACGCAATAATGACATTATTGTGGGAGCCGTTGGTGTGTTGCAGTTTGATGTGGTTGCACAGCGCTTGAAAGGCGAATATAAAGTGGATTGTAATTACGATTCCATCAGTGTGCACACGGCGCGATGGATCTATTGTGACGATGCAAAGATGCTCGAAAACTTTAAGCGCAAATGTCATGATAATTTGGCAATTGATGGCGGTGGTTATCTCACGTATTTGGCTCCAACCCGTGTGAATTTACAATTGACTATAGAGCGCTGGCCAGATGTGCGGTTTATGGAAACACGTGAACACTAGTTGGTCGCAGCATTAGCTGGTCGTTAAAGAGGCGTTATAGATGGCGGGTTTTTTAGTGGGAAGTGCAATCATCACTTGGGTTTTGTGCGGTGCATTAAACGGGGTGATTGAATACGCTGCGATCCAAGGTTTTTTGGATCGTACCAAGGCTTTTATTGGTATGGTTGTGGGTGTATTGCTAATTGCTGTGGTGATGGTCAGTTTAGCACTGTGGGGGTTTCCTTCATCCACACTTGCAGCAGAGCATTTGACGCAAACTGAGATTCAAATGGTTGCAAAAACCAGCTGTATGGTGAATGTGTTATTTGCAGTAGGGTATTGTGCGTTTCAGTTACGACGCTTTTGGGAAGATGATTAAAGCGGGAAGATGGTTTAAAAATGATACGTGAAATATCAAAAGCAATAGCCGCGCCATTAACCAAGGCGATAAAACAGCGTATAGATTGGCTGCAAGGTGTTGTTGGTGAAGAAACGCTGTTGCAGTTGGCTGGCGACGAAAAGGTTTCAGTAAAGGATGCAGGGTTTCCTGCTCGTATCACCAAAATTCGGCACGAGAATGGGCAGTGTGTCACCGTATCGTTTGAGTTGATGGAAGGGTACCGTTTCCGTTTTAAATCAGGGCAATTTGTGCGCGTTGTTGTTGATTTAGGCGGTGGGTTATACCGCCGTTGTTACTCACTATCATCCCCTGCAGAAAATGATATTCACACGTTAACCATTAAACAGCATTTTCAAGGTCGTGTTTCTAGCTACTTTAATGGCAAGGCTAAAACCGGTGATTTGTTTTATATCGACGAGCCAGCAGGTGAATTTGTCTTGCCCAAGGTAAAGCCTTACGAGCAGCGGTATGGGTTTATTGCGGCGGGTTCAGGTGTTGTTCCCGTGTGGTCCTTGATACAGGATGTATTAGGAAAGGCTCCAGAAGCTGATATTCACCTTGTTTATATCAACCAGTCCTCTGGCAATGCTATTTTTAAAAAGAATTTAGATTCTCTGGTTAAGCGCTCCCCTAACTTCACCATTGATTATATATTTACTCGCAAAAATGGTAAAAAGCGAGATAGACGGCATACGTCGGGAAAAGCCCTTGTTAGGAAAATACCAACGCCTTTAGGAAGGGAGCTTTATATCTGTGCTCCTTCAGGAATCGTAAGCTCTGTGTTTGAGGCTTATGATGAAATAGGGGTGAGCGATCAGGATGTTCGGGTTGAACTGTATTCAGGGGCGTCATCAGTGACAGATGATGCCGATTTAAAGCCAAGAGTGGTTAGTTTTGTACGCCCAGGGTTGTTTTCTCGCCCGCGCCATATTCGACAGCGCAAGGTGGAGACTATCCTAGAAACGGCAAAGCATGCTGGCGTTGTGATTGATCAAAAGTGTACCGTAGGCACCTGCCAGACCTGTAAAATCCGTTTGGCATCAGGTACTGTCATAATGGATGAACCGAATACACTCACATTGCAGGATGCTGAAAAGGGCGTTATTTTGGCTTGTGTTGCCTATCCCTGTGAATCAGTCGTTGTAAAACTGCCCTAGTTGTATTGGTTTAAAAACCCAAAGGTGTTTGTCTTTTCGCTTCTACTTGTTGGGTATTTTCTACTGAATGCCTAGCACCTTCTTGCACACCTTCTTGCGTAACCGTAGAGGCATTACTGTTCAAGGCTACCACGAGCCAAAGTAATACCAGCGCGCTAAACCAACCAATAATCAATGATTTTGTGTTGAAGTTCATCGGTTTCTCCGAGGGGCTTTCTGGGTGTTTGAAGGGCGTGTTTTGTTGATAGTTAGTGTGGACTTTTGAGGCGGGAATGCTCGGTAATACGTTGCTGTTAAAACGCGTAAAATTACCATTTTGTGTGCTATTAATTTGACTGTTTTATGCGTGTTAGAGCGCTAAAAATGGCCAAGAACGGCAAGATTGTCACTTTTTGTTAGTGAAGTTGGTGGCTTTGGTGCTTTAACTGTGACTGTTGAGGCAGGTATACTCGAAACCTTTAATGAATTAATAAATGAGAGAGCAGCATGGAACTAGCAAATAAAGTCGCCGTTGTAACGGGTGGGGCATCAGGGCTTGGAAGAGCAACAACTGAGGAGTTGTTAGCCCGTGGCGTCAGTGTCGCCATTTTTGACCTTAATGAAGAGCAAGGTACAGCCGCCGCCGCTGAATTAGGCGAGAAGTGTCATTTTGTGAAGGTGAATGTTGCGGATGAGGTATCGGTAAAAGCGGGAATTGCTGATGTTGTTGCCACCTTTGGTGCTATTCATGTGTGTGTAAATTGTGCGGGTATTGGTCCGGCAAGTAAAACGATGAGTAAGAAAGGCCCTCATAGTTTGGAGTTATTTAATACCGTTATTAACGTTAACCTTATTGGTACCTTTAACGTTTTACGCCTCGCGGCAGAAGTGATGGCTGAAAACGAAGCGGTAACAGAAGATGGGGAAAGGGGTGTTATCATTAATACTGCATCCGTTGCTGCGTTTGATGGACAGCTTGGGCAGGTTGCTTATAGTGCCTCAAAAGGCGGTATTGTGGGAATGACATTACCGATTGCAAGAGATTTGGCGAGTTACGGTATTCGTATTAACACCATTGCTCCAGGTATATTTGGCACGCCTTTGTTGAGATCCTTGCCTGATAACGTAACAAAGCCACTTATTGATGCTACTCAATTTCCTAAGCGTTTAGGGAACCCTAATGAGTATGCTCAAATGGTGTGTACCATGGTTGAAAATGGCTTTATGAACGGTGAAGTTGTGCGTTTAGATGGAGCGATCCGAATGGCGCCACGTTGATATAACGCTAAATAAAAAGCGCCTCCTTAATCGAGGCGCTTTTTAACTCTTTTTTTCAGTTCTCTTTTTTTGATGACAATCTTTGTTGTGATAGGTAGCGATCCAGTGAATTGGCAAACTCTTGTTTGTCTCTAGGGCCTAGAGTTGCAGGGCCACCAGTGACTTCACCAGATGAACGCATTGTTTCCATAAAGTCACGCATGTTCAATCGCTCTCGAATATTTTGTGGTGTATAGATTTCCCCGCGTGAGGTAATAACCTGAGCTTTTTCTTCAATCAGCTCTGCCGCTAAGGGGATGTCAGAGGTGATAACAAGGTCATCAACTTCGACATGTTGCACAATATAGTTATCTGCCACATCAAAACCTGCAGGCACTTGAATCATTTTGATCCAAGGTGAAGGAGCGATACGTAGGGCGTGATTGGCAACCAATATAAGTGGGATCTCCACACGTATAGCGGCTCGAAACAGGATTTCTTTGATCACATTGGGGCATGCATCCGCGTCAACCCAAATTGTCATAATGACTCCAAATAATAAGTAAAAGTAAGGCTTGTCGCTTACGTAGTTGCCCAAGAGTAATGTGAGACTACTTTGGAAAAGCTTATTATACCGTTGATTCACATCCATGCTAAGTGTTTGTACTGTGGGTTTATCTGCTGCATGATGGGACATTTCATCATCAAGTGAGTAGGTTATGGCTTCTAACCCAGCAATACATGGATATTGTCACCCTCAGTTTTCAGCGGTGCGACGTTTATTTATGGAAAATTTTATTGATAGCGGTGAGGTAGGGGCTAGCGTTTCATTGTGTATGCATGGAGAGCCGGTTGTTAACTTGTGGGCTGGTCATACGTCTTGGACTCGTCTTCAGCGTTGGAAAGAAGACACTTTGGTGAATATCTTTTCGGGAACCAAAGGTGTTACTGCTATATGTGCACTGATGTTAGTTGATCGAGGGTTGTTGGATTTAGATGTCCCTGTCGCACAGTATTGGCCTGCTTTTGCTCAAAAAGGAAAAGCGCATATTCCGGTAAAATGGGTGCTTAATCATAAGGCGGCAGTGACTGGGGTGAGACGGCGATTGTTAGGTCGGTCACTGTATAACTGGAAAACCATGTCAAACGCACTCGCGGCTCAACAACCTTGGTGGGAGCCTGGCTCAAAGCATGGTTATCACGCTCTGAGTTATGGTTGGATTATGGGGGAGATCATAAAAAGTATTACTGGAAAAACCGTAGGGCAATTTGTGGCAGATGAAATTGCACAGCCGCTGGATATTGACTTACATATTGGAATGGATAAGAAGGAGCACTCTCGAATTGCCCCTATTATTTTACCCGTGGGTATTCCGGAAGTGGCGGATACTTGGCGTTTAATCGGTGCTTGTGTAACGAACCCTTTGGGTGTTTCTAGTAGTGCTATATTAAACCCAATAACCATAGCAACCGGAGTGAATTCTAAGCAATGGCGCTCAGGCGAGATCCCAGCTGCCAATGCCCACTGTACGGCACTGGCGTTAGCGAAACTATATGGGGCGTTAGCTTTTGGCGGAGATGCTCAGGAAAAGCCTCTGGTGTCTGCTGACACATTGAGGTTTGCTACGGAGGAGTCGTCTTTTGGTCATGACTACGTGTTGAAAATGGATACACGTTTTAGTATGGGGTTTATGTTGAACCAAAAGGCGGAGGCGGGCCGATTTGGCCCAGGGAAAAGGAGTTTTGGCCATAATGGTGCGGGAGGTTCCTTTGCATTTGCCGACCCGGATGTTGGCTTATCCTATGGGTATGTTATGAATCGTATGGGCTCTTATTTGTTGATGGATCCGCGGTCACAACGTTTAATTGATGCGGCGTATTGTTGTTTATAAAGGGTGAATTTTTAATAGATAGGTAGGTTGGAATATAACTAAGTCTACTGCCATACTGAATGTTGTGTATTATTGTTTAGGTGCTTGACGTGTTGAAGCGGCAATACCTGAAATGCGTAACGTTGTCCAAGTGTTAGACTCCGAGTTACATATGCTGAACTATATAGAACCGAGAAACTTAATGAACAACCAAACTTTAAAGCGTTTTGCTGCGCGTTATTCAGTGTGGTGTATTTTATTGTCATTAATGTTAGTTTTCTCTGCTTATAGTGGAGGGGTAAGTGCAAACAGTGCTGAGGGTAAAGTGATATCTATATGTTCTGATGCAAACTATTGGTTCCCTTATACTTTTAATGAAAATGGCGTGTCAAAAGGTTTGCACGTTGACCTAGTGAAAAATGCATTGGCGAAATTAGGAATAAGTGCCGTTATAGAGCCTTTACCTTGGAAGCGTTGTTTGTTTTCTGCAAAAAAAGGAAGATACGATGCAGTGATAAGTGCGTCCTACAAGCAGGAAAGAGCTGAATATTTGTATTACCCTGAAGATGCAGCCTTAGGGGGGGTATCAATGCAGCGTCTCACTCAGGTTGAATATACGATATTAACGTTAAAGAGTAATGCATTTGATTTTGATGGGGGTTTTTCTAAAATTCCCGAGCCAGTCAGGGTTCCTTTAGGGTATTCAATCGCAGATGACCTTTCCAAGAAGGGGTTGTTTGTAAAAACTTCAACTAAAGGGATTTATAACAGTTTGCGAAATTTAGTAAATCAAAGGGCGGGATCAATAGTAACAACAAAGGATATTGCAGTATTAGTGGCAAAGGACACGTCAATTGGTCTGCATGTCTCATCGGTACCTATCAAATCAAAATCTTACTTTATTGCATTCTCAAAAAAGACAGCGTTAACTGATTCTGAACGGGTTGAAATTTGGAATAATATTGCTGCCGTAAGAGATGATGCTGCCTTAATGTCTACTTTATTAGCGCCTTATGGCAAGGATGATGAAGTTCCAGTGAATTAATTGTTGGTTTACCAGCGTTGATTTCCCCCCTCGCTTGTTTACGAAGGGGGAGGGCGTCCTTGGAGTTATTTTCCGCCCATTAGGCCTTTGATAGCACCAGGAATATCGGCAGGGAAGACAATAGACTTGGCATTATCAGAAGAGGAAAGGTTTTGTAATGCCCCAATGTATTTTTCACCTAACAAATACACAACTGGCATCTCTTTGTCCCCAATGGCACCTGTTACAAGTTCTATCGCTCGTTGACTTGCCTTCGCCAATACCACCTGAGCTTCAGCGTCACGTTTTGACGCTTCAAGGCGGCCTTCTGCTTCAAGAATGGTTGCTTGCTTATCACCGTCTGCACGAGTAACGGTAGCACGGCGTTGACGCTCTGCCGCCGCTTGTTCTTCCATTGCTTGCTGCATCGTCATTGATGGGTTGATATCTTGAATTTCAACGGTTTTAAGGATAATACCCCAGTCTGCAATATCATCAGAAATAGCCGCTTTGAGCTTTGCTTTGATGTGTTCTCTGGATGATAGTGCGTCATCTAAGCTCATCTCACCTAAGATTGAGCGAAGTGATGTTTGAACCAATGTTTGGATGGCAATGATGTAACTTTCAACACCATAAACGGCTTTTTCTGGTGAAACGATGTTGATATAGGCAACCGCATTGGTAACTAGAACAGCGTTATCTTTGGAGATAACTTCTTGTGATGGGATGTCTAATACAATGTCCTTTGTGGTGATCTTATAAGCTACATTGTCAACAAAGGGGATAAGGATATTTAATCCTGGTGGAAGTGTTGAACTGTACTTGCCTAAGCGCTGAACAACCCACTTGTTTCCTTGAGGGACAAGTCGAACACCCTTTGCGATAGTTAACATAACAAAAACTAATAGGCCAATAACGATGATTAAACCTGCGGTCATAATGTTGCTCCTTGGTAATTATGTGTTTTATAAATAAGATTTTCTAAAATTGCGTGCTGATTGTATTTAAACCCTTGTCTTCAAGTGACCGCCCCTAAACTTTAGCGACAATCAAACTGTTACCAGAAAGATCCACGACTTGTACTCTATCACCAATTGACAGGGGGTCTTGAGAAATAATGAGCCATTCATCCGCCCCCAAAATAGGTGCAGGGAACCGCAACTTTCCTTTTATGTCATCATGGGGAGGCGATAGAACTTGACCTATTTGACCAACAATAGCTTCCCGTGAAAGGCCAGCCTTGGTTTTATCAATTGCCAGTGGTTTTAAAAATTGAAACCACCCGATAGCAAGAATGGTTGACAGTGCTGTCCACAAAAAGATTTGCCAGGTTAGTGATAACTCCGGAAAAAAGTAAAGGATGCCACCAATAGCTAAAGCAGCGGCACCAAACCAAAGAACAAAAAATGAGATAAGAAAAATCTCACTTAGCATTAATAGAAAGCCAAAAATAACCCAGTGCCAGTAAAGCGGTTCATATTCCATGTCGAACTCCTTAAATGAATATCGACATTATTCCCTGACTGGCTACGCTTTTCAAATACTATTGAGCCCTAATCCTTACTTAAAGGTTAGGGCTTAATAGGTTGGTGAGTTGTGTTTGAGGTTTTTACTCTGTATCACTACTGAATACAAGCTTTAGCGCATCTGCGATAAGAGTACCGTCGGCATTGAGGTTGGATAGCATTACCGTCTGCTCACCTTGGCTAAACCAGTAGCGGCCTATCAGTTTCCACTGACCTGATAGTTGGCTTTGATCAATGCTTTGAGTTGAGGTAATGGTTGTGTTACTTGTTGGGGATTGATGGGACACAATAAACTGAGCATTTGTTGCAAAATTGCTGTGTGCAGGGTTTGCTGTGTATACATTATAGTAACCTGCAACGGGTACATCGGGTTTCCAAGAGAAGGTTCGTTCGGTGTTGGTACTTGGCGCTGCGTAGCGGTAATTGTGAGCGTAGTATCCGCTACGATAGATGCTAGGCCACCACCAACCTGTACGTTGGGTTTCAGGATCGGCATTATCAATAATGATTTTTGCACTAACGTCAATACTGTCAATAGTTTGTGTAACGCTGTCTATCCCCATATTGAGTTGATAATCTAGAACCTCGTTCGGCACTGTCCAATTACCACTATAAATACCATCACCTGCGGTTTTGTCTGGTGATACCCCGGTATCATTGAGTGTGACTTGCTCATTGGTTGGGGATACTGTGATGGTAATGCTGCTTTCAGAATTGGGCTCTTCGCACTGGTATTTATGTACTTCTAAGTAAAGGGTGTCCCCAGGGATTCGGAAAATATTGTTTTGTTGCGGTTGATGGCGACGCTCGAACCGTTGGTTGTTGCAATTTAGAGCCCCTTTACCTTGATCTCCCGTGAGTTGTATCAGTTGCCCTGAGCGGGTTGTCTGTTTTAGTTCATCAAGGGGTTTACCGCTGGATAATAATAATCGTTTGATTTGAATGGGGCTCAGTGCCGCGGTGTTAGTGTTAGCTTTTAATAATGCAACCACACCGGTAACAAAGGCGGTTGCCTGTGATGTGCCACTGGACACAATGTAGTCTGCTGAAGTTTCTGATCCGGTAATTTCAACGCGCGGGCTAGTGCTCAAAATGTTTTCGCCTGGGGCCGAAATATCAACCGTCCATCGCCCAAAGCTTGAGTTACCCCAAAGGGAGCCCTGGTTATTAATGGCGGCCACGCTGATGATGTTATCTAACTCAAATGACGCGGGGAAATACAGGGTCTCTTCATCGTGGTCAATGCTCCATCCATTATTTCCAGCAGCACTAATGACGGGAATATTTAATGTATTTAGACGTACTAACGCGGCTTGAACTTCAGGGGTGTTGAGCCAGTATTTCTGTCGTACAGCGCCTCTGGCAATAATGAGATTATTAAAAGAAGATGCACCCCCAGAGCCATTGATTACGGCAATGTTAATTCCCTGTTCTTTTAAATCAGAAAAATAGTCCAAGCAAGCGGTGATACTTTCGGGTGTACCATAAAGGCCTTGTCCGCCAGGGATGGTAAGATAAACATCATTTTTCATTTCTGCAGCCGCACAGGTAGCAATTTTTACGTTGCTTGCAAGCCCTGCTATACCAATGACGCCACCATGAAATTGTGAACCAGAAGTGGTGCCGTTGTTCCCTGTTGCCAAAATAACCCCCGCCATATTGGTACCGTGACCGACAGCACTATCGATAGGGTTTCCTGCGAGAGGGTTGGGTATTCCGTTAATCGTTTTTTCTACCAGTGTGTTGATGCCGTGGCAATCATCGATATAACCATTATTGTCACCGTCAGTATTATCTTCACAGCCGTCATCAATGCCGTTGGTATTGTTGTCGATGCCAAGCGCCTCACCAGGGTTAAGCCAAATCCTATTTTTTAAGTCGGGGTGAAGATAATCAATACCTGTATCAATAAGGCCAACAACAACGTCCTGCTGAGTTAGCGGCAGTGTTGAAAACTCTTGCCAGCCGGCCTCAGCATTAATATCAATTGAATCAATACCTGGGGAAATATATTGAGAACACGTATATTGGTCATTACTAATGTCGGGCTTGTTTTGGCAGGTGCCTATGGGGGTTGTATTATCTTCTGGAGATAAACGGGATATGTTTTTAATAGCCCATTGTTCATTGATTAAAAGATCTGAAAGAGCGTTTGCTGAGGTGCTTAAACTGCAGAGCGTTAATAATATTGCGATAGAAAATAAACCGTATAACTTCATAATAAACAGCCTTTTTTTGACAGGTGTTTCGATAGATGGTTCGACAGGTGCTTCGAAGCGCAGCATCATTGCGAGTTAATAGAAGGCTAGCGAAATGGGGATTAAAATCTATGGCGGATGTCTGCGTTAATTATTTGACGGCGCATCAAAATAGAGCGTTTGTTTCCACCGTCAAATAATTAACGAGATAGTCTTGGTTAGATTTAAAATATCAATAACTTAATAGGCGTCTTAAGGTGTATTGATGAATAACTCAATACATTGACGCAAATACTCTGTGTGTGTTTTTGTTACCGTTTGTATGTGTTTAGTATATATGCACGCAAGTACCTTGTTTTTTTGCATAAAAGTCAATTAGCTTTTCTTCTTTCCGAAAAACATGTTGGTGGGTTCTTCCTCGTCTGGCTCATCTGATTTGATGGGTTCCAATGATAGACCGTCTAGAGCGCTTGGTGCAGATGCTGCGGGTTTTGCTTGAGCTGCACTGGGGGCTTTACCTCCCGGTTTTGCAGCAGGAGCAGGAGCGTTGCCTTTTTCAGAAAGAGTGACTTTAAGGCGTAGGTTATTCTTGGAATCTGCATTCCTTAACGCTTCATCGAGTGATATTTTGTTATCTTGGTAAAGTTGGAGCAATGCGCCGTCAAATGTTTGCATACCTTGGGCTTGGGATTTCTCCATCACTTCTTTTATTTCATCAACTTTACCTTGTTTAATTAAGTCGCAAACTCTGGGTGTTCCCAATAAAATCTCTATTGCTGCAGCACGCTTGCCGTCAGTGGTGGGGATTAGACGTTGAGAGATGATACCCCGCATATTTAGCGACATATCTAAAAAGAGTTGTTTGTGTCGCTCTTCAGGGAAAAAGTTAATGATTCTATCTAAGGCTTGGTTGGCATTGTTTGCATGTAATGTGGATATACACAAATGACCGGTTTCTGCGAAGGCTATCGCTTGTTCCATCTGCTCTTGAGTACGTATTTCACCGATAAGAATAACGTCTGGCGCTTGGCGTAATGCATTCTCTAACGCATCATCGTATGAGAGGGTGTCTACCCCCACTTCTCGCTGATTGACGATGGATTTTTTATGGCGGTGAACAAATTCAACCGGGTCTTCAATGGTGATGATATGACCGGCACTGTTGGTATTTCGATAGTCAATCAACGATGCTAATGATGTAGATTTTCCCGAGCCGGTACCTCCCACAAATAAAACCAACCCACGTTTTTGCATAATGAGTTTGGTAAGGATTTCAGGCAAACGTAATAGCTTGTAATGGGGTATTTCTGTCTTTATAGCGCGAATTACCATCGATACTTGGTTACGTTGTTTAAAGATATTCACCCTAAAGCGTCCGACCCCAGGTTCGGAGATGGCCAAATTCATCTCTGGACGACCTTCAAATTCAGCTTGTTGCTCCTCCGACATTAATGAATTAGCTATTTCCTGTACTTTTCCGACAGGCAGGGGGTCTGGTGACATGGGTTCCATTGCGCCAAAAAATTTAGCGCTGATGGGCGCTCCTGTAGACAAATAGAGGTCAGATCCGTCTTTTTCAGCGAAAGTTTTCAGGTAATCCATGAATTCCATAGTTTTTTCTCTGTTGTTCAGGTAATTAAATCAGTATAGACAAATCAGCGTTTTGGGAAGACCGGTTTACTAACTCAATGTCGGTGTGATTAAAAAAGATGCGAATATTCGTCGTTATAGGGGGAAATGTCCCGTTACTTGACGCTATAATGGCCAGATATAATACTTATAAGCCCGTTAATGGGTAAAATTAGATCAACTTTGGCCTTCTTTATGGAAAAAACACTCCCAGACCTCATCGCAGACGAATTAATTGCCCGTATTTTTATTGGTGAATTTAAGGCCGGGTATAGATTACCTGCTGAACGGGGGTTTGCAGAAACGTTGGGTGTGGATAGAACGTCTTTACGCATGGCCTTGCGAACACTTAATCGAATGCGCTTGGTGCAGTCTGTAAGGGGGTCAGGTATTACTGTTATGGATTATCAAAAGTGTGCCGGGTTAGATTTTTTGGGTGCTATATTTGATATCCCACAGTTAGAGTTGGGCACCAAAATAAAGCGGGAAGGATTGGAGGCGTTTAACGGTATTATTCCTGGCATGATGTATGAGTTAGTGAAAGGAAGCTTCGATGCAACAATGGCCGTGACAGTTAGGGATATTCTTCAAAAAGAACTGAATATTCTGGATGAGGGAGAATTAACAGAAGAGCGTTTGGATCGTTTGACGGTGTTACATATGGAGCTTCAGGATCTTGTATTGTATCAAAATGGCTCTTCTATTGTTGCTCTAATGGCAAACAGCTCTAGAGTAATGAGAAAGCAAGTGATGCGAGAACTGCTTGAGCATATTGATATTCGCGCCAATGTAGAATTTAACCAACAAATGTTTATTGATATCGGAACGGGTAAATTGCCGGTTGCAGATGTGGTGGGGTATTATCATCATTATTCAGCAGAATATACCAAGCCGCTTATCGACTATTACAACAATAATTCCACACAGTCACGGTTGTTGGCATCACCATTACAATCTGTTTTAGCGAAATGCTCGTAACAGTGCTCATAACGGTTGTTCATAATAGCGCTCATAATTGAGAACCTGGACTGCATCTATCACATAGATGCAGTCCAGAAGCCATTAACAAGCGCTTCCTCGTAATGATTTGACGTTGAGTTCTAATGCTTTAGCTGTTGCATCATCTGCCGCTATTATAGGTGCTGCGACAAGCTCCACTTTTGACCAGAATCGTCTTGGTCTCCGTGTTAGTGCATTACCATCTCTGTGACTAAAGAAGCTACCCCATAACCCTTTTAATGCCATAGGTACCACAGGCACAGGGTTTCTTTGTAAGATTTTCTCAATACCATTTTTAAAGGTATCAATATCACCATTCGTGGTCAGTTTTCCTTCTGGGAAAATGCAAATGACTTCTTCGTTATTTAGCTCTTCTGATATTTTATTAAACGCCGCTTCATAGGTTTCTGGATCTGCGGATTTGGAATGAATGGGAATCGCCTTTGCTGTTCGAAATACAAAGTTTAATACCGGCATATTGTATATCGGTTTAAACATCACAAAACGAATAGGACGATGACAGGCGCCCGCAATAATCATGGCATCCATATAACTCACATGATTACAGACGATAACCGCAGCACCTTCATCAGGAATATTATGTAAATCCGTATGTTTAACGCGGTACATTGTGTGAGTAATAATCCAAATAATAAACCGCATGAGGAATTCAGGGATTGTGCGGTATATATACCACGCAACCACCGCATTCATAATGGCGATAACCATAAAGAATTCTGGAATAGATAGCCCCATTACGGATAAAAACAACATTGCAAAAATAGCGGAAACTACCATGAATGCTGCGTTTAAAATGTTTAACGCAGCAATGGTGCGTGAACGTTTTTTAGGGTCTGATCGTTCCTGTACCATCGCATAGAGAGGAACAATGTAGAGTCCTCCCGAAACACCAATCATTACAAAATCGGCAAGCACACGAATGTTAGTGGGAATGGTTATAAACTGCATAAACCCAATGGTGGTTTCACTTGCAGAATGAGCAAAGAATAAATCCACTCCAAAAACGGTCAAACCGATTGATCCTAAGGGTACTAAGCCAAGTTCAATTTTATGCCCAGATAAACGCTCACATAGCAGGGAGCCAACAGCAATACCGATAGAAAACAATGCTAACAATAACGTAACAATGGTTTGATCACCGTTCAGTACTACTTTGGTGTAATTGGGTAGCTGGGTTAAGTAAGAGCCTCCTAAGAACCAAAACCAAGAAATAGCCAAACAGGCAAGGTAAACAGAGTGTGTTTCGCGACCTATTTTGAGGGTTTTAAGAGTTTCTGTGAATGGGTTGAATTTTATCGTGATGTCAGGGCAGGCTGCTTCAGCAGTAGGTATTTTTCGACTAGAAAGCCAACCTATAAAAGCGATGACCAATATAACGAGAGAAATCCACATGGGTCCATTCTCAACTTTAGTCAGAACACCCCCTAAAATAGTGCCCAATAAAATGGCAAGAAAGGTTCCGGATTCAACCAGTGCATTGCCACCCACTAACTCATCAGAATGGAGGTGTTGCGGTATGATGCTGTATTTAATAGGAGCAAAAAAAGTTGACTGTGCACCGGCACAAAATAGCAACAACAATAAGCCAGCAACTTGACTGAAATAGAAAGCCACACCCGCACAAGCCATGATGGCAATTTCGAATAACTTAATTCGGCGAATTAAAAAGGATTTTTCATATTTTTCAGCCACTTCACCGGCAAGGGCAGAAAAGAGAAAATAGGGGAGAATAAAGAGCATTGCTGCAATATTATTAAGGGCGTTAATCTCCATGGAGACTTGATAACTCGCACTAAAAGCGATGAGGATTAACAGAGAACTTTTAAATACGTTATCGTTAAATGCCCCTAAAAACTGAGTCCAAAATAATGGGGCAAATCGTTGTTGTTTAAGCAGGTAAAACTGAGACCGTTCCTGGTGGTTGTTATCCATAGAGACCCTTGGTTAGGAATTAACGTAGTTAACACTACGTTAATTCCTAAAGCCAAAAGAATCAATATTGATTAAGGTGTAACTTTCGCTACCCCAGTAATTGTTCCGGTCCAAATCCCCCCAAATGGCCCAATTTGAGTGGCTGCATAAAAGCTATTGTAATAAAACCACTTAGACATTGGCTTAAAAAATACCGAAGAACCATCATCCCAGTTCAGCGCCTCAACATTCCAGCGACTATCACGCTGACCAACGCAGTAAAACAGATTACTCGCAGCACTCATCGTCGGAATACCGTTGGGGCAACTTATATCATTATTGATCCAGGCTACATCCAGAGTGCGTGTCTCAGGGTTCCATTCAAACTTTTCAACGCCATAAGGGGCATATTTAGGCTTATTACTAAAGAACACCACAAATGCATTGATAAGATTTGAAAGAGTAGGGTTGGAGGACTGTGCGATATCTGAGCCATAATCATTACTCACTACCACTGCTCCGTAACCACGAACTAAAACAGACTGCTCTGACATTGCTAATTCACGAGACTCATCACCATAATTAACCGGTACTTCAGCCGCAATTCGACGACTCTTACCTGGAGCAATAGGCTGCCAATCTGCCGGAATTTCATCACGCCAAAATAATACAAGGTTAGTGACCATTTGACCGTCAGTGATAACAACAAACTTATCTTGATCACCTACACCCATCAACGATGGTGTTGATCCAGAGCCGCTACCCAGGCGGCCAGGAACCTGAATGTCTGCTCCGTTCTCATAAGCAGATTGCCATGCGCCATCAGCTTCATCTAATGAGAGTTTTTCACCGGTCCATTGTACTCGGTACATTTGCTCGCTAGTAACAACATAAATACCACCGTCTTCATCGATTGCAAACGAGTTGGACACCTCTTCACCTAGCTCACTGTCACCCAATTGTAGATAGTGGAATTCACTAAAATCTCTGGAGATAATCGCGATGGTTCCCCGTTTTGTCGCGATGGACAGATAGCCATCGTACATCATGTTAATGCCTACAATAGGGTCTTCAGAGTTACTTCCACGTAGTACATTTGCAGGAATTTCTAATGTACGAAGTAATGTAATGTCTGAGTCTGAGTCACCCTTTATGCTGTCGGTATAGGCATACAAGTTTCCTTGTCCCGGCACATAAAAAACATTGTCTTTATCCAGAACTGTGTAAGCCCCGGTTGTTCCATTAGCGATATTGGGTGTTTCTGTCTTCTTCATCTTGTCGATAACCTGTGTTCTGTCGGTATCAACACTGATTTTATAGACATCTGTTGCCCCAGAACCCCACGCCACAAGGTCGCCATTGGCATAAGGTGCAGACATGGCCAGTGTGATGTTAAGCAGGTTGGTTGCTTTATAAGAGGCATTGCCTAATGACTCTGCTGACGTAGGCCCTGGGAAAGGGGAGGAGCCCTGAACATAAGATGTTCGATGGCTCATTGGCCATGCAGAGTCTGCCAAAAAGGCATTGTGAGGCGGTTCGTTATTGTCGGGGTTCGCTGGGTCTATATCTATAGCTGCTTGGGCATTGACAGCAAGCAATAGTGTTGAAGATAACGATAATGCTGCCCCCACAATCAGTGTGCGAAGCGATGAGGAGCGTAATGTTGGAGACATTGAGGGGGCTGAGCGTTGATGGGATATTGTTTTTGTTATGGCCATGAGAGTGGTAACCATGTTGGATTGTCCTTTTATAGGGGATGATATTGATCAGCGTCACCAATAGACTACTCGCAGGATAGACAGGATTGTCCCCGAAAGCTGTCATGTTTTTACCAATTTACGACAATTGCTGCTAATGTGTGAATTATTTGGTTATCGAAGTAGCTAGAAGGTCGTTAGAAAATAGTTAGAACGCAAAACGATGAGACAAGAGTGTAATAGTGACAAATAGAGATCCATCTCAACATAGGGCATCCAGCACAATAGCAACGTGGGCTGCTGCGATAGAGAGAGCACTAAACTCCTACGCTTGTGAAAAAGCAACGGTGGATGCGTTGTTTGCTGATCATGCCATTGATCAATCACGACTTATGGATGCCAACTACCGTATTCCCGTAGTGGTAATGACTAAACTGTGGCGCTCGTCTGTCATCCTAACAGATGACGATGCCTTCGGTTTACGGGTAGCTGAATCGGTATCTCCAACAACTTTTCACGCTCTTGGTTATGCCGCGATGGCATCAAAGAATTTTACTGAAGCGGTTCAGCGCGTGATTCGAAATGCACGTTTAGTGAGTGATATTGCAAACTTAAAATTAGATATGAGGCAGGATAAAGTCTGTTTGTATTTTAATGTTCGAGATAATAGTCCTGATGTTTCTTATGAGGCGATTGATGCATTTATGGCATCACTTATACATATCACACGTCATTATATGCATACCCGAATACCTTTGTTGGCAGTTGAAATGGTTCGCCCAGAACCAAAAGACCGAAAACGATTCGATGATTTTTTTGAGATACCTGTAACGTTTAATAGTGAGGCGAATTGTTTTTCAATACACTCTTCTGTGATTCCCGCGTTAGTACCCACCTACAATGCGATGTTACTTGAGGCCAATGAAAAAGTGATGGAGGAATATTTGCGGAAAAATCACCTTTCATCGACGAGTGATATCGTAAGATCGCATATTGAAGCTGTCTTGCCAGAAGAGCCTGTTTTAGAGAGGGTAGCCGAGAGAATGCATATGAGTGAGAGGAAGTTGCAGCGATTATTAACATCTGAGTCGAGCTCTTATCAAAAAGTGCTTGATGCTTATCGTCAAGAAAAAGCAGAGCAATGGCTGAATAATGCGGATAAAAGCATTAAGCAGATATCAGACTTGCTAGGTTTTGGAAATCAAAGTGCATTTACCCGGGCATTTAAGCGGTGGACGGGGAAGACTCCCAAGCAAATGTTGCGCTAGGGAGGGCTGCTACACGTTGGCAAAAATATGTTGATGGTTATGTTTCTTTGTGTTCCTTATCCTGTATGTCTTTTTGTTCTACTCCGTATTGTTTTAGCTCTTCGACCAGTTGTTCAAGTAAGCTTCTGGTTTCCTCAGATTGTTCTATTGAAGATACTTCGTCGTATTTCGCCAATAATTCATCATTAGTTTGTTTCGTGAGGACGGTAGCTTGTTCTAAGGTAAGCAGCGGAGGAGTGTTTGATGTGTCTTGTCGTCCAGGAAGGTTGGCAAGACCAATATCTTGCGCTGAAAATTCGAAACTTGGAAAAATGGGTTCAAATTGCTCCTTTATCTTTTCTTCCATCTCCAAATTGCGTTGGGATAAATCCACCTGCTGTACAAAACCCGCTTGACCACTTTCCATTAAAAAATAGCCAGAGCGTTGGATGCTACCGAGCGAATTGTTGTAATCATCTTTGAGTTCAAAGGTTGTATCGTTGTGTTCCAACCCGATTGCTCCAACCCCGGCATCTTTGAGAGACATTAGATGATCGTTTCCCGCACCGTCTTTTGTCCAGATGTTAAGTTGTTCATAGATGCCATCGTTCTCATCAATAATGCCGTTGTTATCCTCATCGTATTGGCTCAAGTCTTGAAATCCATTGCCTGACTGTGTTCCAAACATTTCGTTGCCATCGTTAACTTTGCCATCATTGTTTTTGTCAAAAACAATAAAACCATTACCTTTGGATACAAAGGAGATATTTTCTTTAGTGCCGTCTGCATCAAGGTCAAATTGAAAAGAGGAGTCTCTTAGTGTAACGATTCCTCCGTCGAGATTGATTGCCAAAGGGTCTGTTTTTTGGGTGTTTTGCGAGAATATTCTAGCGTCTTTCTGAATGGAGAAGTTACGATCGAGTTGGGCAGATAAGGTGAATTCAACCGATTTCCCATTCGCCATGGTGACTTTGCCAGATATGCTGAAGTTAGAGTGTTCCTCTTCTTCATAAATGCTTTGCTGACCAATGGTGACTTCTGCTTGCGTCGAGCTTCCTGCTTGAATATCTGAGGCCGGTTCTAATACGGTTATCTGAGAAAGATCCATTCTGATATTTTGTGTAAACGCTTTACTTAAGGTGCGTTCAATGATTTTCTCACTGGTAAAGATGGCATTCTCGTCGTTATTGTTGGGATTGGTAACATAAGATTGGCTATTCACCTGGTAACGTTGTTGGCTGTTTAATGACACCTGTTCACGAGCTGTGAGTTGTTCTGTACGGGTTATTTGCGTGGCTGATGGGGCGGAACCATTGATGGATAGCTCTGCTGACGTGTTACTTGTGGACCTCTGCTGAATTGCATGTTGTTCCTGTCGAATTCGCAGTGTGTGTCCACCAGAAAAGTTGAGCTGGGATGAGGCTACTTTCATGGTGAATTCCATTTTTTTGGCACACAATAACCTCTTTTCAAAAAACTGAGAAAAGGTAGTGTATGTCTTTGAGGTTGAGGAAGAAATTGCTTTCTAACTATCTCTATCGGCTGGAAATAACAAAACTTAAGATTTTTTTTGTTTTTCTATTTCAATGGATTGCCGGAGTTGCTCTGCTAGCTCAACAAAATAAAGGGATAAGAAATCAATGAATTGCCGGGTTTTTTGCGGCATATAACGAGATTTTGGGAATACCATATGCACTAAGGCACCTGGTGTTTCAAAGTCTTTAAGTAGATGTATTAAGGACCCTTTTTTTAATGAACGTTGGATTAAATAATAGGGTAATGCTGCGATACCTAATCCAGCATGAGCGCTATGGTAAGCCAAATCCAAATCATTGGTGATGAGTTTTGGGGGCTGCTCATGTAACTTTGCCGATTCTGCTAGTCGTTTGATTTTTCGAATATCTATGGATTCATTGCCGGTGACAATTAGCATGCTGTGGTCTGCTAAAGCATCAATTGAATCTGGATACCCGTGTTGCGCAATGTATTCTGGTGATGCACATAAAACTAAACTGAGTGGGCCAATGGTTTTGGCTATTAGCCTGGAGTCTGGAAGGTCACCTAAGTAAATGCCAATATCAAAGCCGTTGCCAGTTAAGTCCATGGGGGCGTCACTTAGAAACAGCTCAATATTAATATTTGGGAATTCTTGGCAAAAGTCTGCTGAAACCCGGGAAAGGAGAGAACGGCCAAAAATTGAGGGTACCCATACGCGTAATGTCCCTCCGACAGACGATTCTAAGTCTTTAACCATGGCGTTGGTTTCTTGAATGGCTTCAAGGATTAACATGCATCGGTTGTAATATAGTGTGCCCGCTTCTGTAGGGCTGATAGAGCGTGTAGTGCGGTTAAGCAGCCTAACGCCGAGGTTTTTTTCTAACTGACTGATCTGTTTGCTAACGGCAGAGGGACTGAGATTAAGGTGTTGTGCTGCTAAGGAGAAGTTTGCGGTCTTCACTGCAGTGGTATAGATCGTCATGGCATCCATCATATCCTCCGGCTTGGGTTTTCTATTAAGTGTTCCACTTGTGAGAAAAACTCACAAATGTTGTGATTATGCCTTTGTTTGATTCCTTGAGTATAGTGAATAGAGTAAAACTTGATAGGAGAATGACATGGACACAAAACTTGTTACTGAGCCACCAAGAGCATTACGCTATTTCCCTGATGCCGATGATATTGCCGCAAATATGCAACCTCAGCACGTAGAGTCTATCCGAGAGATTTTCCATACACCATTAACGGGTTCGTATAATTGGGATTACCTGAGTGCCGATGGCCGAATTCGTAAACTCTACGAATTGGGGAAAACACTGAACTGGAATGTAGAGATGGATTTGGATTGGTCGCAAATCATCAGTAGAGATGAATACTGTACCGATCAAAATTTTAATATGTTTAAAGGCTACGCACCTTTTGAAGCGTTCTCTGAGGAGAAGAAAATTGAGTTTGACTGGCATTATATGGCGTCAAATATGAGTCAGTTTCTTCATGGTGAGCAAGGGGCGCTTTTGGTTGCTTCACAGTTAGTTAGTTGTGCACCGACCTATGATGCAAAACTTTATGCGGCCTCTCAAACGTTTGATGAGGCGCGCCATGTCGAGGTGTTTAATAAATTCATTCAAACCCAAATCGGTTTTATGTATCCAGTTAACAGCAAACTCAAATCGTTGTTGGATAAAATTCTTACGGATCCTCGCTGGGATTTGAAATTTATTGGCATGCAAATCATCTTGGAAGGGCTGGCGTTGGCAGCATTTAGAGGGGCACGGGCAAGCACGCGCATACCTGTATTGTCGGAATTGCTGCGGTTGGTGATTCGGGATGAAGCGAGGCACGTTACTTTTGGCGTTAATTATCTGGAAGAGTATTGCAAGAGTTTAACGGATCAGGAACGAGAGGATAGAGCCCTGTTTGCGCTAGAGGCTTGTATTGTTATGCGAGACCGATTAATCAGTGATGAGGTTTTTGTAGCGTTTGGTTGGGATCCAGTTGATGCCAGAAATTGTGTGTTGGAGAGTTCTGTGTTAAATGAGTTTAGAAATCTCTTGTTTAGCCGTATTATGCCAAATCTAAAACGCATTGGCTTGTTGACTGAAAGCGTGCGTTCAAAATTCGAGGCGCTGGGTTTACTGAATTATGAAGATTTTGATCATGATGCCGATGTTGATTGGGATCATTTGTCTCGGCCATTGTTTGAATCAAACGTGGCATAATATTATGTTCTTTAATTAGCGCCCTGGATCAGTTTTTTGAGCTGATCCAGGGGTATCGGTTTGCTGTAATAATAACCTTGGTATATGTTGCAGTGTTCAACTTTTAGAAATTCTAGCTGCTCTTTGCTTTCTACTCCCTCAGCGACAACCTCAAGATCAAACTGATGCGCAATTTTAATGATGGCCTTAATTAATAGCGCATTCTGAGGGTCATCTTCGATATCAAAAACAAAGGATTTGTCAATTTTTAATTCATCAATTGGCAGGCGTTTTAAATGGCTCAAGGATGAATAACCCGTACCGAAATCATCTAAGGATAAGCGAATGCCTAGATCTCTCAGTTCGTGGAACTTCCTTACCGCTTCGTCAAGGTTATCAATAGCAATACCTTCAGTAAGTTCCAAGGTTAAAAAATGTTTTTTAAGGCCATAATCTTCTTTAATGTTTCTTATGATATTTATAAAATTCATTTTTCTGAATTGGTGTGGGCTGAATTTATCTCCTTATTCTATCCCGAATTTTCGATTAAACCGAACAACCATCAACGGTTTTGTAGTTGAACCCATTATTCTCATTGTTGAACTGGGGGTTGTGTGCCCATTCCCACTATACGCCCTGTATAGATTGCTATGAATCTAATATGAAGGTATGTTGTTTAGAATATACAAAACTTTTCATGGATGAGTTGTTTATAATGTCTGCCTTTATTCCCCTTATCGATATCTCATTCCTGAAGAAATACTTTCGCTACGGCAAAAAATTGCTTAGTAAAAGGCAACCCAATATCGAGTCTAATTTACCAAATTGATTTAAATCTGAAGTTTCAGTAACTGCGCTTACTGTAATGATACGAATAGCTGTCGCATTAGAAAGTAACTCAGCAATCAATTTATAAAAATGGACTTTATATGAAGCTAGAGCTTTTCAAGCTAATCCACAAATAAAGGATGAGATAAATACATATGGAAATAATAAATAACACCGCAAAATACGCCTTATTAATTTTGGCACCCCTGATATTAAGTGCCTGCAAACTCACTGTTATTAATGAAGGTGGCGGCACAGTAACGTCGGCTTCAGGCACCATCCTTTGCGGTTCACTTTGTTCCGCAAGTTACAACGACTCAACAACGGAGATGCTCACAGCGGTCCCTGATGATGGATATCGTTTTACTGGCTGGGAAAATGGCTGTACCGGCACAGATACTTGTAGCGTGACAATAAGTAGAACCTCAGGTAATAAATCAGTAAAAGCCGTTTTTCAGAATGATATTCCTGAATATGTAGCCGAAATGTTGACTCTTCCAGGCTCTGAAAACTGTGCGCCAAACACCACGCCATTATATGTTGAGGTAAAACATCTGAATAATAAAAGCGAAGTAGCAGGTGACAGCTCGCGAAACTCTACTGTGTTTGATACAAATATATTTTATTGGGCAGACGCACAAAATTGTACAGCCCTTGGATTAGGGGAGGCGGTTTTTGATGAAAAAGTAGGGGGCATTAATAATAACAGCGCCATTTTAACACATGGGCTTATGTTTGACCCTCGAGTATCAATGCTAAGAAAGTGGACGACTCCATCAAACGCAAATGATTTGTTAGAAAGCAGGCTAATACCACTAGAGTGGGCAGGCTCAAGCTCAGTTGGAGCACTACCCAACAGAGAGATGACTTCTCTTGATATCAACGATACTGAAAATGCAATATATAATGTATGGGATGGCAATGAGACGAGCGGTAGCCGACAATGGCTATTCTGGTACGATAAGTCTACAGACACCTATACTGAAATTTTAGAAAAAACATACTCTGTAACGGGCCATAATTTTTCTTCAAACTTCCCACTCAGCATAAACAATTCAAATATCGCGGTAACAGCTAGTACGAGCACAACCTTTATTATTAGAGATGGAGTGGTTACTCAGACGGTTCCATCATTCTACGGTAGGGATATTAATGATAATGGTCTTGTTGTGGGTAACTCTTGTGAGGTATTTGATACAGACACGTCTGTGAAAGCGGAGGCGCTACCTGAAATGCACACTTGTTTCAAAATCAACAACCAAAATGATGTGCTTGGATATGACATAAATTCAGGCGAAGTTGCTATAGGTAATATAGACACGGGAACATCGTATCTATTGAATCAAATCTCCGATGTAAATGTTAAAGAGGCCATTGACCTAAATGATTTGGGTGATATTTTAGTGAACATTTCGGGTGGCCCTGGTGATGGAAACCCTACATTAGAAGACCCTGCGATACTTCGACGAACTAACGGGGCAGAGTAAGCCAGCGCAGTTATAAGCTAAATCATTACACGGCCCCTTTGGTCTAAAACTATAGGGGTCTTACCACAAATATGGGTCTAACGGTTCTGTTGCAAATTTTCCCCAGGAGAAAACTGCAGAATTCCTGGGCGTGACTATGCCGCCAAAGGTTGTGTCGCATCCAGCAAAGTCATTTCCTCGCATGATAGAATAATAGGTCACAATCCCATCAAACTGAGCAACCCATGATCACCTTCAAAGGACGCCACACACCGAAACGGTTACGTCGCAAACAATTCGATTGCCGTAAAAAGCAGCAAGGCGGTTTTTGATTTACGCAGCTAAAGCGTAAAACTGTTCTGTGGGCGATAGAGCACCGATCATATTTTTCTTCATTTGCCCTTTCTTGAGCATCGCGACAAGCTCAATACCGGCCAGTGTACTTTGTGCTGAATGGAAACTTTTGAAGCCTAACATCGATCGTGTGATGCGTTTGACTCGCTGATGATCTTGTTCAACGATGTTGTTGAGATACTTACATTGGCGGATTTTCACTCGACAATTATTCTCATTGTTGAACTGATTAATACCGGCTTTATTAGCACCACTTTTGTCGATATTGATTAAACCTGGCTTACCATTTCTACCGATGGCTTTGGTGGAGAGCCTTGCTAGTACTATCAAAAGACACCCGAAGGGCAAATGGCGCCATAGCCATCAACCCCTGGGAATTTGAGAATATTATAGCAATCCGGTCAAAGCTGTGGCGAACGCTTTTTTAAGCGCTTTAAATACCGCATCTAAGGCAGCTTGCACAGCCACAAGCGTTAGTATTGTTGCCGATACTAGCACAGCTTCGGTTGAGGTTCTTTGCATTTTTAGCAAGATCTTCCCTGTTTCCTTTGAATACCCTTTAGACTTATCTTTCTTGTATTCAGCCACGTTCTTAAGGATATCCTTAATCTGGTCGCCAATTTTCTTGAACTCAACTTTCACGTAAGTTTCAATTTGGTCCCATTGATTTCCAAATACTTTTTTGCCTTCAGATATCAACTCTGCAACGATTTCATTTTTACTTATAGCCATGAATCATTCTCCTCAAGGGTCTTTTTTGCAGTCTCTACATACCATGCTGCATCTACTGTCTGTTTTACTATCGCTTTAATGTCTTTAACCGAAGCAGACCTCAAACACGACACGATTTTAGGTTCGTTTTCTTTTGGGTCTACAACGTCGCACTTATCAGCCTCCTTGTGAATTTCTCTAACAAAAGGCATTTGCTTTTTCACGTAACCAAGCATTTGATAGGTGCATCCAAATGAATTGCCTTTGTCGACAATGGCTGGCACAGGCACATCAACCTCGTTATCATTTGATTTTGCGAGTAAACGCTGAAAACCAGACACCATTTTTTCGGGCAGCTTACACCCAAGAGCAGCACCAGAAAGTTCAGCGCGCTCCATCAACGTTTCGATTTTGGCATCGAGCTCATTGTACTTAGCGATATTTGCAGTGTACTTACCAGCATCAGTACCACCTACCTCGCCCATGGTATTCACGAAACCACTAAACGTTTCCTTAAATTCCATAAGGCCTTTATCAATAACAGGGTCGTATGGCTCTATTAGCTTAAGGGTGTCGCAGGCGGATAAACCCGCTACAACGCCTAACACCAACAGTCGACCAGACTTGCGTTTGTTCATATTCTTCTCCCAGGTTTATCAGGAGGGCAACCGCCCCCCCCCTATAAGTTAATTACCAATGATTTAATTAAGTTAGGTCAGGGCTCGGATTTTGGTCGTCACCCCCTCCATCTTTTCGCTGGTTTATTCGAGAAGCTAACGCTTCGTTCATAAACATGCCGTGCTCTGTAACCACGCCGAGCATAATTAGATAGCCTGAAAAGCTTTCTGCATCTTCGACCACCGGCGCCACAATCGAACAAAACGGCGTAACCACGATAAGACATAAGGGAATCGCCACTAACATTTGAAGCTTCAGTTCCGTTGGAACTTCAGGAGGAAATACCTTATGCCTAATAATGATCCCTATGTAGTAGAACGCATAGGGGATGAAGTAAATCGCGAACAAGGTAACGACCGTCGCTATATACTCGCCCATCATTTAACCCTCTCTAGTAATCCAGTTTTTTCTTTTTCTCCGCCATAAATCCAACCAAGAGACTTATCAGCATCGCTCGATGTTCCAACCTTGAACCAGTAGTACCTTCCCAAAAAGCCATTAACCTCTTCGATATCTTGCACAACCAGCTTATCTCCAGGCTGCACCTCACCTTTGCGATCCCCTAGGCGTTTTAAAAAACCTTGAGGGGGCGTTTCTCGCAAGTTAATAGTTACGGCTGGCTCATAGAGCTTGTCCGCTTCAACCATCTGAGGCTCTAGGGCTGCAGCGCTGCTCATAGCAAACATAATCGTGATAAACCAAATAATTTTTTTCATTAACTGTTCCTTGCAACCTTTAGTTAGAGTCGAAGCTTTCTCTTTTTAACCAGGCAAAGTGTTTTTTGCCATGCATTTATATGAACATATTTTGTTCGATTCCAGCAACAAGAGTAGTTGCCCAAATGAGGCAACAACGGTTGCGATACGCTCTTGCAATAAGGCATTATCAGATACTATTAAGAGGCATTAAGGAATAGGGCGATTGTTATTGCCTCTTATTGCCCATCAAATTAAAACAAGAAGAAGGCTACGAAACATGGCTGGTGCTTTAGACCTTACCAAGGAACAATTCAATTACTTATTTCAAAACTGCAAAGACCACACAATCAGAGGCAACGCGTCGAAGATTCAAGCACTACTTGGCATAGATCAGTCAGGGGCAAATAAAAAAATCAAGCTAGCAGAGGATCCCGCTAGAGGCCATGACAAGCTTTTTCAAAGAAACCGTAAGGCTGACGTGACCAAAATGTTATCGGAGCTCGGTGTACCCTTAGATAATTACGACAAACTGAAACTGAACTTAGAAGAATTTATCGCTTGGTATACAAGCGACAACAACACAGGAACAACCCTAAAACGGCTGCATGGATTCTCAACTATCACCTCGAGCATGGAATCACTGATTGAGAACGCCACGAATTACGTGTACCTATATCGAGGGCACTATCAGGGTGGCAGCACCAAAAAGACCATCATGGACGCTCTTCAAAAGCGTGTTGAAGACAAAAACAAGCCCACGTTATCGGTTAGCCGCGTCATTACGCTGTCTCTGGATAATGCAGCGGATATAACCGATATCAGCAATGACTTCCTCTTACGCTTTAGTGATACCGATACAGTCCAACTTTCACTCACAACTAGTGGTTATCTGGGGATTGGCGTTCTTATCACTGACAACAACCGCGCCTTAATATGCTTCCCGGACAGCCAAGGCAACACTATCGAAACCGCGATTGAGCTTGATGACCCTATGATCATCATGAGCTTGCATTGGCTTTTTGCGCGAATGGCCTCACTATCGACCCTATTAACGTCTGAGAACTCACTGTCTTCAATTGCTGGATTAAGCAAAAGCATCAAACCACGAACGAACGATCGTTCTGACTGCAGCCTATCGCAAGCCATTACATTCGATGACGAGAAAAGCGACCACGAATCTTCAGAGCGTATTGCATACAAGCCTCTTAAAAACAACGCAGCCTATACGGCGGAGCTAGAAAAGCGGGCAGCAGAAGCCACGTCTTCATTATGGGTATATAGAGCGATCAAGTCAGACGGAACACGGGAAAAGGATTTTGTGGACATCTTCCTGGACAAACATCGAGAACATTTAGTGGAAGCTGTGGATGATCAGTTAGCTAAAGCCTCTTTTCGCAGAGTTGTTTACTATCATCAAAATAAACGCCTCATTACCGAGCTATATAAGACAGCTCGCGCACTCATTCAAGTTGAAGGCTCTTTCCTGGGCACCACCGAAACGCTTGCTGACGCCATCTCTATTGCTATCTTTGATCACAAAGCGGTGGTGCTTGGTTTCCCCTCTGAAGATGCAGGGATAGTACTTTGCGGCGTGGCCATCGAGGATCCAATGATTGTTCAAGGGGTCATCCATTGTTATG
>CAJXXT010000027.1 GCA_913063495.1 uncultured Gammaproteobacteria bacterium | reverse complement strand
AAAACGACTACGAACCTATCCAAGCCTTTCGATACCAAGACAACGTATGGGGTGTTCAATTTCACCCTGAGTTCACCTCAGATATTATGCGTTTTTATTTATTCGAGCGATTTAATTCATTGAAAGAACAAGGATTGGACATCAAAGTGTTATTCGATAATATTCAAACAACACCAGAATCTAGAGCTGTTCTCGATAATTTTATAACGCTATGTTTATAGCCACTTAAACTTTAAATGTTTACTACTGAATCGTTATCTTTGTAGCAAAACTGTCATCTGTAAATTGATCAAGGTCTATCAACTCTCGTAGTATCTCTCCTTCCACCGCCAAATCCATGATCATTTTAATGCCTGCAATTTCAACATTTAAATTTTTATAATTAATCACATCCAAATCTTTGCGCAAACTTTGAATAATGGCTTGCTCATTATGTTCGGGAATATGCCTACGAACCATTGCTGCGATTTCTTTCATTGCATCCCCACCTTCCTCTCTCGCCTTTTCAATATCAAGCCCAGCCTGGTGAATGTAATAAATCACCTCTTTTAATGCTTCGCGTTTATTCTTAATAGCCACATCAGACGCCAATGCTATACATTCCACATGCCCGTTCGGCCAAGGCATAACGTCTTTTGAGTACCATGCAACATGACCAAACTTCTGAGTTTCTACA
This sequence comes from uncultured Gammaproteobacteria bacterium, assembly GCA_913063495.1. Classification (GTDB taxonomy): domain Bacteria; phylum Pseudomonadota; class Gammaproteobacteria; order Pseudomonadales; family Ketobacteraceae; genus 42-54-T18. The sequence goes on along the minus strand of CAJXXT010000027.1, from coordinate 37,957 downwards.
ACATCCGCCCATGGTAGAGATTGCTCAAATGAAGCCGCGACACCTTTAATATTTTGTCGCTGAATAAATGCAGGGGCTTTAGGTGGAGGAACGGCAACAGCAACAACATCATGCTCAGACCCCGTGCCTATTCCCAAGGTTTTTCCGTGTTCTTTTAAATATTTATATAACACGACCATGTGGGTTGCGAGCAATGAGGGAACCCCAACTTGACTAGGTCGCCCCAAGGATTCTTTAACCCGTGTGTAAGCATCTGCAACTTTTGGGTTCGGTTTTCTATCGATACGTTTCTCAGGTAAATCAACATAACTATTAATAATATCGTTAATTGCTAATGCGTTACCGTCTCTATGCATCTGTCCTACCCAGCGAAATATAGGGCTTTGACTATACATATCCATCGCTAAGGGGCTCATAACAAATGCCATGTCCGACATACCATCCAAAAAGTACCCTCGCAATAACGGCCAGCTTTTCATTCTATGAATACTAAATTCTGCTTTCTTCATTTGATCACGGTACTTTTCATAAGCAATAATGCCTGCATAATGATCTGCCAAAGGGATGTATGCAGCGCTGATCGGTGTTCGCTCATCAGCACTGGTTGTTGAACATATCATTGAAAAACTCGCGAACAAGAAAACGTTAAAGCTCATTGCCATGCTACGAAACATTAAATCACCCACACTCCATAAGGTTACTATAGTGTTGTTACCATTTCCTATAGTCTCAAGTGTAGATTAAGCCTCCAAACCATCAACGATCTTACTTAACCAATTGCAAAAAAATTGCATCTTCTCCTGATCGCGATAATGTTTTCGATAAACAACCCAAAACTTTGCGTCAGTTTGCCATCGCATATCAAATGGCATCATCAATTTCCCTTCATTAATCCATCGGTTTGCGTAAGGCAACAATGCTACGGTGATACCTAAACCTTCACTTGCAGCAGTCATCGCATCCAGATATGACTCACAGGGGATCACCTCTTTAGGTGCTATCCCTTTTTTCTCTAACGCTTCCAAGAAAGGCTCCAGCACCACTTTCTGGGTGCTAGGATAGAAAAAACAATGCTGATTAAAATCCTCTAACCCAGCGGCTCTATGTTGGTCAAAGTAGGATTTACTCCCCACCGGAACCATGGTGACATCCGCCAAAGGGAATGCCTCCATATCTGGCCAATCACCATGACCAAAGCGAATTCCGGCATCCATGTCATCCAAACTCATACCCACCATCGTTAGCCGTGTTTCAACTCGAAGCTCACAACCGCTAAATAAACTATTCTTTGATGAAGAGTCTAACAACAGTGATTCTGATGATTCTCGAAAGGACATTAAGTTAGGGATCAACAACGTATGAGCTATATAAGGCTCTGTCGCAACATAAAATGCCCCCTGTTTGAATTGTCGGTAAAGGTTATGACAACCCGCTTCATATACGTCCAACACTTGCTGAGCTGTTTTATAAAACTCAACCCCTGCAGCCGTTAATGATAATGCGCGTGTTTTTCGTTCAAATAACGCTATACCCAAATGCTGTTCCAATGACTTAATCTGCTGACTCACTGCCGGAGGTGTCACGTGTAGCTCTTCTGCTGCTCGCTTAAAACTTAAATGCCGTGCTGCAGCTTCAAATGGCAGCATCCACTGAATTGAGGGTAAAGATTGAGGTGCAGGCTGTGGGGTCGGTTGAATCATTGTCATATTCTATCATCTCGTAACGCTTACCCAACATCATGAATAAGTTTATCTTATCTATACAATAGATATTCTATGTTGTCAAACCGCTGAAAGCAGGCACAATATACGCAACCTAAAACAACTCACGTGAAGGCTAACGATGACTTATTCCCGTACCGTTACCACTGCCCCTATTGACGCTGTATCTAACGGCTTCTGTAATATGGGAACATTCAATTCTGCAATACAAAACGTCAACCTTCTCGACACCCAAAACCCATTAGGCATTCCTGCGCCAAAGCAGGTAAACAACCTACGCCTCAAAGAATGGCAGGCTATACAATACAGCGATGAAAATTGGTTCATGTGTTTAGCGGTTTATAACACCAAAACCCTCGGTACAGCGATTATCATGGCGTTTAATAAGCAAGAACAGAAGATGTATCGCTATGAACACAAGGTTCCATTTTGGAAGCTCAATGTACCTTCCGGCCTACACAACTCTCACTGTTACTATCATCATAAAAATCTATCCATAGATATCCGTAATGACCTTGCCAATGACAAAATCCACCTTTCGTTTCAGGCTAAGAATTTTAAAGGTTGCCCTGATTTGGCCGGAGACGTGCTCGCTCATGCGGTTACAGAGCCGATTGTTATTGTTCAGCCATTTGATCACAACCGCCCCCTGTATTCTCACAAAGCATTAATGGCCGCAGAGGGTACTATCAGTGTTAACGACCAATCCAGCCCTATCACACCATCACAAGGCTGCATGATCATTGACGATCACAAGGGTTTTTATCCATTAGAAATGAAATACGACTGGGTAACGGCATTAGGTTACTCACCAGCCGGGGAATTACAGGGGTTCAACCTTACCGATAATCAAATTCAAAACCCCAACAAATATAACGAGAACTGTTTGTGGCTCAAGGGCAAAATGCACCCACTACCACCCGTTTCAATTGATAGACCTAACGGAGTGGATCAAACCTGGACCATCAAAGATCGCCATAACCAAGTAGACCTAACCTTTACTCCTCTTGCAGATGTACCATTAAAAATTAAGATCGGGGTATCTTTAGTGGATTACCATGGGCCAACAGGCACGCTTTCTGGTCATATCCTCGATCAAACAGGAGAAAAAGTGTTTTTCGACGAGTTTATTGGTATGGGAGAACAAAAAGCCATTCGTATGTAATAACTTTGTAGCTAAACAATACTCACGTTTCACTTGAAAGCTCCCCCATGATCATTAAAATAGCGGCTCGTTTTTTACTCTAATTAGAACAGTATTGAGAGCCGCATTGTGAACAAGACGTCTTTGCAACGACATTTTGAAAATCTCCGCAGTAACCGCATATTTGAACTGTTTGTGGTAATGGTTATTATTTTCTCGGCATTAATGGTCGGTGCCAAAACCTATAACATGCCAAAAGAAGCGCTTATTGCTATTAAGTGGCTCGATATCTTAATCACTGTTATTTTTTTGGTCGAGATCACTGTGCGATTTATTGGTGAAGAAGATAAGAAAAACTTTTTCAAAAGCGGCTGGAACATCTTTGATTCACTGGTTGTTATAGTGAGTTTGATCCCCATCGAAGGCAGCGAAATGGCACTTGTTGGGCGTTTGATAAGGATATTCCGCGTCTTACGAATGATATCCATCATCCCCGAATTACGTTTATTGCTCAATTCCTTGCTAAAAGCAATGCCACAACTAGGTTATGTGGTATTGCTAATGTTTATCATTTTCTACATTTATGCTGCCATCGGAAGTACCATTTTTGCGTCAATCAACTCAGTATTGTGGGGAGACATTTCAATTGCGATGCTCACCTTATTCCGAGTTATGACCTTTGAGGACTGGACCGATGTAATGTACGAAACAATGGAAGTTTATCCATTTAGCTGGTTATATTTCTTAAGTTTTATCTTCCTTACAACCTTCGCTTTCTTAAATATGGTTATCGGTATCATTGTTAGTGTTATGGAAGACGAGCATACAAAAGAGCGGGAAGAAAAAGAGGCCCTTGAAGGAAAACCTACCATTGAAGATCTTCATCAACAGATATTAGAATTGAAAGTGTTGATTCAAAAAGCCAAATAACTTAACGTTCTTGGATGCAACTTGAGCTAAGATTTTCAATTCGTCGTGATTCATAATCTGCCTATCCTTACCCATTTATGGGGTTAACGATTGACAAGTGACCATATTGTTATCTTGGTAATAATTTTAAACCATTACTAGCTTGCCCCTACAGTACCACCCCCTTAGAATATCCTCAAAGATTTACCTATGGAAGGGTTATGCTGCAATGAATATTAGCCCCCCAACAGACTTCTTCAATTCCCTGGCCTCATTATGCTCAACAAAAGAATACACACACTTGACAACTTACGCGCACACCTGATGCTTTTGGGCGTTATCTTTCATTGTGCCTTAAGCTACGTGGATGTCCCAGAAAACCTTAATTATTGGTATTACCAAGACCAAGATACAAGCATAATTTTTAATCTAATAACTTACATCATCCATCTATTTAGAATGCCATTATTTTTCTTCGTTGCTGGATTCTTTGCAGCCTTGCTAATTAGAAAGACGGGGGGGTTGGGTTTGTTAAAAAATCGTCTTAAAAGATTAGGAATCCCTTTAATTGTATTTTTCCCTCTGCTATTTTTATTTTGTAAAGCAATCTTTTCTAGTTTTGATTCACTTAGGCCAGAAATGACGGAGCAATTCATTCTATTCCCAGCATCACTGAGAGACCTGGATCTTATTCATTTATGGTTCCTTCTTTATTTAATACTCTGCGTAGTTTTACTTTGCGTTTGCAAAGCAATTTCAAACCACAGCTCTTTTTTGGAGAAGAGATCCGATTGGATCCATACAAAATTATGGAACGGTATCGGAATTATAGTTTGGCCACTCCTCACAACCGCCATAATCACTATGTATGGTGACATTCAGATTAAATCTCAAATAAAGCCGTTAGAGAGCATTGAATTATTCCTATTTTACTTATTATTCTTTTTTGCTGGCTATAGCTACTACAAAAGCAATCTCGTTAAAATAACCCCCCGACGTATATGGCCCTTATGGTTGTCTTCTATCACACTTTTCATAGTGGCAAATATCGCTATGCAAGCAAATAGCATCACCGCTGAAAGCTCAACCGCCTCGTTCATGCTAAATGCTTTCCTCCTATCTTCATTTATATGGATATTTTGTTTCTCAATTTTCAACACTTATAAAAAATACGCAAACAAATCCAGCCCTACTCTGAAATATGTATCAAATGCTTCTTATTGGATTTACCTTATCCATTTCCCTTTAACCATTGCATTTCCCGTTATATTGCAAGACAGCTCAATGCATCTCGCGCTAAAATTCACCTTATCAGTTTTAGGCACGTATTTTGTAGCGTTTATTAGCTATGAATTTTTTGTTAAAAATACATTTATGGGTGTGCTACTGAACGGAAGAAAGAACATAACCATTCAGCAGAAAAATTCTTGACGGAGCTCAGTAAATTAGAGAATCGTTAGGGGCTACTGAGCTGGGTTACTTATCCAACGGGCCAATAATCCGTCTTGTTTCGTTTATGCTCAACGGCAACATTAATTTATATTTATATTCCGACCAATCAAACCGTTGCCACACTTTTTTATCTGGAGAGGTCTTGCCAATGAATTCAATTGTCATTTTTGTTGGGCCTATTTCATTTACTTCCACTATAGTAATTTTCATATCAGAATTAAAAATCACCTCGCCTTTATCAGGCGACTGCTCTGGCGTAGTAAAAAAACCAAGAGCAAATAACCCGCTATAAACAGTGCCAAATAGTGGCTCATCACCACTAAGTGAGTCTATATTAGACTCATGATTAACAGGCATCCCGGCTGGTGTAGATATTGTAAAAAGTCGCTCTGACTCTCTCGTAATATCAACAGTATTTAACCCAGGCGTTAGGATATTCAATTTTTTCGGTAATTTAAATCCTCTAAAAGCCCACTCAAAAGGCAAATAGTAAAACATCGCACTAGAGTCATTAACAACAACAAGCTCGTACTCATTGGCTTTAACATCAACCGGTATACTTTCATATTGTTTTGACTGCTGACTAAACCCACTTACGTTAGATGTTAATATCACAGCAAGTATAGTCGGTAACACCAAGTGCCACGAAGCTATCAACCTAAACCCCCACCGACTAATAAAGGACGTCTTATTTCCATACAATGTAACTAGCCAGAGAGCCAACAAGTAGAAAAAACCAATGGAACTAAAAGTTACAGTCCTGCTCTCTCCATTGATTAACGCCGTTCCAGGGATAGCAGCGACAATTGACCCCACAAACATAAATCTGGCGCTGCGATTTGCCTTTAATATTGGCCAAACAAGAAATGTACAGCCTAACGAAATCACCCATCCTATTATTGAAATAGTCAAACGTTTCTCTGGGTGCACCATAATAACAAGACTATCAACACCCGTGATTAAACTAATACAAATAAGTGGAAACACCTCCAAAAAATTTATCAAGAATGCCACAGGAGACCGCCCAGGATCTACATATTGGCCAATGTCATTCGAACCAAATCCCGCGTTGCTGTATAAAAAACGCCAGAACACGATGAGCACAACAAAAGGTATTAGGGGTGGAATTTTCTTAATGATTGAATCGCGTTCCTCCACACATAAGGTATATGCCCCCATATACGCAATTGCTGAAATTGCTGCTTCTGCCGTTAAGATGGCTGCTCCTAACAAACAAAGCGACAATAGAAGATCCTGGCTTTTCCTATGACAACGCCATTGTATGTAGGAAGAAACACTAAGAAACCCTATTGCGCACGCCATATAGGAGTTTCTAGCGACGACCCAGTTAAAACTTTTTGTAAGACTAAAATCCACCATTAAAAGCAAGACTGCAAGCACTGCAACAGCGTGGATCCCACCTATTTTTCTATAGAAAAAATACGTTACTACACCAAGAAGCAGAAAATATAAAAGGCTATGTAAGCGGTGAAACTCCAGTTGTTTTCCAAAAAAAGTATAATCAACCCAGTGAGACAAAGCTGCTAGAGGGCGGAAAGGTACCATAGAGGCATTATTACTCGACCACCAAGGAAGGTTCCCATAATCCCGATACGCCTCGTTTGTCCCTGCTTCAGGGCTAAAAAAATGAAAACTATCTAATAACTTACCCCCCAACCCCTTGTCAGGGTCAGCTTTACTAAAACCAAGCGAAGTTAATTCATTCGAACCTTCCAACATTGCCCATTGCATATAATCGTCAGCAATAAAACTACCGAAGTTTGTCGGGAGGTGCGTTAAGATAATAACAATCAATATCAGTAATATTGATTGTTTCGGAGAGCTGATGATGGATGTGATTTTTTGACTAATGTTCATCTTACTACTTCATTGATACAACAAGGGCCTAGTGTAAAAGCACCTGTTAAATAGGTTAATTTCCAGGTGTCTTACAAGAAATGTCTTCTGGTATGGGTAGTACGGGTGTTATACATTCACAACAAGCCAAAGGTAATCGACATCTAGCAAATTCTTATCAACCCAATTAAACATCAGCCTCTAGAGCCTGATCACCGATCACTTCTGTCACCGTGCTATAAACATAAGGCGGTTGTTTATATGCTTGCAAAAAAAGCAAATAACATCAGCGAAAATACACGAAGAAAAAGGATAAACTGGTTATTTTTAATAACGAAGTCAAATCAGATACAATTAAATATGACATACTACATCCTTTTATTATTTTTTATGCACCTTGGCTACAGCTGTCAAACCTACCCTGGCTCAACGCGGGCATTCTCTCACAATCAATTACCAAATACCAATAATACCCCCTAGGGCACAACACATGATCAACTAAATTTACTATAACTCTAAAAGCTGAAAGTATCCTTTACAAAGAGTTCTCCAATTAGCGCTTAACGTTTCCGGCTAATTCTTTTGCAGCAATATCACATCATTTGCAACAAAAGTAACGCTAGCTCCAACCTGCGCCGCAATAAATTCAAACGTAACCCGACTATAGAAACAGATATGTGTTTGGTCATTAATATAATGCCACCGACTAAATGCTTGCTGGTTCTTCACCATCTTTGTCATAAGCCCCAGCCAACCTCCTGATTTAAGCATTAAAAAAAGCTGGGCAAATTCTTTTTTTGGATCGCTTAGATGCTCTACAACCTCAGTTGCACAAATAAAATCATAAGTCCCATCAAGCACGGTTTTATCATTGAAATAGAAGGGATCGTATAACACCATTGCGGCGCCCTTCTCTTCCAGCATTAGCGATAACGTTGGGCCGGGGCCACAGCCAAAGTCTAGCCCTTTACAATCGCCAACCAAACTCAAATCTAGCCGTTCTGATAGCGGCACGCTTAGTCGAGATAGAAACTGACGATACCCCTGATCATCAGCGTTATTTTCGTGCAGGTCATACTCAGCCTTTTCGTCGCCAGAGCTTAACCAATACGCTCGAGGAACAAAAACTAGGTCACAACATTCACACTGTAAATAAGATCTTTTACTATCGTCATAATATGAAGTTATTGCTGCAGATAGACACAACGGGCAACACATTGTTTTCTCTCTATCACTTCCCACTTCCACCTTCTCTTCGCCACAGCGTCATTTTCCAACACATAAAAACAGCCCTATTAAACCAGGTATTCCATCCTCAGTCAGCTATAGTCATATAACGTATAGCACCACACTTACGCAACATAACATATCTTTCGCAGGAGGCGAAAACCTCAGCCGACTCAGATCACTAGAGTTACCTATCACATACACATTCACCGCGTACAGCGCCACCAACATAACCCGCACGACATTGTTTATCCTGCTTATTATTTATCTGGAAAAAACGTCCTTACCCCATGTTGATACTAAACTGGTCTTTTCTTGAACCTCTCCCTGGTATGATTGATGAGGCATATCTACAAAAAATCCACAAGTTTGTTGATCTCGCAAAAGCGCACGGCATGTACACCGTTCTAGATATGCACCAAGACGCCTGGGGGAAATATATCGCCAGCGATGGCAGCGAAAACTTTTGGCATAACAAAAATGGTATTCAAGATAATCTCATCAACGTATGGAAAAGGCTTGCCGTTGAGTTTGCAGACGAACCCGCCGTTGCGGGTTATGACCTCATCAATGAACCCAATTTTGGTATCTCACTCGGCTGGTCACAAACCTTCCTTATGGGCAAGTTTTACACCAAAGCACTCAAGGCTATCCGAAAAGCAGAAGGTAGTGTACCGGGCGGCTTTGAACATATCGGATTTTTTGAACCAAGTGCCGAATGGTCAGCATTTGGTGTAACACTGCCACCTCTTGGTTTTTTCTATTTTGATAAGAATATCGTTTTTTCTCCTCATTTATACAGTGGTTCCATCACTATCACAGGAGATGTTGCCAGCGGCTTTAAACATGCAAAAAATATTGCACGTATCTATCGCACGCCATTCTGGTCTGGTGAATGGGGTTGGTTTGGAGAAAATACAGAATCCGGCATTTGGGAATACGCTCAACATGAAGACGCCTATTTAGTTGGTGGCGCCGTATGGAGCTGGAAACAAGCTTGCGGTGACCCGCATACTCAGAAAGTGTGGAATGGTCGGGTTGTTCATGACACACAGCATCAGCTGAATATTACTTACTGCCCAGGCAACATCGAAGGGGGGATTTCTCCAGAATATAAAACCGTTATAAGTAGAGCTTACCCGAAATATAGTCCAGGTGAGCTGATTGCTTTAAGCAGTGACCCCTTTATAGGGGAGCTAACGCTTCGAGGTAAAACAGGGTCTCCTGGGACACTTTCTTTATGGGTGCCTCGTAGTGATAGAGTCGATACCCCGGTTGTTAAAAACAGTAGTAATGCTATTGATAGAGAAACCATCAACGCTGAAGTATCGAATGTTAGCATTGATGGTTATCTTATGGATATTGAAGTTAATGGAGAATATGGTGTTTCGATTAGCTATTAAAGATATGAGGCTAATCTATGCTACCTGACAAACATACACCCTAGAAGCTCCGTTCTCAGTAGGTATGCATTGAACCAACTTCAAACCATTGCGCGCGGCAATTGCGTCCGCTGCTTCGGTATCACGATTTATAAAACGCCAATCACAAAGAACATCATAAAGCCAAGGATGATAGTGATTCGTATCTTTAATCGAATAAATCAAATATCCCCCTGGAGAAAGGTTTTCTATAGCAGCCATCAATATTCCATCCACGGCTTTATCATTTAGGTAATCAAATAATCCAAAACTATATATCACATCAAAGTAACTTTCAAAACTCAGCTTTCTTGCGTCAAGCTGAGCTGTTGATATTTTAATATCTGAACCAAGCAATCTAGATTTAGCAAATTCAAAAGATCTGACATCTAAGTCAATCAACAAAACCTCAGAGCCGGATAAGTTTTCTCTTTCATCGAAAATTTCTCTAGCCCCGCCCGAGCCTATACTACAAAACGAACGTAACCCCTCCTTATGGCACGACCTTAATAGCAACGCAATTATGTCCTTTCTTTGACGAACAGCACGTATTAAATTCAGTTGATATACATATTCATCAAAACAAGCATATTCAGGATGAGTCAAGTGATGCGTATTTTGATCGTACAAATATTCCAAAATTTCAAAATCACCAGCATACCCATAAGGCTTATTCAGCGAATGCTGCAACGACCCCCATTTATCACTACATTGCGAAAATGCAGACCTTACGGTATCCCAGATAGCTTGTTTAGAAACAGAACCACACCTAGTTGCTTCTGACATTGCTTCCTGAAAAACTTCTGCAAAGCACATGCCCTGCATTTGAAAAAAAACCTCATTCACTGTACTGCATTCAAGTAATTTTTGGCTAAACTCAGATACATGTTTCTCCAACAGATCAAGGAAAACGTCTTCTTTCATACAATCACTCATAAAAACACCCCATTTTTCAAAGCAAGTGCTTTGATTCCTTCTAGTTCAGCCGACCCAAGAGCCTTATAAAGCAATAAGCCACAACAATTAATATAATATGCGTTATAAAACGCGAGAATCACACCCTCGGGGTTAATATGCCCATAATATTTGACGCTAATTTTATTATCATCAATTATGATAAAGCGCCACGCTCCTAGAAATACGTCTGTTCTCACTTATACGTTGTTTTTCTCTACAGAATTAGGCTTGGCCATCAGCCTAATAATCATAATATCACGTGATATCATAACCATACGGTGTATTAAAACAAGATCCCTGTCTTGGACAATGAACAGAGTCTCACTTTTCATATATATTAGCCGAGTAAAAACATTCACTTCATCAGCAATAATCGGTCTACATGAAGCACTCGATGCTTATTCATAGCCCCCCCCCCCCCTCTAAACAAAAAATAACGAGTGGGAAGTAAAGCTGTTCACTCTCAAATATATATCAAAACCAACAAGTATACATTGACTCATCAATTGGTTTATCATGTATTTATAGCTCAAATCACAATCAATCCCTTCATATAACTAAAACAACATAGAGGGGTCATAATAAAAGAGAAAGTTGTAATGGAAATCGATATTCTTAAAAAAAACTTCCTTTTCGAAAGGAAGGATGAATTAGAAACTATCGATCGATTTCTTGACCCTGCGAATAAAATTAAATTTTTCGTCATATCCGGAGCTCGTGGCACTGGAAAGTCTGCCCTACTTCAATCTCATCACCACATTATCCACTCTGACCTACATACAATCCAAATAAAACTTGATCGCATAAGCCCTCAGACCGTTGACAGCAACCAGCTTGGCAGCCAACTCGCTCAAATAATCACAAAGGAAGAGAAAAATCAGGGTTTCAAATGGAGAAAGATTCTACACGAGAACGAAGTTGACTTCACTGTTCTTAACTCCGATGATAATGATTTCCATACACTGATAGATACGTACCCAGCTGACATACGCCCTCTCGAAAAAGCAGCTCTCACTAGAAAAGCATGCATTGAATTATTGAGGCTATACTCAGTACACGGTTCATCTCGCATACTTATTGTCATTGACGACATCAATCACATAAACACCACATTAAATATTTTGATACAAGATATCTTAAAAAATTCGAATATTAGTAAAGTTAAAATATTAGCAACCTGTGAAAATCATATCCAAACATCAAAAAACTTGAACTTTGATAACCAGCCTGAAAAATATCAAACCATACATATTTCACGTTTATCTGTGGCCGCTACAAATCAATATATCCAACGCCTTATGCAAGAGTATGATTTTTCAATTCTAGAAGAATCTATCGACTGGATTTGCAATCGTTCAGCAGGCATACCCAGCCTAATTAATGAGTGCTTTCATTACCTAAGAACAACTAATCATCTCACCCCCTCTAACAGAATTGAATATGATGAATTACTTAATGAACGCCTAGCCCCTCTAAATGGCGTTGAAATTGACATCATATCAACGCTTTCAATTTACGGAAAATCAATTCAACGCCGTGATGCTGAAGATCTATTTCCTCGACATAAAAACGTAATAAATAACATTATAGAGAAACTAATATTTTTATCACTAATATCAGATAAGGATGACACTCTATATTTTGTCAATGACAGCATCAGACAAAAATGTGCAAATATTGGTGGGAAATTCAAGATCAGTGCAGTCCATGAGAGAATTGCATATTATCTTTACAATAAAAGAGAGCGTAGAAATTCCAACATAGAATGGCATGATATTGCCAACCACCTAATTGCCACTAACGGTATTTTTTCTGGAGAACTGACCCCCCATACAATAATTGATACAATTCTGATTGCAGTGGAAAAAGCCGACGAACAGAATGAATTTGGCCTTATGTATGCCTACGCTAAATTTGCCATTGTAAAATTCAAAAATGAATTTTGGGAAGATCGATATAATGCACGTATAAGGTTAAATCTCTACTGCCAACGAACTGCATACCTCAACAATGACTTAGATTTAATGGAGCACTGTACATCATATCTACTGGCATACGCGGACAGTTTAGAGGGGAGAACCATTTGCATCGAAAACGCCGTAGATGGATATATTTCCAAGAACAGGACGAACGATGCAATATCATTGGCAATAGAAGGAATCCAAAAACTTGGACATACGTTAGATAGGCACCCAACACAATATAAAACAGCCATAAAGATTTTAAAGACACGACATAGATTATCCCAAAAGACTAAAAAGGATATTTTGCAATTACCACAATGCAACTCATCACAAACAAAAAGCATCGTAAGGCTGCTATTAAAAGTTGCACATTCAACATACGGTAACAATCGCAACCTGTTTGCAACCTCATGTTGTGAAATAATCGATATTACATTATCAAACGGCTTAGCTCCAGAAAGCGCATATGCAGTACAAATCTTCTGTAGCAGCATTATTTCAGGGTATTTTCGAAAACTTTCTTTAGGAAGAAAAATTTCTCGTGATTGGGAGCCCCTCTACACTGAACAGAAGAATTACATGTACAGTGCTAGATCCCGGTTTATTTTTGATGCGTTCATTGGTTACCATATAACACCACTAAATGATAATGTAAAACAACTGGATGGAGACTTCGATAAAAACATTGAAGTAGGAGCTTACGAAATGGCAGCTTATTCCGCACATGTAGCAGGATTCCATGCGTTAGATTCACATGAGCCATTAGAGGATGTTAAATTTCGAATAAATAACTACGTATCAAAACTAGGAAACATAACCCAACAGAATGCAGACAGGTGGTTATTGATAATACAAGAATTTTCTTCAAGCTTAACTGATGAATACGGTACAAGTGATTTTCATGGGCCTTATTTCAATATCAATACAGACATAAACGAAACAATATACAAAAATGACAAAGCAGCTGTATTTATTGCGTACCACTACGCGACAGTTAAAGCATATCTATGTGGAAACTATGATAAAGCGTTATTCTGCGCTAGAAAAGCAGAAAAATACAAAGAACATGTGGGAGGCACCTACGGTGAGTACCTACATATATTCATCAGCGCTATAGTCCGAGCCAAACTAACCTTTGATGGAAGCTACAGTCTTACAAAAACATTTTTTTACATAAAGCGATCAATAAGCATTCTAAATAGTATATGCATCCAAAAGAGTGTGAACATCGATCATAAAAAAAGGATACTTGAGGCTATTCAATCAATGCTTCTTAGAAAAAACCCCGCCTCTTTAGCAAAACTCATAGATGCGGCCACTTCAGCACAAATCAAGGGCCACCCTATGGATGCGTTAATCACTTACGAGCTGGCCTTTGACCTATCACCTGAATCCAAAAATCTATCAACCCTAGAGAAATCCTTAAGTATAAGTAAAAACTGGGGAGCAAAACTTGTAGAAGCCAGAATAAGAAAAAAAATATTTGCCATCTCAAATGTATATTTTAAATCCTACATATCACAACCAACAGCAATTGAAAACGATGTACTTATTGACTGCATAAAACACATCAACACCTGTGAATATAATAAAGAACAGCTAATAAAAAACATTTTGTCTAAAACAAATTCGCTAGTTAATACAACTGGAAGTTGGCTAAATACTCCTACTCACAATACATCTCTCACTATTGAAGAAGGAATACCTGAAAATACTCCCTGGTCAAAGAGCATATATTTTCCTGTATCATCAAATAATACGAGTTTTGGTTTCCTTATATACAAAAAGGAATGCATCAACAACTCAAAGAACCTAAAATCAACGCTTAAAACTATCGCAGACACCCTTGGTTCCAAACTTGATTCCATGTCAATAGCAGAAAAACTTAAAGAATCAGAACAGAGCCATGAAATCCTATTCTCCAACGCCATCGATGGAATTGCGTTAGCCAAGGGCAATGGGAGTATGCTTCATGCTAATAAAATGTTTATCGATATGTTAGGAATAGCTCACTCCAACCTCATCAAAGAAAATATATTTTCAGTTTTAAAAAACCTCCCATCCGAAGATTCCCCAGCGACCAATGAAAAAATCAATTTGTTTCAAAATGGATCATTAGACTCATTTAAACAACAATACACGATCACACCAAATGAAAAATACTCCTTTATTACCCTTAGGAGAATCAACCAGAATGGTATCACTCAGATATATGGATATGTCATAGACGTTACCGACAAAGCAAAGAAAGAAATCATTGATGAAAAAATAGTTCGACAGGCTCGCTACTTCTCTAGCGCCATCCATGAAATAAAAAACCCACTGAATAGTATTATTGGTATCAATGAAGTTTCGTCCAGTAAAACAGAAAAGCAAAAACTCGATCTTTTTGAGCAGCAACAAAAACAAATCGTAAAGCTGAACCGAAGATTTAGTGATTTACTTTCCATTGGTGCAGTACTTGAGGGAAAGTTCTCCATCCAAAACACACATTTCTACATTCACTCCGTTATAGAAGATGCTTTTTCTCTACATAAGTCTGAATGTAAACAGCAAAATATCGAAATAGACATTCAGTGTGACACTCAGCTAACTATCGTTAGTGATGGTGAGCGTATTTCACAAATCATAGAAAACGTTATACATAATGCAATAAAGTATGCGCAAGCAAGCTGCATCTCCGTATCATGCGCCATCTTGGATGCTAGCAACAACTCAAAAAACACATTGCAACTCAAGATCAAAGATAATGGTATTGGAATGGAGGATCACCGAAGTAACGATCTATTTTTGCCCTTTGAACAAGAAGCCACATCTCACAACTCCGGACATGGTCTTGGTATGTATATTGTAAGGTGCTTGATGGCAGAAATGGGAGGCACAACAAAGCTAAGGACAAATAGAAACGAAGGCACCCTGTTTACCTTAGAAATACCAATAACGTCTTACAACATTACAAATACACCCAGCTTACCCCGCCCAAAAAGTCAACAAGTTGTGCATCCAACCCGTATACCTGGATGTATCGTTGTCATCGATGACGATACGAGCATTTTATATTTTCTTGAAAGTGCTTTATTGGACGTTGTCGATAACGTTATTACATTCTCCAGCGCTTCAGAAGCATTAGAATTTATCAGCTCTAATGCTTCTTCAACCATTGCTGTCTTAACAGATTATTCAATGTCACCTTTAAACGGTATTGATGTTATAAAGCGCTTAAGAATGTCAGGGTATGATAAAAAAATCATATTATCTAGCGGACATGAACAACATACCCATAACGATGAAACGCACTTACTAAATGTAAAACACCTTCCGAAGCCAATTAATATCAAAGCGTTATTCGAATACCTAGAGGATGGAAACAATACGACACCTCCACCGCCCAAACCATCACATAGTAGACTCATCCATTAAAACACCACAACTGTCACCCAAAAACCGTCATCACCTGACGACCCAATGCCACCGGTTTACCGTCAGGGGTCCAAATGCTGTAAGTTTGTTGTCCATACCCTTGAGAACTTTGCGCCAGCTCGGTTCTCACATACCACCAGCCGTCGGCGTTGGCCTGCCACTCATCTCCTAAAAATTCCAATGACCACGTTAACGAACTGCCTGCTGTAGGTGTGGTTAACATCGACAATCCAATCGGCGGAGGAATATCGGCAATTGCGATTAGATGAGCAATAGATGCCGGCCCTTTTTCATGAAAACAGGTCCAAATACCATGCGTACGTTCTTTACATCCGGTGAATGGGCTATCACCCTCTGCCCAGCGCATATCAAAGAACTGTGTAAATGATGGTGTTTTTCCTTCCACGTAATGAAAGGGTTTAAGGGATTCTGGATCAGCGACTATAGGCATCGCTTTGGCTTCAAGCGACAATTCTGAGACTCTCGACGCACCAAAACAGGCCATCACGGTACAACCTACATTTCCATCTTGAATCAAATCCGCTCGCATTGAGGTAACATTTTTACCCTGTCGTAATTTGGTTGTTTCAATACGAATAGGCTGTTCACCAACTGGGCCAACGAACAATACTTGCAACGCTCTCAGTGGCAGTTTTTTCCCGGCTTGTTGCCCCTCTCCTTGATATAGAGCTTGCTGCATTGCTTCAACACCTAATGCGGTGACCAAACCACCAAAAGATGCCCTGCCTTGCATCCATGACCTTGGGATCTGGGCTTCGTAATGATCGCCCTGCTTACTAACACCGTCTAAAATTTGGTTAAACGTTTTACTACTCATATACCTTTTTCCTTATGATCGACGACAACGCTCGTCATCAATTATCTGGCGTTTCAACACATAGGCCAATACTTCAAAAATACCCAGGGGTTTAAAAACCGCTAAAAAACAGTCCCCCATTAATTCTCCATAATTCCCAGTGATCCAATTAATATGGCGCAATTCATCGTGCATCAATGCATGTTGCTTTGGACAGTCGACAACCAAGTCATGAGCCTCTGTCATTAACACATAGGCCTGGGAGTAATCATTGGATTGCTTTGCCTCTAACGCCTGTTGCTTCAAGTTCAAAGCCTGGTGTAATCGCAATTCAAAACTACTGTCATGGGTAGGTGTCATATTGGCCTCATATTACTAGGTTTATTACTGTGCTCATTGTTAATGGGCTTGTTACTGGACTTGTTGCTCGATTGGTTACTGAGTTTATCAGTAGTATTAGCCAGTGATTACAGAACGAACTGTAGAACTGGCCGTCGCCCGAACACTATATACGAGCGTTATCACCTTAAATACCTCATTTGGCACAACGGTCCTTTCCATTAAGTGCATTATTCTCGCTGGAGTGAGAGAAATAGCCCAAAATCACACTTCCCCACCGCTTTCTCGTTGACAACATTGCTCAAGACCATATCCTTAGCAAAACAATAAATTCGGCTTTTGCCTGCATGGATGCGCACACAAGAATAAAAACGGTACCATGCTATGTACATCCTAAATATCACAAATCCCAACGGCAGCGCCCTGCCGCCTTTATTTATCAAACAAAGCATTTGTACGATTGGTGATAGCGACAGCAATATTGTGAATTTACCGGGCAGGAAAGTAGCGAAAGTCCATGCCCAGGTTGAATTTCGGGATGACGGTATACATATATCAAATCGTGCCCGGCTCAAACCTCTATTCGTCAACGAAGACAAAATAGAGAATTTTGGGCCACTCACCATGAACGATACCATCATGATCGGCGATTATAGCATCAACATAGTCATCGCTGATCAAGACCCTAATGACAAGCCCACATCGAAACCTTCCATTAACGCCGCAGAGGTACGCCGTAAAGCCTATCAACATTGGCAACAGCGTACACATCAAGCCGTTAAGAAGCAGTTACAGCAACCCGCGATTGATCTAGAGGGCGAAAATGCTAACGCCGAGATCTATACCGTCGTTAAGGCAACCGTTGCCGAATTTCAGGACATCCCTTCTAACGTTGATCCAAATAAACTAGTTCACAGAGTTCATGCTGAAATTGTCGGTTATGGGGCAATAGAGCCGCTGCTAAACAACCCTCAAGTTTCTGAAATCATGGTGAATGCTCATGATGAAATATTCTATGAAGAGAACGGCCAGACCAAGCTCTTTGTAGGCACATTTACTGACGCCGGAATATTGTTAACAGTGATTCAACGCATGGTAGCATCAACAGGTCGAAGAATTGATGATCAATTCCCGATGGTCGACACTCGATTTGGGGATGGATCTCGAATTAACGCTGTTATCCCTCCCTTAGCAGTAAAAGGCCCGTCAATTACGATACGAAAAGCCGTGAGCGAACGACTCACCGCGCAACACCTTATTAACTATGGGACCCTCAGCCCAGGCATAATTCGATTCTTGGAGATGGCGGTAATCCATAAATGCAACATCATAATATCTGGCAGCACGGGCTCCGGTAAGTCGACGCTATTGAATGTATTATCCAGCTTCATCCCTAATAAAGAACGCGTCATTGTTATCGAAGATGCTGCCGAATTAGAGCTACGTCAACCTAATCTAGTATCCCTAGAATCACGTCAACCCAATGCAGACGGCACAGGGGCCATCGAGATACGAGATCTAGTTAAAAACTCTCTACGCATGAACCCTGATCGCATTGTAGTGGGGGAATGCCGTGGCGGTGAAGCATTGGATATGCTCCAAGCCATGAATACAGGACATAATGGGTCATTAACAACCATTCATGCTAACAGCCCAAGAGACTGTATCAGCCGCTTAGAAGTGCTGTCGTTAATGTCGGGAATAGAAATACCCATGCTGGCGACCCGAACACAAATCGCATCTTCCATTGACCTCATTGTTCAACAAACCCGGTTCCCCTGCGGTAGCCGTCGAATCACCAGCATCTCTGAAGTATCAGGGATGGAATCTGGTAATGTTCAGTTAGGTGAAATCTTTAGCTTTCACCAAGATGGCGTAGATGAACAAGGTAAGATACAAGGTCATTTTGAATCCACTGGATTTATCCCTACGTTCTATGAGTCTTTACGTGCAAGAGGCATCGCTACAGATATCTCTATTTTCCAATGACGCAGGTCTGCCAGAGTGGGTAACCTCTAGCCCCTCCTTCAATAGCCCTCCTCATCAGGATAGTTAGTCTATTCTTTAGATAACAGCCCTAAAGAATAGACGTGAAGTACAACCCCGATGAAAATACACTATTTCAGCTCACCTAAATCCTTGTCAATATTCGACGGCGGCATCCTGCTGGTACTATTCTTTCTTAGCTCGCCAGCCTGGGCGTGGACCGTCACTGTACTGGATCAAAACGGTCAACCGGCCCAAAATGCGGTCGTACATATTTCTGGTAAAGATATTACAAGTAGCAGCACTGACGTTGCCATCATGGATCAAGTTAACCGCCAATATAACCCGCATGTATTAGCAATTCACAAAAACCAAAAAGTGTCTTTCCCGAACAGCGATAATGTAAGACATCATGTCTATTCATTTTCCAAAACCAAATCTTTTGAAATGAAACTCTACGCAGGAACACCCAACACTCCGATTACCTTTGAAAATGAAGGCGTCGTTGTACTTGGCTGTAACATCCATGATTCGATGCTGGGATATATTGTCGTTTACGACGACGGGAAATTTGGCATTGTTGATGACGCTGGAAAAATTGTTTTTTCAGAACCAAAAAAAGCCGTTACTTCCCTAAATATATGGCACCCCAATTTAGCCGACAAAACAAAGACCCATTACTCCGGTCATTTATCAGGGCACGACAGTATTACCGTCACTATTAACATAACTCACCCGCCAAAAAAGAATCCGTCAAAAAAGAATAAATTTGGAAGGTTCTACAAATGAAACTAAGCCTTAGAAGCCACATACTCCTTCCTTTCATTGCATTAATTGTCGTCACCTCTATCGCTATCATTGGCAGCGTACTTTTCGCCACCCGTAATAACATAAACAATCAAGCAGAAGAGACCCTTCATACAGGGAAGCGCATATTTGAACGATTAATGTCTGTACGTGGAGATCAGCTAATAACTTCATCAGAAATATTAGTCAGTGATTTTGGATTTAAAACTGCCATTGCCTCCGAAGACAAAAACACCATACTTTCTGCATTAGAAAATTATCAACAACGTATTAATGTAGATCTAATGATGATTCACCATCTGGATGGAACATTACTATCCACTACCAACAAAAAACACCCCTATCAACTTACTAAAGAAATCATTGATAAAACCAGAGAAAACGGCGGAGTTTTAACCACATTACTTATTAAAGATTCTGCATATCAAGTCGCTATATTACCTGTTATGGCCCCGACAACTATCGCCTGGGCAACCGTCGGCGTTGCTATTGACGACAAATTTGCAAACGAATTAAAAACACTGACAAACTTAGACATTTCATTTTCAGGCAATACAAAAAATCGTGATGTAAATATGGCGTCATTTCACATATCAACCCTACCGGCCACATCCACAAAACAACGTCAATCTAACGAAGAAATGATGCTTGTTACCACATCGCAGGAAGAAGAGTTTTTATCACTCCCCATCCCCATAACAGAAAACAATGACTTTCTGATTCACGCCTATGTTTTTTCGTCACTAACCAGCGCGTACGCACAATTCAACCCATTAAAATTGCAAATATTCGTTATCACAATATTAGCATTCATTTTCTCCATCATTGGCGCTCTATTAATATCTAAAAACATAACTCAGCCTATCGCATTTTTCGTAAAAGCGGCAAGAAGAATCAGTGACGGTCATTACAATGAAAAAAATGCTCAGTGCGTACAAAACACTCGAGAAATATCTGAGCTAGAAGAAAGCTTTCGTAAAATGCAAACTGGCATTGCAGAAAGAGAAACTAAAATTCTCCATCAAGCGTACCATGACACACTCACCGGCCTACCCAATCGCACACAAATCAAGGATCACATCAGCAAGTTAATTAAAAAGGGACATGGCTCTGAGTTTTCTGTTATTAGCATCAACATTATTGGTTTCTCACAAATCAATGATACTTTTGGTTTTGATGTGGGCGATAATTTCCTAAAAACCTTTGCTGAACGATTAAACGAGACCACAGGCAATAACAGTCTAGCCGCGCGCCTGAGTGCCGATGACTTTATTACCGTAATAACATCAGCCTGTTTGGATACTATTTCCAAAGATACCAAACATCTAAAAGAAACCCTAGAAAAAAGCATCAACATCTCTGGAATTGATATTGCGGTATCCATTCGCTTAGGGGTATCACTGTACCCTGAGCACGGAGCTGATGCAGAACAGCTTCTACGCCGCTCAGGCATCGCTTTAAACGTTGCAGAGTCTCGTAATATCTGCCTTGACTTCTACGAGCCTGGCGAAGAGAAAGAGCACCTCAAACGTATCCGCCTTATTTCAGATCTTGGTGATGCCATAAAAAACAACGATCTAGTTATGTACTATCAACCCAAAGTTGATTTACATACACAAACGATTACGCAAGTTGAAGCGCTTATCCGCTGGATTCACAAAGATTTGGGGTTTATCCCCCCTGATGATTTTATTGGACTCGCAGAGAGCTCAGGTATGATGCCAGACCTAACACGTTGGGTACTGACGTCCGTTGCAGCTCAAGCAAAGCTATGGCGGCAACAAAAAATCGATGTTGTCGTTGCCATCAACCTATCTGCACATGATATTGCCCACGATGGCCTCCCTAGCTTTATCACTCAACTGCTATCAAACCACCAGCTTACCGCGCGAGACTTAATGCTAGAAATCACCGAAAGCGCGGTAATGGAAAACCCACATCAAGCCATCCAGGTATTGGAACAATTTAAATCACTGGGCATTGACCTTTCTATTGATGATTTTGGAACGGGCTACTCTTCGCTAAGCCAACTAAAAAGCATGCCCGTAGATGAGTTAAAGATTGATAAATCCTTTATTTTAAACCTTGAAAATAACAAGGACGACCAGGTCATTGTGCAATCAACAATTCAATTGGGACATAATATCGGTTTACGTATTGTTGCTGAAGGCGTTGAAACCCAGGCTGCATGGCATTTATTAGAGCAGTGGGGATGCGACAAACTTCAAGGTTACTTTATCAGTCGTCCTGTGCCCGCTGATGACTTTTCTGCCTGGTATCGCCATTATCAGGCCTCAGAATTTTGTAAAAATCAAATACCAAACAATCTAGAGCTCACTAGAAAAAATAATATCTAGGGAAATGACAAATAAAATGAGAATTAGACATACCGTTATCCTATTTTTTTTGGGCTCCCTCCTCTCCTATATATTCGCAGCCCCCTGCTACAGTAATGGAAAATTACTCGCGACAGCAGGCACATCAACCATAGAGGGTAGTGGCGGCGGCGGGATGGTTCCTTGGGCAATGTTATCAGGCTACGGCACCAAAGATGAAACGGTATCATCTCTTTACTCAACCCACATAAACCTTTCTGATTTCACGATGTGGTCTTATGGCGCTGCCGTAAGTTACCATGATCGCGTAGAGCTATCGGCATCTCAACAAACAATCCAAGGAAAAGAAAACGCGGATCCCATCAGCATGAATACCTTCGGAACAAAAGTACGGCTTTATGGCGATGCAGTTTATAGTCAATGGCCACAGGTAAGCATTGGTATTCAATATAAAAATGTACTAGATACCGATGCGGCCAACTCTCTAGAGGCAAAGAAAAACTCCGGTACCGACGTATACTTTAGTGCCACAAAAATATGGCTTGATGGACTCCTCCATAGGAACACGCTATTCAACATCACGTTACGTAACTCCGATGCCAATCAGCTTGGGCTACTGGGCTTTGGTGGTGACAACCATCACAGGCGATGGCTGTGGGAATCCAGCGCAGCAGTATTAATCAATCGTCACTGGGCTGTGGGGGCAGAATACAGAATGAAACCTAGTAATTTGTCCGCGGTGAAGGAGGATGATTGGAAGGGTACTTTTATCGCTTATTTCCCCTCAAAACAATTATCCATTACATTTTCTTACTTACAATTAGGTGATGTTGCCGGCCAGCGTGATCAAAAAGGCCCTTACCTATCGCTACAAGGGGCGTTCTGATGAAAACCTGTCGCCTACTATCATTCTCTCTATTTCTTACGTCTATGATGTTGATGTCTGGCTGCCTGTCGCCCCAACCGAAAGATGATCTTTTTAAGCAACTAGGAAGCCTTGCTGGAATAGAGCGTTTTGTCGATATTTTTATTCGTGAAATAGGAGAATCAAAAGAGGTCCGCCCCTATTTTGAAGATACCAATCTAGACCGCTTTCGAGAAAAACAAATCGAACACATTTGTTTATTATCTGGTGGCCCTTGTACTTATACCGGCGATTCTATTGTGGAGTCACATAAAGGGATGGGGGTTAATGAAGCTGATTTTAATGCACTTGTTGATACGGCAATTCGTGCCATGAACAAAGCAGGATACTCCGTTGCAACACGTAACCGCTTATTGGCTCGAATAGCACCTCTACGCGGCGAAGTAATGGAGGTTAAGTGATTGATGTAAAGTAATGGAGGTTGATGCATAAGTAATCCTGAATTAAACATTAAGATCACCAAATAGTGAGTTAACAATTCAATTACCTTTATTCTATACCCGTGCATATACTTAATAAACAATCAGAAGCAGATAAGGATATTGGCTCACGTGAACACACCACAAAGCACAAAAAACATCGATTTAAAAATGTTGGAGGAATACCTCACACGCCTAGTCAACGTTAATGAGACAAAAAAAGTATTCGTCACCAAGGATATTTTTAACGAAGATAGCAGCCTTATTGCCAACAAAGGAATTGAAGTTAATGAGGCCTTTCGCAACCATATTATTAAGTCTTCATTTAGTAGTGACATTGAAAAACATCTCTCAATCGACAACGAGCTAGATGGCATAGAACTCTTTAAACGTATACAGGATTACCTATCCGACCACCCCTCATATCTTCATATTCACACGCTACTAAACTTAGACAGCCACCTAAGGTTCCTTTGTAACAGTTATCAACAATTCCCTATTTTAAGGCAAAAGATAACGGTTTTAGCATTACAGCTTCCCATTCATTTTAACCGATCCCTAGGCGCAGCTTGGTTTTCACTACTGATTTCATGTCAAAGACAGCTAAGTGAAGAAGAAATACAGTCAGCCTTTCTCGCTGGTTTGTGTATGGAAATTGGTTTATTACATCTTCCCCCCTTCAATGATTCTGAAGCCCCTAAGTGGACACAAAGCCACGCTATCATTGGCTGGAAGATACTAAAAGGCATCAGTGAATTGCATAACGACGTATCTCTAGCAGTACTAGAGCACCACGAACGATGCGATGGCAGCGGCTTCCCAAAGGCAAGCATTGAAAACGAACTGGGATTAATAGGTCAAATTGTAGGAATGTCGTGTTTTATTATCGATCAACAACACATCCAAGGGAACGGAAACACCAATATAAAAAGTGTCGATACAAAAAGTGCCAATTTACACAACATCATACCCGCGTTACAAGTGAACGCCACCGTTCATCGGTACGATATCTATGAAACCGTTATCACGCTGATACGTAAAACCAGCCAAGAAAATGTAAGCTTCCTATCCAACGACAATATAGAGAGCATGATTAACGGAATACTCGATAAAACAAAACAATTGATACCTTGGGTTGATACTCTAGATCTCATGCTAGCGACTTATACAGGAAGCCATCAAAACAAGACGTTCCGCTCGATCAAACAATCCTATACCCGTTTATTATCAACCATTCATGGCGCCGGACTACTCGATAGTACGGCGAGCCAGTGGCTCAATGATGTCAAAAATAAAAAATTAACATGCGATTTCAAAGAAGTAGAGAATTTTGATCAATTTATCAATGAGCTTCAGCGCCACCTAATCTTTATAACATCGCAATGCAAACACCTTCTAGCCGACAAAAAAAATGCCACGGATAACGATACCCTTTCCTACAAAAAATCATGGGGTCAAGGCCTGAAGAAAATAGAGACATTTCGTTAGTACCATTGCGGAACAGGCATTCATGAATTTTATTCATAACACAAGCAACCTGCATTTTCCCTATAACCTTATGATTCCTTAAAAAATATGGAGTAGACTGCTTAAAACATCATCACTAGCGCAGGGGGATATATCACATGACAGACCAAGCCCGCACATCCTACCAACTTATCGGTACTGAATCGTCTTTATTCACTGGAAAAGTTCGTGGGTATATGCGCTACAAAAACATCCCATTCACGGAAACAATCTCTTCATTGAATGTATATCAAAACGTTATTACTCCACGAGTGGGTAAACGTATCATTCCCCTTCTGATTACGCCTGACGATCAATGTATACAGGACACCACTTGCATTATTGACCATTTGGAACAACACTTTCCATCAAAATCTGTGTACCCCGATACCCCTAAGCAAAAACTCGCGTCATTATTACTAGAGTGTTTCGGGGATGAGTGGCTAGTGATGCCAGCAATGCATTACCGCTGGCGCTTTAAGCGATACAACTTGCCGTTCATTTTAAAAGAGTTTGGGCAAACCGCAATGCCAAACCTTCCGGGGTTTACCCATTACTTTATCGGCATGATTCCAGCGATGGCATTTGGCAATTTATACAGACCCTACTTTGGACTCAATAACAAAGCCATTGAAAAGTCCATAGAGATTAGCTATGAAGCACTGCTTGATGATCTAAATAAACATTTCGAGCAGTATCCTTATCTTTTGGGGGATCGCCCTAGCATTGGAGATTATGGTTTTTTAGGCCCATTCTACGCACATTGTTACCGAGATCCTTACCCAGGAAAAATGCTAAAGAAACGAGCGCCATTTGTCGCTAAATGGGTTAGACGAATGGAATTTCTTGAAGATGCCCGTTACGGTGATTTCCTTCCTAACGATGAGATACCTGAAACACTTATGCCGATATTATCTCGCATGACAAAAGAGCAATTCCCAGTGTTAGAAGATACTGCACGTCAATTAGATAGCTGGTGCAAGAAAAACAGTCATACAAAAAACATAAAGCGGGTAATAGGTAGGCATTCATTTTCTATTGAAGGTGTCACGTCAAAACGCGCTATTACTCCCTTTTCTTATTGGATGTTCCAGCGAGCTTTGCATGCTTACAATGAAGAAACTGAGAATAGAAAAACGCTTGATACATTCCTTCAAAAAATAGGGGGAACTCAGGCGTTTTCAAAACAAGCCAACACCCAACTTGCTTATGAAAACTATCGACTGGTTAGCACCGCCTAATAAATGGATAGGTCACAATTGGAGGGCTCCCTAACAGGGCTCTTCGCAGCATGTCATAAGCCACTGCAGCACAAATTGAACGAAACATTTCAGGCCTTCTAAAAGGGATATCAATCGTTTGATGCCATACATTATTCTGTGATACTAACGCAATAGAAACCGTTATTCGTTGACGCCTATCGACTTCAACCTCTGCTATATCACTAATTGCCAGCGCGTAATCGCTATCTAGCGGTTGCCTTACGCTACGAGCCATTGCTACAGCCATTTCAATGGATGTAGCACCGTATTTTTCAAATATTTCAGTCGTTATATTCAATAACTGCTTTTTTGAAGCGTCATTAATTGCAATTACCGCCTGATGAAAATATTCAGCACTATTTGGTTGCACTAATAACTCATTGGCCATTCCCCCCATCGTACAGGACTCTGCAATACTCAGGGATTTCCCTTGCTCAAGTAACCGTTGATTCACTTCAGCCGCCAACGATGAATGGCGATCAGATACCAATGAATCCCCCAATACAGTTTTCACTTTCTCAACAGTCTCAGATAAAACACTTGCCGCTTGCTCCCCTCGTGCGAATAATTTTATCTCTATGTGTGGCATAGTCGAGCGATAACCTAGCGTAATGCCTTCAGGAATAACTAGCTTATCTAAGTCATCTGCAAGAGATGACTCCCCCACACCAAACGTTAGCAATTTATGCAGTTGTGTTTTTTCGGTGACATTATATTCAGAAACGATAAAGGGTATAAATTGTTCATCCACCATTTGCTTGAATTCATGAGGCACACCTGGCGTAAAAAACAACCATGCTTTATTCAATTTCACACGAAATCCACAGGCCGTACCAACAGGGTTATCCACCATAACCGCTGATGCGGGTAATAACGCTTGCTTTGCGTTACTGGCAGGCATCGTACGTCCCTGACTCGCATACCAATGCTCTAAGCGTTCTATCCATACGGCACACTCAACAAGCCCCTCGCCTATTGCTTGAGCCATCGCAAGTGCTGACATATCGTCTTCGGTTGGCCCTAAACCTCCATTAACTAAAATAACATCTGCGCTCTGACTACGTTCTTGAAATACCGAAACTAAGTCCTCCAACCGATCACCAACAGTGACCCGTCGCTGCATTTCAATCCCCTGCTCCATTAACCTTTCGCCAAGCCAAGCCGCATTAGTATCGACAACTTGGCCTGCTAAAATCTCTTCACCTGTGCAAATCATTTCAAGTTTCATACAACAACTCTCTACATTTATTGCACGCTATATTACTCCGTCTTGCAATATTCTAGCAACCATTCTTCACTATCTGCAGGGCTCAGCGGCCTAGACAAATAATACCCTTGCATCGCATCGCAGTTCTTTTCTATCAAAAATTGTTTCTGTTCCGCTGTTTCAACACCCTCTGCAATAATCTTTAGGTTCAAACTATGCCCTAACGCGATAATCCCCGTCACCAACGCTACATCATCGGCATCAGTAGGCAAACCATCAATAAAACATCGATCAATTTTAAGCACTTCCACAGGGAAACGCTTTAAATAGCTAAGAGATGAGTATCCCGTACCAAAATCATCAATTTCTAAGGATACACCTAGCGACGTGAGCTTGGTCATCTGGGCAATCATTGCGTCTTCCGTATCGGCCAGCGTCTCCTCTGTTAGCTCCAACTTCAACAGATGAGCAGGCACACCCGTATCTTTTAGAACAGCTTTTACTTTTTTGTATAACGCCCCGCCTTCCCACTGGATACTCGCCACGTTCACTGCAATGGGTACCTCATTTAACCCTTTATTCATCCAGTCTCGCTGTTGTTGGCACGCAGTTCTTATCACCCAATCACCTAATGGAATGATTAATCCCGTCTCTTCCGCAAGTGAAATAAACTCCACAGGTGGAAGAAAACCTCGAACCGGATGCTGCCACCTAACAAGTGCCTCTAATCCACTCACTTTACCCGTGCTTAAATCAAGCTGTGGCTGGTAATAAAGTACAAGCTCTTCATTGTCTATCGCCTCACGCAATTCACTTTCCAATTCAAATCTACGAGCAATTTCTGTTTCCATACCATGCTCATAAAACTGATAACAATTCCCTCCTTTTGCTTTAGCTTTAAACATTGCAGTATCAGAACGCTTCATTAAGGTACCAATATTGCCGCCATTATGAGGATACATTGCCACACCAATACTTACAGAGACATGCACCTGTTGCTTCATAAATGAGAAAGGCTGCGCAAAGGACGCGTTCACTTTTTTAGCAACTGTTTCTACTGCCTCGACGCTTTGAATATCATCCAACAAAATAATAAATTCATCACCTCCTACACGGGCAATAAGGTCAATCGTCCGTAAGCACCCTTGCAATCGCTGGGACACCGTTTTTAACAATAAATCGCCGACATCATGGCCCTGTGTGTCATTAACCATTTTAAACCGGTCAATATCCAGAAAAAACACTGCCAACATAGTATTTGACGTATTCGCGTGAATAATCAGGTCTCTTGCCCGCTCCATCATCTGGGTGCGATTAGGGAGATTTGTCAAATTGTCATAATATGCCAGTTGTTGAACATGCTGCTCTGAACGACGAGACAACAACAATCTATCAACACGTTTCCTCAGCACCGTAAAGTTAATGGGTTTGGGTATAAAATCCGTTGCTCCCGCATCAAATGCTTTTTCAATGGATTGTTCATCATGCAGCGCCGTTATGATCAGAATAGATGGTGGGATATCGCTGCTCAGCTGTAAAATCTGCTGGCACGCATCAAAACCTCCAACACCAGGCATCACCGCATCCATTAGTACCAGGTCAGGCATTTTTGCCTGACATACTTGCACGGCCTTTTCACCATTGTCTGCTTTTATAATAAAATATCCATCTCTCTCCAGCATTCCATGTAACGTCAACAACATCACGGGGTCATCGTCAACAATAAGTATTGTTGGCTGAACGTAGCGAATTTCTTTCGCCTTCTCTCCCTGTTGTGTTAACTGATTATTAAGTACACGTTGCAATTCCAAATAACCCGTTTCAATATCTTTAATAAGCTCATGGGCTTCAACGTGAATACCTGTCTCACACAGCACCTCCAATTCCGCACATTGATTGGCTAATGGCAATGCTCCTATATTTAGAAAACTACCTTTTATGCAATGAGCTAAATATCTAACTTGAGCTTCTTCTGTGTGCTTGAGAGCATACTTAAGCTTATCTAAATATAGAGGGGTATTTTCCCGAAAAGAATCAATCACTCGAGGAAAATTCTGCCCAAGACGATGCCGAAGCGTTTGAAACCGTTCGATATCCAATGCATGTTGAATGGGCTGGTCTTTAGCGGGTGCCGTCACCTTTTGTGATGCATCGGGATCTTTCTCTACCAATTCAACACCCAACCAATGCATCAACTTACGTTTGAGATCATCAAAATTTATCGGTTTGGGCAAATAATCGTCCATCCCCGATTGCAAACAGCGCTCTTTATCATCACGCCCGGCATGAGCGGTCATTGCTACAATCGGCAAATGATATTCTTTTGTCTCCTTTTTACGTATCGTCTCAGTCGTTAAATAGCCATCCAGTATTGGCATATGACAATCCATAAGAATAAGATCAAAATGCTGCTGATCCAGCATCGACAATGCTTCTTCTCCCTGATTTGCCACGCGACTATGACAACCAAGACGCTCTAGCATACCTAATGCGACCAGCTGATTAGTGTGGTTGTCCTCCACGACTAAAATTCGGGGCATACCAATATCGGCAATTTCTTCCTCTAGGTATACCGATGGTATTTTAGCAGGAGAGGTTACCCTTCGCTCTACTTTAATAGGTGAACGCACTTCCAGTAACCCAAGTATGGATTGATAAAAACATTCTGCATCAACAAACGCCTCCACTTTCAACAAACCATGGACATCTGTTAACCCCTGATCTTCACCGTTTTCTACCACAACAATTTTCACACCACAAATATCAGGTGTGCTACTAATAGCATCAACAAATTGAGAACATGACATATCCGTTAAGGTCGTATCTGCAACGACCAAATCATAGGCTCGCCCCTGCTCTCTTGCTCTTGTCAGTAACGATAATGCAGTATGGCCTTCCCCTGTTATTCGATAAAAGCACTGCCACTCAGCAAAGCAGTCGGTTAACTGCTCTTGTAACACTGGCTCTCGTGTAACAATTAATACTCTCACTCCGTTTAACTGATCAGCACCCAACTCATCGTGTACAACTTCATCGTTAACCGCATCTAGCGGCATGGTAAACCAAAAGGCACTCCCCTTTCCTGGTTCGCTTTTAACGCCCATTTTACCGCCCATCAACTCGACTAGTTGCCGGCAAATCGTTAGCCCTAACCCCGTTCCACCATATTTTCGCGTTGTTGACCCGTCGGCTTGGGAGAATGCATCGAATATTCGTTTCTGTGCATCTTCTGCAATACCAACACCGGTGTCTTTCACAACAACCCGGAACATCGGCAGTGTTGAATCTCCTTCTATCATCATGGAAACATCAACACTTCCTTGCTCAGTAAACTTGATGGCATTACCCATCAAATTAATCAACACTTGGCGAATCCGCCCTGAATCTCCACGAAGGACTTTGGGTATTTTTGGTTCCACTTTTGCGTTAATGGTTAAGTTCTTTTGCTTTGCTTGAGTAGACAATAACTCAACAATGTCACCAATCAATTCCTGCGGATCATAGTTCACAGGACTAATGCGCATTTTTCCGGATTCTATTTTAGAAAAATCTAAGATATCGTCTATTAACATCAACAACGCATCGCCAGACTGTGTGGCTACTTTAATATATTCTTTTTGTCGTTGCGAAACCTCAGAACGTTCCAGCAAGTCCAGCATTCCCATAATACCATTCATCGGTGTCCGCAATTCATGGCTCACGGTTGCCGCAAACTCCCCTTTAGCATTTGCCACCCCCAGAGCACTATCTCTTGCACGTTGTAGTTCTTGTTGTCTTTGTTCTAATTGACTCATCATTGTATTAAAGGCTTTCTCCATTAATACAATTTCTTTAGAGCCTTTTAGATTCGCTCGAACCTGAATATCACCCTCTTCCGCCTCACCCATGACCTCAGCTAATTCATGCAAAGGTTGGGTCAAACGCTTTGTCATCCCTAATAATAACAAAAGCAATACAGCGGCAAAGCCAAATGAAACCAACACATTACTCTGCAGTATTTCCGTTGTTAATACAGCCAAACGTTCTTTAGATACAACAACACGGACATAACCGATAAGTTCAAGTTCAACTTGAGGTTCCCCCGCAAAATGGGAATCATTTTCTGACTCCTCAGCCCCTGCATACACAGGCGCACTGAAATACCATGCCCTGGATGTTTCCTTATAATGATTTTCTGTACGCCGCTTCTTTATTACCCCTGAAGGAACCGTTGATACCCCCTCCGCATACTGCCATTTCTCATTGGCCGTCACAATCGCAACCCCCGTCACGTCGGGGAACGCCATGGTAGATTTAGCCGCATCTTTTGCATTATCTTCACTAAGGTATAACAGTGCTAACGTACTCTGCTCAGAAAATGCGTCGGTTGTTTTTCGGCCTTGTTTAAACATTTGCTCATACATTGCCTGAGTGGTAATCGAAGATATTACCAACGACGTTGCCAGTGCTAAACAAATAATACCTAAACTAAAAATAAGAATTAATTGCTGCCGAAACCCCAAGTTATTCGGTAACACTTTAGATGGTACGTTCATGACATTTAAGCTCCTGACTTACTTTGAAGGATACGACATCCCAAACTCACTCCGTTGTTTTTTATTGAAGTGTAGTCCAATATGATTCGCCGTACGTACGTTTACAGCAGTTAATAAGTCCCGTACGGGGGATATACCAAAAGTTGATATCGGTTGACGACCTTGGTCTGCTACAGGCTGCAACGTCGATCCCGATGCTGGATGTATCGCGTTCTCCATTGCAGCAATCATGCTTGCTAAGCTTTCACCCATAGCATGGTTGTCTGGATACAAAGAAAATAGCACTCCGCGCTTCATATCAACCAGATTGCTAGAAAAAATCGTGAGCTTTCGGCGCCAAGATCTTTCCAGCACCATTTTCATAATACTTTTATCTAGACGCGAACTATCATGGGATACCCATAACGCATCCGTTCCACGTTTCATATCGCCTAATAACTTACGATATTGTGCCGCTTGTTCGTGTATATCACTTACTGACAGCATGGTTAATGTTAATCCTAAGTTATCACATGCTTTTTGAGCGCGTTTAATTAACCACTCTCCCGGACCCGGCTGGTATATCACATAAATATTTTTAACCTTTGGCTGTAATTTCAACAACGTTGACAAGAGACGTTCTGGAGAAGGAGACAATGAAATTCCGTTTAACCCGTGCCCGTTGGGGTGAACAATTACCCCACCTACAACAACCGCTTTAGGCATCGCAGGTGGTAATGATTCAATCACGCGTAAACCCCGTCGGCCCAATGTAATAACGGCATCAATATTATGTTTTTTTAACCGTCTATTGATAACTTCTGCAGACTCTCCCTTCTCCAAACTCATCAGAGTTGTCGGGCCTGAATAGTTATCAGAAACACCTTCTGCAATATTAAGAAATACCTGTCGATAGGGCTCTCGTATTTCAGGGTACAATACCGCCAAATTACCAGCCATACTTTGATTCGCCATCAAAAATATAACGCATAAAAATACGACTCGCTTTAAAGCTAGGAGTGCTATCAACCGCAAACGAATTATCGCGACATCAATAGCCTTTCCAGACACCCTAATAAGATAGTTACAGACCATTCCTTGGCTCCACCAAACTAAGTAACATTACGCAGTAACGCCCCATCACACAGTAACGCCATCACAGTGCTAATTCATAACCCTTTGTTTTTTTAATAGGGGCAAGCCTTTCATCACAAACTCCTGCGCGATAGCCTTACCGATACCTTTTGAACTTCTGCTAACCAGTGCTACCGATTTATAGTGTTGCTTAACCATAACGTCCCTCTCCCAAAATGCCTAAAAAGTATGCATTAAAAACGCATATCCAATTCCGCATAAATACTTCGCCCACTTAATGGCAAGTCATCTGGGATTGACCCGGTTGATAGACTTGGTTCTCTGGCATCACTATCAAACAGGTTACGTATCGATACAGCCCCCCCCCAGTTACTGTTGCTGCTAGTACATCTAAGCGTGAGATCCATCACAGCATAATCATCAATCGAAGAACGAGAATCACCTTCCGCTCTAGCGCGATCTAATACATAATTCACTTGAGCCTGAACAGACCAAAGCTCAATAAAGCGCCATTTTGCGGCTACGTAAAGTTGTTGGTGGGGCGAATTGGCAGCATCTGATTTAACATTACCATCCTCAGAACGTTCTTCTGAGTCCTGGTAAGCAAAATTACCAGTAATATCCAACTCTCCTGTCACCTGCCAATTGAGCTCAGCCTCAAAACCTTTACCGTACTGTTTACCCGAATTTTGTGCCGTACTGCCTATCGCATCAGTATTAGGCACATATTGAATAATGTCTTTCCACCGGTACGCAAATATATTCAACCCTAAACGTAAGGTTTCTACAGGTCGATAGTCAAAAGCCAGTTCTACACTATCAATTTTTTCTGGATTTAATTCCGGATTACCTATAATTGTGGGATTATTTTTTATAAGAAGCTCCGCATAACTCGGCGAGCGAAATGCTCGACCATAAAGCAGCTTCATCGTTAGGTCATGTCGTGTTGACCATACGAGTGCCGCACGAGGGTTAAACGTATCCCCAAAATCTGAGAAATAATCATACCTCAGCCCCCACGTAAGCTCCCAATCTTCAATAAAACGCCACTGATCTTGCACAAAAGCATAACGGTTCTGTCGATCCCCTTCATCCATAAATACAGCAGGGCTATCACTTACATTCACTAGTTCGCTACCAAGCGCAATAAGAAGCCCAGTAGACGGATCAATCCTGAAATTTTTACTTTCTTTTACTTTATAAATTTCACCCAAATAATAACCTGCACCAAAACGTAGTTGATGGCGATCAAAACCGGTAAAAAAAGTAGATACATTAAAACGAGAATGCCGTTCATACACTTCAGGGTTGCCAATCACCCCATTCGGAAATACACCCCCAACAATCGCCCCAGAAGGGAAAACAATTAAATCCTCCTCAACTTCTTGACTAGTGTCTAAATAGCTCAACTGAACTGTAAAATCCCAGTCTTGAGCTGACGTTGCATTATGATACGTAAGATCAAAGTTTCTGCGATCACTCGCGTAGCGGTTATGCGGGTCTAGTGCCTCTGCAACCCCTACACCATTCCCAAAATCTCTACGCCGTTGTAATCCCGCTCTAAATCGTAGATCTTGATAGGTTGCATCAAACCGTACATCCAAATTTTCCCGCGATAAATTCACAGATCCCGGTGCCAATGACACATTAGTTCCAAATGCGTTATCAAGCCCTGTTTGTGCGTCAGTATCAATATTTTCATCCTGACCGTCGGTCTTGTGGTATTCAAGCGTTAACGCTACATCGGTATCGCCCCAACTATCAGACGCCAATATCCAACCATCTTTTGTATTAAAACTTCCCGTTCTAATTCCAACCGTTGTTTGCTCAATCTCATCAGGTGTTTTTGTTATAATACTAATAACTCCCGCAAATGCTTCCGCACCATATACCGCTGAGCCGGGCCCACGAATGACTTCAATTCGAGAAATGGCTTTAACCGGCATCCCCCCCCAAATCAAATTGCGATCACCAATGTATAAATTGGTAATAGGTATTCCATTAATTAGCACCAAAACTTGTGGACTGTAATTTGAGTAAATACCTCGCATGGTATATATCGGGGCATAACCAAAATTATGTCTCGCAACATGTAACCCAGGAACCGTTTCCAATACCTCGTCAAGATCTGTAGCACCCATAGCATGAATATCTTTAGCAGTAATCACTGTCGCCACGGCCGGTGCCTTGGCGATAGATTGACGTGCGCCAGTTGCGACACTGATCATATCTTCATCGCCGTAAAGCTCAAACAGTGCTTCTTCATCATCGGCGTCAAGCGATTGCGCGTTTACATGCCCAGAAAGCAACAACCCACTACCCATACTGACAACAAAACACATCAGCAAAGCCTTGCCCATAACTCTGCCCCTTACTTTATAGCTTTGATCCACTTTTTGGTTTACTACACTACTGTTCATTCCCAATCCCTCATCCCTGGACCTTGATAGTCAATACATTCACAGCGATGCGGAAAAAATGAACCTTCTGGTTTTTTTTCCGCATCACGTGCGCAAAACATAATTCCAGCGCTAAAGCACAACGTTATATAGTGATAATACTGTCGGGGGGTTAACCCTTGATCCGCACACATTGCCCCCATCAACATTGAGATGTTCATACGAAGATTATGCCCAAACGATTGCAGCATTGACTCAATATCATTTGCCAACCTCACGTAAACACCATCGCTAAAACCGAGTGTTTCCGCAAACTCCAACAATGGAATAACTCGCTCATCTTGTTTTGTAATAGGTCGCCCAAAACCCGGTATTTTTGCAACCTGACGATTCTTTCCTGATCCTGGTCGCCCATTAACCTGTATGTTAAGACGCTCTATCAGAATAGACGCTAACGGTTCACCTCGCTCCAACAATTCCTGAGTTGAACACAAAAATTTCATCGTTGCTAACAAGGGTCTATGCCCATAAATCGTTGCTTCAGAAACCGCAAGCCCTGCACTAACCCCTAAATTACTGGTGCTACGCGCAGAAACCGCTAACGCTGCAATCCTGTTATTCCATAACCTAGGATCAGGAAAACTCGTGGAAATACGCCAAATACCATCAAATAATTGCACTTGTTTTTCATCAAATTGACGACCGCAGATTCCCAGCATTAACTGCCCCATCCACGTTAAATCTTTTAACTCAGAAAACATATCCTGCCCACGTAACACAACACGTTCACCCGGAAACCACCCGCCCATATCGGTTAGCCAGTTATTTTCCCAAAATGATAGTTTGTCTATTCCCCCTTCAAATTTCACTGGAATTCACCGGGGCTATGGGTAACTCTCGTTGCGGGTCATTGGTTACTGTTAAGTCATCTCCATGAAACGGAAAGCTTTTCCATCCGCGTTCTCGCTGCTCCAGCGCATGAGCCGCGGCCCCTGGTAGACGCAGAAGCAGTGTTAACATCTCCCCTTGCTCCGCATCGAATTCCAAATCCAACATCGCCGCGGCTATCACGCTGGTCATCGCCAACGGCATATTCACAGCAACCTCCAATTCTTCGCGATGTTGCAACAACCAAGACGTATGCTCCCCACCACGCCCATCTCTATTGCTCTCTTTATAACACTCTACCAACCGAGTTAACGTCTGTTTAACAGGTTGCGCACAACGTACGCCATGGGGGGCAAAACCAGGTGGATGCTCTAATGGCAACCACACATCACCCGATGACTCTTGGACATCTGATGCCGAGCAATTCTGTTCAGAAAAACCAGCAAAATACTCCAACCAGCGCGGGAGGTTATTACCGCAACGCTGCCAGGCCTGCATCATATGAAAAACTTCCCGTGCACCGCCTAAATTCCCTGCGCCCACACCAATGGCCGCCATTAAACTTGCTGCCGCACCAGAGCCACCAGCCCCGGCACTCATGGCTGCTTGCACGCTATGCTCTCTAGGCCCTGGGTTTGCAACAGCAATAGCTAAAACATTTAACAGAGCACTCTGTTCCTGGGTTGGTCTTGTTTGCTTAAATAGTAAATATAGATAATCTAACCACGCCGCTTTTTTAATCAAGTCCCCGTACACATCGTATCCAGAACAATAACAGCGTTCAGCGCTATAAGGATCATCAGGCTCAGCCACTTCATTCCAAAAAGCCGTTGTTATTTTCTCCTTCATACGCCTCCCTTAAGTGATCGTATTCGCGAAGAAATTGGAGGAACGGCCTCCCGATCAATATACACATCAAGCAATGCTGGCCTTGATTGTAACGTCAGTAACTTCCCATCTAACACAAGCAAATCCTTAGGCGAATGAACCGTATACCCATCCGCCCCCATACTTCTTGCAGAAGCAGCAAAATCCACTGGGGGTATGTCAGTTCCTACGGGTTCAGCCCCTGCTAACCTTTGACCATGCTTTACCATACCCAGTGAACTGTCATTCAATACGACAAAAATAATAGGTAGACTTTCTTGTACCGCTACCGTAATTTCCTGCCCGCTCATTAGCAAACTTCCGTCACCCGTAATACACACCATGGGTTGGTCTCGTTTTGCTAACGCAGCGCCAACCGAACAACCAATAGCCCACCCCATTGATGAAAATTCTAAGCACGCCCGAAACAAACCACCGTGCGCATTACGACTCCCCATCATTCGGCGATCAAAAGGGTGAAGGTAATGTATTGCCCAAGCAAAACTTGCCCCTGTATC
>CAJXXT010000026.1 GCA_913063495.1 uncultured Gammaproteobacteria bacterium | reverse complement strand
ATTGTAATTGGCTGAAGCGACTTGTTGTAGTGTTTTTTGACCCTACCGTTTGTGCTGATGGCGCTATAAGATGTTTTGTCGACCACCGAGTCTAATTAGACGCTGTGGTTGGCGCTGATTCCGGTAATAACAATAATAAGGCAATAATAAGGAGAGTGGGATGAGAAGATTGATGGTTCTTGCAATAAGCTTATGGCTATCTGCATGTTCTGTAGTGGATATTAAAACCCAATACCCAAACCCTAATGCAGCATTAGAGTCTCGATATTTCCAAGTAAAAATCCCCACCCATGATGGTTTGTTTATTGCCGCAACCGTTTATCAGCCGGCGTTAGCCGCGGGTGAAAGCGCCCCTGTTATTGTGTCTACACACGGCTTCGGTGGTTTTCGCATGCCAAGGCCAATGAGTATATATGGACAATTAATTCTTACAGGAGAAGCCAGTCTAGCAGCATGGAAAAATGGTTATTGGGTGATTTCATTTGATCAGCGAGGTTTCGGAGAAAGTGATGGCGACGTAATGCTGATGGATCCAGATTATGAAGTAAGAGATGTGAGCTCCGTTATTGATTGGGTGGAACGTCACCTGCCTCGAGTCAGCAAAGATACCTCTGGTGACTTAGCGATTGGTATGGTCGGTGAGAGTTACGGTGGCGGTGCACAAATTATGGCGAGCATTCAGGATGCGCGCATTGATGCATTGGTACCTATTGCAACCTGGTATGACCTAGCGGAATCTATTGCACCAAATGACCATGTAAAAACGTATTGGGGTGCAATTCTGATGGGGGCAGGAGGTATTACCAGTGGGTTTGACTTCGGTAAAATGTTGGATGATGAATATTTGGCATTAATTAACGGAACAATGAATGAAGCTGCAAAACAAGATCTTGTAAAGCGGAGCCCTCGTTATTATTGTGAAAAAGGTCAGTACCCTCAAGCGGATATGTTGTTATTGCAAGGGTTCCGAGATACGGTTTTTTCAATTAACCAGGCGGTAAAAAATAGAAATTGCGCTTTAAAGGGGGGAAGAGATGTTCGTCTGATGGGCATACAGGATGGGCATATTTTACCTTGGCCATCGCAAGCGTGGTCGGGATTGCCGTTGTTTAATACGCAGGGGAAGATTGTTTGCGGTGATCAGGAATTCCAAACCGTTGATATGATTGTGCAATGGTGGAATGAAAAATTACGAGGCATTCCCCCGCTTAACCCGATTCCGAATATTTGTTTGACGTTTTCTGATGATGAGGGGGTGGTTGTGGAATCCGTTCCTGTGGGGGGCGATGTATTGACGTTCGAAGAAACGGAGATAAGCTTAATTCAAACGGGGTGGTTTGAAATGCTACTAGAACCTGTGGATCATTTGTTAGGTGCGGTATCTTTTTCCGGTGAGACGCTGGCATTAGAAGACCAGGCGTTGGAGGGCGGAACGTTTCGCCCAGGTTTTTTACCGCTAAAAGTAGTAGAAGAAGCTGGGTATGTTCTTGGTATTCCTAAAGCAAAACTCACGTTAAAAACAAATGTCGATGGAAAGGATGGGGTTTTATTCGCTGCCGTAGGTGTGCGTAAAAATGATAGCCCCTATATCCATGTATTAAGTGAGCAATACACGCCTTTGCCTGGGGATGGGTATTATGACTTGGATATGCCAGCGATTTCTAGTCAGTTAGAAAAAGGAGATACTGTAGGGATTGTGCTGCAAGGGTTCTCTTCTCAGTATTGGTTTAATCCCGAAGGGTGGTTTTCTAGTGCGTCGGTGAAAGGCCAGTTATCACTGCCAATCTATTCCCATAG
Source organism: uncultured Gammaproteobacteria bacterium (assembly GCA_913063495.1). GTDB lineage: Bacteria > Pseudomonadota > Gammaproteobacteria > Pseudomonadales > Ketobacteraceae > 42-54-T18. The sequence continues at coordinate 37,717 of CAJXXT010000026.1, read as the reverse complement.
AAATACAGTACAGGTTGTGGCGGGAGTAGAGTAAGAATGGATTTAACCTGCGAGTCTCACATATATGTCATGAGCAATGACAGTGAGATTCGCAGGCTCAATAATCGACTGAATTAAATTCAGTATTTGTTATTTTTTAATTCCTGTTACGATATTTTGTGCGCCTTTTACTAATGTCTCGGCATCGATTTTACCTGGAACTAATACGCCTTTTTGCACCGCAGGGCGTTCGTTAATTTGATCGAGCCAGCGTTGTAAACTGGGTAAATCATTAATTTCAATACCTGACCATGCATAGGTCTTTGCCCAGCACCAATTGGCCATGTCAGCGATGCTGTAATCTCCAGCCAGGTATTCGTTATCTTTTAGTTGATTATCAAGTACGGTTAACAATCGTTTAGATTCTGTTTGATAACGTTCAATGGCGGCAGGAATTTTTTCAGGGAAGTATCGAAAGAAAACGTTAGCTTGCCCCATCATTGGGCCTACGCCCCCCATCTGAAACATCAGCCACTGAATAACTTGGGATCGTTGCTTTATATCCGAGGGCAGAAATTTACCTGTTTTTTCTGCCAAATACATCATGATTGCGCCAGATTCAAAGACGGCAAAATTATCGTTTTCGGTATCCACGATAGCCGGTATGCGGCCATTGGGATTGATGGCGGTAAATTCTGGTGTTTTTTGATCCCCTGTCATTATATTAACGGCGATAGTTTTGTAATCCAGCGCCATTTCTTCTAAGGCAATGGATGCTTTCCAGCCGTTAGGCGTGGATGCGGTGTATAGCTCAATCATGAATTATCCTTTTACTACACGGGTGTGTGGATAGTGTAATGTTTGGGTGTCGTTATGCTTTAGCGCTAGGTCGCTGAGATACCAGGTCATACCAACGCTTAATATGTTCATGTTTTTCATTCAGTCGAATATCAATGACGCGACCAAAATCTAAGGTAGTGAGCATAGTGATGTCTGCGATGCTGAAATGGTCACCTGCTAAATACGTTGAGTCAGAAAGGTGTTGATTGATAAGTTTTAAATACCCATAGGCAGACTTTTTGCAATCTTCTCCCCAGGCTTGGTTTGGGGTCATGCGGTCTTTGAAAAAGCCAGAGCAGTGCTGGAACGACATTCCTGTGGGTAATAAGAAACCGAACTCAGCACGTCGCTGCCACATTTCAATATTTGCTTTTTCTAACGGAGTGCTGCCAAGTAATGCTGGTTCTGGTTGGGTTTCTTCAAAGTAGCGGCAAATAGCGACAGATTCAGAAATTATTGTACCGTCATCCAGTTCTAATACAGGCACCTTGGCAAAGGGGTTTTTGGCGCGATACTCTGCGGTTAAATTGTCACCTTTTTGTAAATCAATATCTATGCAGTCAACATGAATATCTTTCTCTGCAAGAAACATGCGGACGCGGCGAGCATTGGGTGCCATGGATGTGTCATAAAGTTTCATCGGAAATGCCTTATCAGAATGAATGTTTAGTTATAATATGTATAACGGAACGAGCGGTCAAATATTATTTTTCATGGTAAACTAGCTTGCAGTTGGTTTTAGTCGGCCTGAATAGCAGGCTTAGGAATAGCAAGAATGAGCTCCCGTTAGGATGTTGTATTATGGCAAGAACAAAAGCATTTAACCCTGAAGAAAAGCTGACGGTTGCAATGATGCAATTTTGGCAGCATGGGTATGATGGAACATCGCTACAAGACTTGGTTGATGTTATGGGCATTAATCGATTTAGTATTTATAATACTTTTGGTGATAAAGAATCGCTTTTTTTTAAGTCATTAAAGCACTATACAACACAAATATTCGAGCCATTAACAGGGCCGTTATTAGCTGATGGGCCTGGTATGCAGCGAATTCAGCAATATTTCCTTAACTTAAGTACTATTTTAGCTGCGGGTGTTATTAAGTCCGGTTGTTTTATGCAGAATGCAGTGCAAGAAGCTTCTGTCACCAATCCAGAGGTCAGGCCTTATGTCGCGGGGGTATTTGACCGCTTGCGGCAGGGATTTATTACGGCATTACAGGACGCTGAGAACGCAAAGGAATTGACGGTAGTACTTGATTTAGAGGGGGCGGCAGAGTTTTTGTTGATGCAAGTACAGGCGTTGATAGTGTCCCAGAGGCAGCTATCCCCTGAACAATTGCAGGCTAACACGGCATTCTTACTGGAAGATATTGGACGGTGGTAAGGGTGTGCTCAAGAGTATAAAGCTGAGTGGAAGCCAAAGGTAATTAGGCGTAGATGCGGGGTTTACGTTGCAGTTTGACATCAGCTTTAGTAGGATCCCCTCCGGATTGAACAGGTTACCGGAGAGAAAACAATGCCAAAGATCAATAGATACGAAGATATTAACGAAATCGATCGCGAAGCGAAGAAAGATTACATCGATCGTCATTCACCCTTTGTTCACTGTGAGCCTTCTGCTGCAGCTGGCGAAGTTTTCAAAGTGACAGTTAAAGTGGGTAATGAGTATTCTCACCCTGACGATATGGATCACCATATTTCTGGAGTTGCTCTTTATAACAAAGACACTAAGCTTGCTGAAGCAACAATGCTTGCTGGCGCTTTAGGCGGCCAGGGCGAAAAAGGTAATGCAACGGTTACTTTTGATGTTGTATTAACAAAGAATGCCGAGCTTGTAGCGCAGTCATACTGCACTAAGCACGGTGTTTGGGAAAGCGACGCAATTAGTGTAGCAGTAGCGTAATAGCTATTGAGGTAGTTTCGAGGTAGTTATCGAGATAGTTGTTTAGGCCCGTATAGGCTTTTAATGACGCTTGATACAAAAAAACGGCATACTTTGGTATGCCGTTTTTTTCGTTTTTAATCGGTGATTTACATATTAGCGAACTAGCCGCTGTCGAATGTTTCCTGGCATAAAGTAACTAACAGGTGGGGGAGTGGTTGAAAATTTAGCATCCTTTAATCGTACACCTTGAACATAATACATCCGCTCTTCAATATCGTGATGAGCGTCGGCAGCACTTAAAACGCCAGGCATTTGATCATAGTAAACAGAGTACCGAAAGCTGGTTCGCCAGAAGTCTGTAGGGTTTCGATAGATATCAATCATCGCAACACTCCAGGTGTCTTCATCGACATAAAAAACACGTTTATTGTAAAGGTGCTTTTTGCCTGTTTTGAGTGTTGCCTCTACAACCCACACGCGGTGTTTTTCAAAGCGAGTGAATTCTGGGTTGAGGTGATAAGCAGTGAACAGAGAGGACTTGTCATGCAGGGCGGCTTGTAACTTATCATTGTTATAGGGAATAACCATTTCCCGTTTGCCTAGCAGTTTCCAATTATATCGATCCATTGCACCGTTATACATGTCTATTTCATCCATCATTCTCAGACCGTCAGATGTGAATGTAGGGGCGTCATAACCCATAACCGGAGAGCGGCGCAAGCGGCGTTGACCCGCAATATACATCCAGGATTGTCGAGGTTTGCTTAATGGGTTAATAGACTCGTGGGTTAGATAGGCTCCTCCGGCAAGCATAGGGGGGGCGGTAATATAGGAAAGATAAAAAATATAGCGCCAGTCATCAACAGTACGGTTTCGGTTTGGGTCATGAAAGATAGAGTAAACATCCACGGTATTCTCAATTACTCGATAGCGACCACTTTGATTAATTGTGGCTTCTAGCGTTTTTAAATTAAAGGAAATACCTTTCCAGCGTAATTGATGGTTCCACATGACTTCTTTGGCTGAGCCCGGGATGGGGAAAGGTAATCCAGCCCATGTATTTGAAATTTCTTCGCCGTTATTAGTCGCTTCGGCATCGAGCGCATTTTTAAAGGCATTTTCATATAACCATTCGGGAATCTTAGCCGTTCGGTGGGAAGGGTAAACGGGGATAGTGAAGGTGTCTGGGTATGCCTTTAGCATTTCAATCTGTCCCTTGCTAAGTAGGCGCTGGAATTTTTTATAATTTCGGGGGGTAATATGGTAAAGAGGGGATTCATTTTGGATGTGTTGTATCCAGCTTTTGTGCTTCTTCCAGGTCATTTTATCCGTCGTCCAGCGAGGGATAGATCCTGATTTGTTACCTGCGCGTTCTGCCCCCAAAGGCGTGAGGTCATGTTTTAGACGCATTGCTTCTTTTGCGCCGACGTTGGCATTGGCGTGGGGTGTGATGAGTAGACAAAGTAGCAATATGTTAGCAAATAAGGTGTTTATTAAAGGTAAACTGAGGAACTTGGGGCGAGTGTGTGCGGAATACGCCAATGGTATTGGAGTAGAGTGGTTTTCAGGTTTTTTGTGTTCTTGCTGAATCATTGAGTCCTGAGTTTATCCGGTTATCTTGTTTTAGATAGGTGTCGAAGGTTTGTATCAACAAATCCTTGTTAATGGGTTTTGTCAGCATTTGCTGCATACCTGCATCATAAACCTGCTCTTCATAACCCGCTAATGCGTGCGCTGTTAAGGCGATAATAGGGGTGGAGTGAAGGTCTTGGTCTTTTTCCCATTGACGGATCATTCTGCTGGCGGTAACTCCGTCAACTTCAGGCATTTCCCAGTCCATCAGAATCAGGTCAACCGGAGTTTCGGGTTGCTGATAATAATCAATGGCTTGCTGGCCATTGTTAACAATGGTTGTCATTAAGTTAAGCTTCTTGAGTAATCCGGATATTACCATCTGATTGATGGTGTTGTCTTCTGCTACAAGAATATGTTGCCCATTAAATTGTTTCTCGGTGTTACCTCCTGCCAGCGGGTTGCTAGCGCTAGCTTGAGATATATTCCCTAAGGTTGTTTTTAATTGCAGGATTGACAGGGGGGTGTGTAAAAAATGCTGGATATGGCTGAACGCCTTTTTATGACCTGGAATTGGCTGATGGTACGCCATTAATCGCGATTTAATCTCTTTTGAGTGGGCACTGTCGGGTAACCAGGAATAGGAGTGTGCATCAACAATAGCTTTGTTTTTTGAGGATGTTAATTGCCACCATTCTTCGAGGTGCTGCCGGTCTTGCAGGATGACGACAGGAAACCCCCAGGTTTTGAGTAATGTGGCTATTTCTTGTTGGTATTGTTTATTGGATAACGCAATTGCCATTTCTTCTCTAGAAGTGGATGTTGGGATCCAATGGCCGAATTCTGTTGCGTCTGTATCTGGGGAATCAATGGCAACGGTAAACCAGAATGTTGAACCTTCCCCTTCTTTGCTGTCAACGCCGATATCTCCAAGCATTAACAGGGTTAACTGCTTGGAGATTGCTAACCCTAACCCCGTACCGCCATATTTACGTGTTATTGAAGCATCAGCCTGCTCAAACGCCTTAAATAAATGTGATTTTTGTTCAGGGGTAATGCCTATCCCGCTGTCACGAATTGCGAAGCGAAGGTGATGCTGGTTTCTGACACCCTCCAAACTTACGCTAACGGTAATGCTGCCAGTTTCGGTGAATTTAAGGGCATTACTTAGAAAATTGAGTAAGATTTGGCGAATACGCGTTGGATCGATTTCTGCTTCAACAGGAACATTAGGTGCGATGTCGACTAATAGGTCTAGGGATTTTTGATAAGCCGGTTGTTGAAAGATTGAAAGACATTGATCAATAAGTTGGGGGATGTCAGATGAAACACGTTCAATTTCGAGTTTGCCAGACTCAATTTTTGAGAAATCTAAGATGTCATTAATAATAGAAAGTAGCGATTGTCCGGAAACTTGAATTGCGGATAAATAACGAGATTGGTCTGCATCAAGCGTGGTGTCTCTTAGCAGGTCTGCCATACCCAGCACGCCATTAATCGGGGTGCGAATTTCATGACTCATGTTCGCAAGGAATTCACTTTTCGCTTGCGCTGTTGCTTCAATGCTATCTTTTTCTTTATTGGTACGGATTTTTTCTTGTGCTTCCTTTTGATCCATTAAATACATCATTGTTAGGATAAGCGTTAGTATTAAGAATCCAGCAATGTATAACCATTGGCGAGCTTCAATCTCCGTTTTTCGGTTTTGATAGCGGTTAGCGACAAAGGTGAGCAACGTAAGCCTAGCATCTAGTGTGTTATTGATAGAGTTGGACGCAGAAGTGAAAAATTTACGCCAAAAAATTTCAAGGTCAGGGCTCTGGATAACGCTGGCGTCTAGTTTGTCTGCAAGAGTCTGTATGCTAGTAAATACTTCTTCGGGTAAAGGTGAATCAGGGTTCTCTTGAAGTGTTGGGAATTGCTTTTTTATATCGTTAGCGCGTTCAGCCATTTGATCTGAGAGTAACGTTAGTTTGTCATAGGTGTTTTCAAGGGTGATCGATCCTGCTGAGGTGACAAAGCCTCTGTCCAAATAATAACTGCCATAGGAGCGGGCTTGCCCTGCAAGTTTGGAGAAACGGGTGAATTCTTCCAGGGCCAAGTAGATCAATTGCAGCGACAGGGTATCGTCATCGGTAAACATCGCTGACTGATCAGCAAGACGTGATTGAAGCTGATAAATGTTGGAAACAAATTCATGGTAACGGTTAAAGGTTAATTGATCAGCCCCCATCTCCAAACCCGCACTTAATGTGACACGTCCAAGTTCCTTGGATAGTTGGTCAAGGTTCAAGCCTACTAAATAATTGTCATTGAGATCTTGGCTATAGGTTTTAAGGTTAGCTATTTCGTCTTTTAGAGCAAGAATGTTGCGATTGAAGTCATCCTTTGCACCATTATCACGGCCATATGTGGCCAACAGGCTTAAGTCGCGTAAGACTTCAGTTTTGGCTTGGGTTTTTAACAACGCTTCTATAATGCGAAGGTTTTTTTGCTTGTGATTAAGAGCGTCTCGTTGCTCTTGGCTATCAATTAACATTTGGGCCAGCATGATTACCACGGGCACTACAAGCATTAGGGAAAATAAGCCGAACTTAGTGATGAAAATATGTGGTTCACGAGACACATGATATAGACGTTTAACGAGTTTGGTTAGCATAGGTGTCAATGTAATCCGACTGCTGCGGTCATTCAACCGATTTTGTCCATTTGGTTAACATATATTGGATGGGGCATCATGCCGTACTATTTGAAGAGGAGGTTGGGAGCCATCCTAGTCATTATAGGCATTCTTTGGTGGCTTGTGAAATAGTGATGTAGTGATAAATGCGTTATAAAAGTCGTATAAAAGGGGTTACCCAATTTACTGCCTTATCAGTAATTTGTCGATGGCGCGCTCTAAGTGGGAAAGAGAATTACAAACCTCTGCAAGAGTGCAGTATGCTTGGTACTTCTTCATTTCAGAATCACCACTGCCCCAGCGATTTTTATGTTCTGGGTTTAACCAGATTAGTTGATTTGAGCGTTGGTACAATTCTCGTAAAATATCAGTTTCAGCCTCTCCATAATTGTTACGAGCGTCACCCAGCATGATTATTGTCGTTTTTTTGTCAACATCGGCTAAACAATGCTCCTTGAAATCCAATAAGGCTTGTCCGTAGTTTGTTGACCCATTGCCATAGGTATCAAGTGTTTCATTGATTGCATCATTAATATCGAGTTGTTGAAAAAGCTCGGTGACCTCTCCTAATCGAGAAGAAAATGCAAATGCCCTCACTCGCGGAAGAACGTCAGTGAGGCTATAGAGGAACATCAACAAGAAGCGCGACACTTGGCTAACGGAACCACTAACGTCACAAATAGCCATTACTTTGGGGCGATTACTGCGTTTAGTTTTCCACTGCGGGTTAAACATAATGCCGTCATTGGGAATGCTCTGCCGCAACGTTGAGCGTACATCCAACTGCCCTCTGTTATGCACTTTTTTCCGATGAGCATGTTTTTTGACGAGGCGTTTAGCAAGCTTTCTAACCAGTATTTGCGTGTCTTTAAATTCGCGTAAATGCTCTATGCGAACATGCATCATAGTGTCTTGTCGAAGCCTTTTACCTTTCGCTTGTGCTTGTAATAAAAATTGTTGTTCGACGTAATCTCTGACTTCCGAGCGCAACAAATCTCGTGCAGCTCTAAGACGTTGGGCTAGTTGTAGTTGTTGAGGGTTATTGGATAGTTCAGCCTGCCATATTTCCTCCTCCATTGCTTCAAGCCCCATTGCCATCATCATTCTTCGGCCATAAAGGCCTTTTTGGGTCATTAGCTGTATTTGATTTACATTGGTGGATTGCCCTGCGCTTGCCATCGCCATTGCTGCAGCAGCTTGGTCGCCACTCAGCAGTAACTGTCCCAGAGGTGATTGGCTTTGTGCGGGTTGCCCTGATGACTGACCTGGTTCCGATAGTGTCGCATTCGATTGTCCTGTTAAGCTTGCCTCAATATTGCTGGCTAATTGGGACAAATTGTTGATGAGGCGGTTGGCAATATTGTCTTTTTCAGAGCTGTTTGTAGATGCGGGTTGTTCTTGGAGGAGGGGCTCTTGAAAGGGGATTGTCGGGGTGTCGCTTAATTTTTCCATATTAGAAAAGTGAAAGAATTGATCAAAGCACTGGTTAAAAGCCTGTTTTTCTTCTTCACTCTTTGCTAGCGCTTGGCCTAAGGCTAGTTTTAGCGATGCACGATGCTGGTAACCGACAAGCTGTAGTGCTTGCACTGCATCAAGGGCTTCTGACGTGGACACTCGGACATCAGCACCTCTTAATGCATGCACAAACTCGACAAAGGTGTTGTTCATTTTATAGCGCTCTTGACGGTGCTTATTTTAGCGTCGAACATGATGCTTGGAGCCTTTAACTGCTTTCGCAAAAAGGGATGTCAATTCTTGTTTAACACTGACAATGTCCTCTTCATGTTTTAACAATAAGTTTAGAGTGCTTTCAACCAGCTTTTTGTCTAAGGAGTTTGCATGAAGAAGAACCAGGGCTCTTGCCCAGTCAATTGTTTCACTAATAGCGGGGTGTTTTTTGAGGTCTAATTCACGCAGTGTATGAACGAAATCAACTAACTGATTTCGCAAATCTTCTGGTGCCTCAGGCACGCGAGACTGAATGATTTTTTGCTCAAGTTTGAGGTCAGGAAAGGGAATATAGAGGTGTAAACAGCGTCGCTTTAATGCATCACTTAACTCTCGGGTATTGTTACTGGTTAATAATACAACCGGTTGGGATACGGCTTTGATAGTGCCAATCTCAGGGACGGAAATTTGATAATCAGACAGCATTTCTAATAGAAAGGATTCAAATTCGTGATCTGATTTATCAATCTCATCAATCAGCAGCACAGAGCCGTTGGGGGCTTTTAATGCTTGTAATAATGGGCGAGGTTCTAAAAAATCTTCAGAATAAAAAATGTCCCCAAATTCGTGTAGTCTGGTTACGGACTCAGCTAACCCGTGAGCGCCTTTTAATAGGTCACCTAACTTATCTTTTAATACTTGGGTATAGAGTAACTGTTTGCCGTATTTCCACTCATACAGTGCTTTTGATTCATCTAGCCCTTCGTAGCATTGCAGGCGTATTAATGACTGTTGCAAAAGAGTAGCGGTAGCCTTGGCCAGTTCAGTTTTACCTACGCCAGGAGGGCCTTCTACTAATATAGGCTTGTTGAGTTGTGTTGCCAGGTAGACTGACATGGCAATGGACTCATCGCAGATATAGCCTAGTTCGGCGAAACCGGATTGAATTGATTCTGGAGAAAGGGAAGAAATGATGCTGTCTGAGGACATAGGAATACTTCGTTGCTGTGAATCGATATGATAAAGACAGTAGCATATCGAGTGCAAAGAGAGAATGTTGTCTACAGTAATGGCAAAAATGCACCTATTAGGCGACGGTATTGGTTGAGTAGTATATGCCCTCAAAGAGGGGAGTTAGCCTGGTGTGAGGACATATACTGAAGGGGCTATTGTGCTTTTTGAGCAAAATAGTCTTGGCCATAGTGCAGTTCAACGCGGCGATTAACCTTGTAGTTAGTTGCCACGTCTGCTGGAGAAGTACTGCTCCAAGAAAATATTTCTATTTGGTCTTTGCTTGCTCCTGCTTTTTTAAGTAGCGCGGCGACATGTTGCGCTCTTTTTTCTGAGAGAAACTGATTGTAGTTTTGATCTCCTTGCGAATCGGCATGGCCATGCACAACGATGCTTTGTGATGGGTGGCCAGCAAGAAATTGTCCATGATCTTGAATGATGTTTCTTTCTTCATCGCTTAATTCTGCTTTATTGAATCCGAACTGAAATACGTGCTTGGCGGGTCGAGAATTATTGCTTGCTGTTGTCTCTGGAGGTGTATCGTTATCAAGAACTGCTAGCACTTCTAGTTCTTCGGTAGCACTGGCTATTGGGTTGTTTTCAGTGCTTTCTGTTTGCCCGCTGATTTCTGTGGCAGTTTCCGTAACGATGTCTGTTGTTGTATTGATATGCTGAGTGGTTGATATCTTTGCGACTGACGCTGGGTGTTGTCCTCCTGTGCTTGAACAGCCTGTAGCAATAAAAAATGGTGTAAGAGTTAAGGTTAAAATGGAGATAGGGTGTTTGATATTCATAATATGAGTCTCTTTGTGTAAGGTTTGATGTTTTATCTGTTTTTGCTGAAGACAGGGTTATTAAACTAAAAGAATCAGGCAATCCAATGGAGGTGTTATGGCGTTGTGCTGATGAAAAGTGATGAATTGTGGCAATGCGGCTTTAGTGATTTTTTCCTAAAGCCCTGCTTTGGGTCAGTGTTCCTATGTCTACATGTTGCTTGTTATCAGGGAGGGCGTTAAAATTATTCGCTTACGACTAACTCGTGCAGCGGTTAGCACAACAACTGGCTAGCACAACGATTTGAGTAACAAAAAAGGGACAGCGTGTGATTTTATCTTCTGGCATTCTTCAGCAATTCACCTCTTGGTTTGACGATGCTAAAAAACAGGATGCAACGTACTGTAATGGTATGAGTGTGGCGACTGTTGATGAGCAAGGCCAACCGTCAAATCGGATTGTGTTATTGAAGTCGGTTGATGAAGAGGGCTTTACGTTTTTCACCAATTACAATAGTCGGAAAGGTGATGATATTGTTCATAACAGTAAAGTAGCGGCAACATTTTGGTGGTCGGCGTTTCAGCGACAAATTCGTATAGAAGGTGTGGTTACAAAAACAACACGACAAGAATCGACGGAATATTTCTCACATCGGCCATTGTTAAGCCAGGTTGCTGCGGTAATCTCAGATCAAAGTCAGCCGGTTGCCTCTTTTGAAGCATTGAAAGCACAGTTTGATGACGGTAAGGCACGTTTAGGTGATAACGTTGCTTGTCCTGATCATTGGGGCGGGTACCGTATCGACGCTCATCATATTGAGTTTTGGCAGGGTAAAGATCACCGATTACATGAGCGTCGATTGTTCGAAGTGAAAGATGGTGAATGGGAACTATCTATTTTGCAGCCATAATGTGAATGGGGGCGGAAGAGGTGTGTGAAAAACGGGGGCAGTGAATGCCATCCGGGTGCTCAATGGTTGCAACACACTCATTACAGTGCACGCAGTTACTTTTGTAGTTTCGCGATTGTTGTGCTTTTTTGGGTAAGGCTGGGTCGCTAAGTAAAGAACGCCCGAGTTGAATAAAATCAAAGCCTTCCCGCATCAAGGTTGCAAAACTCTCATTGGTGCTGGCACCACCTACGTAAATCATATTGCAGTTAACTGCGTCACGTAATCGTTTTGCATGTTCTAGAAAGTATAATTCGTGGTATGGGTAATTTTTAAATAAACGAGGCCCTGCAATACGAAGCATAAGTTTCATCATAAGGTTTTTTTCAGCACGTAACATGGGTTGTAATATGTTGTCTCCACGAAACATAATCATCGGATTCATGGTGCTGGTGCCACCGCTGGTGATGATGCCATCAATACCTGCTTGATCTAATAGTATCGCGATATTAAGCGCATCATCATAATGTAAGCCACCGCGAACCCCTTCCGTTAAGCTGATTTTACCAATAATTGGAAATGAATCCCCCACGGCGTCTCGTACCGCAGCAAGTACTTCTAATGGAAGTCGCATTCGATTGAGAAATGACCCTCCGTACTGATCGGTGCGCTTATTGGTTTTAGGGCTCATGAATTGGCACAAACCATAACCGTGTCCAAAATGAATTTCCAGCGCATCAAACCCAACAGATTTCATAAAGGTTGCGGCGTTATGGTATTGCTGGATAAAGTGTTTAATGTCTTGATGAGTCATCGCATCACAAAAAAACATCGCGTTAGGAATGCCCAATGCATTTAACCCAAAGCTAGGGCCAAGAGGGCGCCTTCGTTCTAGTTGCTTGTTTTTGGAAAAACCACCGCCATGTCCCATTTGCCCGGATACTTTTGTACCCAATTGATGTAGTCCAGTGATCATCTCGCTCAGAGGTTGACGAATAGCTTCGTGCATATACAACATGTTTTCATTTAACCGACCGTCGGCCTCTGTCGCGCAATAGCCAATAGTTGTCATCGCCGCGCCGCCTTTTGCGATATTACTGTGAAAGTCCAGTAACGCAGAAGAGGGGATCCCATTGGGTGTCATGCCTTCGTAAGTACCTGCTTTTATAAAGCGATTTTTTAACGTAAGTCCGTTAAGTTTTGCGGGCTCGAAGCATTTTGCTAGGTCATCCGTCATCTGAGGCTCCTGTCTGGTTAAAGGGTTGTTGCCTTGCTTGTATGTTATGTAATATGATTGCACAACATGTGTAGTATGGCTACATAAGTTTTTGTGGGTTGAAATATAATGTCTTATGAGGTGAATCTCATGGTGGTAAACCAAAAACGAACACAGACGGAGCGAAGGGCTGCTACACAGGCGGCTGTGCTGGATAGTGCTTGTCAATTGTTTGGTAAAAATGGCTATAACAAAACGTCGTTAGAGGATATCGCTGTCGATTGCGGAACAACTATTCGGCCGATATATCATTATTTTGGAAACAAAAAGCAATTATTTCAGGTGGTCACAGAAACGTTTGAGCAGCGATTAGTGAAGGCATTATCCTTGGTTGAAGTGGAAGGTGAAACATTCGTTGATGAAAAGCCTGTGGCGGCGTATTGGAATGCATTTTCTGCACTAGCACGAGACGCTGCTTTTCGGCAGGTTGTATTGGTTGATGCTCCCCATATTTTAGGGCGAGAGCGTTGGGTGAATACTGTCGTTGTTGTTAAAGCGACAGCGATTATTCAGGGCCGTTTTCCGGCGTTGTCAGGTATTAGTCAAACCTTAGTGACTCGAATGTTGATAGGGGCGTTATCCGAGGCGGTGTTGGTATTTGCCGATGCCGAAAATGGAGACGATGATGAATTGTTAGATCAAGTATTCGCCTTGATAAATACGTTTATAAAATAGCGCAGCTAGTTGGGAAAATTTTGTGAAAGCAGGGTTATAAATTCATGAAGAATCAAAAGGGGAAATACATGCATGCTTGGAATAATAAGGTTGTTGTTATCACTGGGGCAGGTAGTGGTATAGGGCAAGCTGTTGCATTACATGTTGCTGAATTAGGTTGCCATATTGCGTTAGTGGATATTAATGAAAAAGGATTGGCGGAAACACAGGGAAAACTTACGGGATTTTCTGGGTGTTATTCATCACATGTGGTGGATGTGACGAATAAAGATCAAATGCGGGCATTACCGGAAGCTGTCATTAAGCTGCACGGGTGTGTAGATGTGTTGTTTAACAACGCAGGGATTACCATTGATAAAACGTTTAATACACATACGCTTGAGGATTGGGAGCAGGTTGTTGGCATTAATTTATGGGGCGTGATTTATGGATGTAAGTTTTTTATGCCGTATTTAGAAAAGCAAACTGAAGCGTTTATTATCAACACCTCAAGTTTGGCAGGTTTTTTAGGTATGCCAAATCAAACATCTTACTGTGTAACGAAGGCCGCGGTAAAAGCGTTGAGCGAGGCGTTATACGCCGAATGTAAAGGAAATAATATTCATGTTATTAGCGTGCACCCAGGGGCGATAAATACCAAAATATTTGATTTTGCGATTCAACATTCAGATGACCAAGAGGCATCGAAGAAAATGTTTGATAAAGTAAAGCGTTTTGCAATGCAGCCCCACGTTGCAGCAGAAAAAATCATAAGAGCTGCGGTAAAAAAACGGCAGCGTATTGTGATCGGCATCGATGCGCATATTGTCGAAATAATGAAACGTTTAATGCCAGTAGCAGTGCATAAATTATTTGTTTGGGGGTTCAATCGGAGGGCTGCGCACTAAAAGAAAGGGCATTTCTACTCTTTCTTTTAGTGCTCCATAAGATGGGCTATGAAGTGATTTTGTAGGCTTTATGCCCTTTTTCAAACCCTTTGTCGCCTTTATAGCTAGCTTTAAAGTCTTTCACAACGAATGAGGAAAACTTGCCTTTGTCAGCAAACTCAAAGAGGCCATCATTTGCATCGAAGTAGTAAAACTTACCATTAGCGACACCAAATCCAACCCAGTGATGGCCGATATCGATAATGTAGAAGCCATTGCCTGCTTCAGAAACAACGCCAGGAAGTACATTCCAGTCACGGCTCAGAGGGGCGCCGCAGTTGTAACCTAACTCAGTGACGACTTTCGCAACGGCTCCGTCCCAATCCAGGTCAATCATTTCCACTTTCTGTTGTAGTGGTCCTGCGTCCATGGACGTTGGTTTCGCCAATTTAGGCTTTGAGCTATTTTTAAGCATGCGGGTACACCAGTTTAAGCTATAACCAAAGCACCAACCTTCTGCTTCTGATTTAATCGCTTGTCCCTTTTTGTAACGCATGTTGGTGAAACCTTCATTACTGAAATCAAATAGCTTAGACACGTTAACATTCCTTAAAAAATAGATAATGGGAGAGAATTTGTAAGTTGAATACTGTCGTTACACAATCAATGGGGGCTTTTTCATGATTGAAGTCAGGTTACATTATTAAGTAGAAATAGCCTTTCTGATAGTGTTTTTTGTGTGAAAAAGTCGTATTACTGTTTTCCTGTTTTCTCGTTTACTTTGGTTTATCTAAACAGAGTATAGGGTGAGCTATCATTAAGCGGTTGTAAGCAATGGTGCTTTCTATTGTGATTTATTTACGTTGCCAAGGTATGATTGGGCATAAATAAAAACAGTAATGGAGTGTGTGGTATGCATGGTGCCGGTGGAACAGATGGTGGAGTTGGTCGTTTTCTTATAGGGGCAGTAATGATGGTTGCGGGGGGGTATATGTTTTTAAATGCTATCCATGTGACTTATGCCTTTGGCTTTTCTTCAAGTTTTATGCGTGTGGGCGGCTTTAATCTGACCGGGGGTATGGTGTTTGTCCCTTTTATCTTTGGTATAGGTATGGTGTTCTATAACTCAAAAAACCTTGTTGGCTGGGGATTGGCAGCAGCTTCTATTGTAATGATGGCATTTGGGGTTATTTCTAGTGTGAAGTTACGTCTGGATAGCATGACGTCATTTGATTTGTTGGTGATATTAACACTTGCTGTGGGTGGGTTAGGGCTGCTTTTGAGTTCGTTGAAGAGTTTTGAGTCAAACGATGATGCGTCAGAGCATTAAGCTTTCCTAAACTCCCCTTGTCGCTAACATTATGATTTTACGGCTGTTTTTAATAGGTGCTTTAGCAATGTAATAATTGCCCCTAACTCCTCTAGGGCTCAGGTGTGCTGGGGCGCCTGATAAGTTAAGAAAGAATTGATATATTTTTTTAAATCGATATTATAGCTGCTTATAACGTATTCGTATTTGCGCTGGATGTGTAACAAAAAGGAGTTTTACCCATGTTATTTGCTTTTGTTTTAGCTGTATTGACTGTTGCCGGTTGGGCAATGACCCCAAGGTTAAGAAAATTTACCGCTAACCAAGCGTTAGGGTGGGTGTTCCATGGTCTTGGTATTGCTAGTGTGTACATGCTTGCAGCCTTGGTGATGTTGTACTCTAATATATCAGTGACTACGTTGTCGTATTATTATGATTGCCTTATTGTTGTAGGAGGTGCTGCAGCAATTTTCATTGGTTTTAAGATCTTGTTAAACCGTAGGGTTGAAGCGAAACGACTTGAAGCCGCTGCACTATAAACAAACGCAAACATAACGAAAAAAGCACACCTGGTTCTGAGTTGAAATATTCAGAATCGGGTGTGCTTTTTTCGTTATAACAGTGTTTTACCAATAAGTGTAACCAGTAATATTTTACGCTTTCTTCGCTTGAGCAATGTCGTAGCCAAATCGGCCTTTCCCACTTCGGGCATTGGTCTCACCAGCTTCAGTAAAGGCAACTTCAAACAAAGAGAAGCTTAGGGAAATTGTTTCACCCGGCTCGCCATCGCCAGAAGCGCCAATGGAGTAGCTGCTGATTAAGGTGTCTTCTAATGTGTAGGTTAAGAATTCTTCAAGCTGATCGCCGCCGGTTGTTACGAAGTGAATAAGTACTTTTTTACCTTTGGTTCCAATGGTTGATTCTTGAACAAGTAATGGGGTTGCTTTATCAACAACTTTGGTAAGTGTGATTTCGCTAATGCTTGGACGAGAAGCTTCGCGGTTCGCCATGCGGCCCGCATTTTGAGATATGGCTCGACCTACTCCCCAGTTGAAGCTGGAGACCTCGATCATTTTCTCAAATCCTTTTGCCGTGATGTTGCCTTCGATGCCTTCAATTTCTAAGTAGATAGCCATGTTGAAAATCCTATGATTGTTTTGGTTAACTTGTTTGTATTGCTGTTCCGATTCAGTAAGTGAATTATTACAGAGGAACTGCTGTTGTGAAAGGGGTGTTCTCGTGAATAAGTCACGTTATCGGGGAGTATAAATACTGCTCGCCTTTAGATCTTAAAGGATGAGAGTGCCAGTTTGAGTGCTAAAGCCTCATCTGAAAGGTCATGGCTAACTTTGGTAGCAGCGTTGGCGCTTTCAAATGTGCCGCTTCCCATCTCACGAATTACACTTAAACTGTTATCGATGTCCTTGGCGATACCTGCCTCCTTTTGTGTGGTTTGTGCAATGGTAGTGTTCATTTCAACAACCTCTATTAATTTTGTATTAATATCCCGTAAGGTTTCTCCTACAGAGGTAGACTCTTCAACCGTATTTTGAACGCGCTCTTGGCTGCGTGCCATTGCGCTTACTGATTCCTGCGTGCGTTTTACAAACTGTTCAATAATTGTTTTGATATTGCCTGTTGATTCATGTGTTCTTTGAGACAGTGATCGAACTTCATCTGCAACAACGGCAAAACCTCGGCCCTGTTCACCCGCTCTTGCTGCTTCAATAGCGGCGTTCAGTGCTAATAGGTTGGTTTGTTCCGCAATTCCGTTAATTTCATCGACGACTTTTCCTATGGTGTCACTGTCTTTGGCGAGGTCATGAATAGTTTGTGAGGTCGCTTGAACCTCTTTGTATAACATTTCGATGTTGGTCAAAGAACTTGATACGATTTCACTGGCGGTTACTGATGCATCACGGGTGCTGTGTACGGTTTCTTCTGCTTTGCTGGAAAAGTCTGCCGCATCTTGAAGATTAATGCTCATTTCGGTTACGGAGCCTGCCACGTTTTCGGCAATTTCTCGAGTGTCTTTAAGTTGAACATTGATTAAGTCACTGGTTTCTTGTGACACTTGGCTGGTTTGCGCTGATAATCTGAATACATTATTGGAGCTGTTGTTAACTTTTTTGATGAGCTCGTGAACTCGGTCGGCACTTTCATTAAAGCATTCTGTTAAATGCCCTAGTTCATCTCTAGAGGTTTTTTTTAATATAACGGTCATGTCACCATCTGCCATGCGGCGGGCCCCTTCAACTAGGTTTTTGATGGGGGTTGTCATAGAAAAATAGAAACCTAAGAATAAGTATATAGTGGCAAGAAGAATCGCTACTTCGATAGCAATGGTTTGTTCTAATTTATCATTAGCACTTGTTCGAGATAACTGAACTTTTTTAAGTATTAAATCAAGAGCCGTAAGGGTAAGCGTATTTTGACTGTTGATTTTTTCAGAAAGTTTGTCGTAATACGTATCCCATGTTAAATCTTTTTCAGTGGCAGATATAATTTGTTCATCGAGTAACGTGCGAGCGTCTTTTAAGGCAGCTATCGCATTGCTAACGGTGGGTTGTAAGGTGCTCATATCTTCGGCAGGAAAAGCCGTGGTAACTTTATCTAACAACGACTTTTCAGCATTCTCAATTTCAACGTATACGGCATCAAGTAAATTGAGCGTGTCGGAACTTGGAAAATCTGACAGTATCGCTTGTGAGCCAATGCCACGGGTTTTTGACAGCGTTTGAAATATACTACCCATATCACTGGTAATAAATTTCAGTAGGCTTCTAATGCTTTGGTCGTGATCACTGTAAAGGCCACTGCTATCCATCAGTGATTCTACGAGCGAAGAGGTGATGGATATGATCCTTTCATTATCGTTGTAAAGGAATTGTGAGCTCGATGACTTGATTTTTCTATTGGCAGACACTTCTATGCTGGTTCTGACATCGTTAAGTTTGCTCTGTAATAGTTCAGTATCTAGCCAGGTGACATTACTGTTACTGAAGTCTTCGGCGGATGTTCTTAGTTCTTTTAATAGGGTCTGGGCACGGACGCCTGGAGCAGGGTCGTCATTGGCTATTGAAGCGGCTTCCATATCTAGGAAGCTTTCATATCGCCCCCTTAGGGACAGGGCTTTTCGAATAAGCTCAACGCCTTGCTGTTTTGTATCGGCGGAGATAAGGGCTTTGTAAGCGTTTTGAGAGATAACATAGCCGGTAGTGAGTAGTGATGTATAAAATAGGATGCCAAGTAACAGAAATTTACCAGCAATACTGATATTACTGTTGAAATAGATGATGGGAGCTAAAAATTTGTTCATATAAAGTGCTGTTTAGTAGTCTTTGACAATAAAAGCATAGCAGAGAAATAATGATGGGAAACAGAAAGTAGAAGACGCAGGATTGGGCTCTAGAGTCGTTTATTCAACAAGGGAGGAATGTAATATACGGTAAAATAAAAGGGTTCGATTGCTTGCCAGTAGGATGACTATGCTTGCCTGTGGTAGGCTGCGTGTCAATATACGAGTGAACGAGTGAACAACCCTGAGAGATGTATTATGAATAGATTATTTAGCGCGATTTTACCCCTAACTGTAGTGATGGCTTTATCCTTTGTCTCATCGGTTGCTTATGCCGGATGGTGGGATGACTTATTTGTAACCGCCGCACCGGTAGCAACACCTACCCCAGTGGCAGTGCCCCCCGCGACGGAAGTAACTGCAGATCTGAAGGGTGTTGCAACAGAAATGGCGAAAGAAGTTGCGACCCAATCTATTGTGGATTTGGTGAGCGCTGGAGCAGGTGTTACTACAGATCAGGCAAGCGGTGGGCTTGGCGCCATATTTAAAACCGCTAAAGGTACGCTTAGCAAAGAAGATTTTGGTTCAATTGCCCAAACAATCCCTGAAATGGATGGACTTTTGGCTGCTGCACCAACGAAGCAAGATAATGGTAGTTTGGTGAGCGGGTTGTTGGCTGGAGCAGGAAAGGCCGGAGAGCTTATCGGGCTGTTTGATCAACTCGGTTTGTCACCTGATCAAATATCAACATTCACGACTCTTATCCAAGAGTATTTTTCTAGTGAAAACAAACCTGAACTTAGTGAGCTATTAATGCAAGGTGTTGGTAGCTTCTTGTAAAATTGCTTTATACTCCGGAGATCATAAAACGTATCTTTTTTGGAGTAACATATGTTGCAGGCTCGAGATTTTTTTAGGGGTGTACCCTCATCCCTCACATCAACCCTTGGCCTATGGCGGGGTACCTCTGTTATTAAAGAGAATATCGGTCGTGCACCAGAAGGTGCTCTGCTTAAACTTTATGATATGGAGGGTTGCCCTTTCTGTCGTTTAGCGAGGGAAGCTTTAACGGAGCTGGATTTGGACGTCGAGATCATCCCTGTTGCTAAAGGGGATGAAACGGTGCGGGCTGAGCTAAAAGCCCTGGGCGGGAAAGTGCAGATGCCATATCTTGTTGATGTAAATACTGGGCAAGAAATGTACGAGAGTTTTGATATTGTTAATTATTTGTATGTGCAATATGGAAATGGTAAACAGCGCTCTCAATTGGCGCACAATGCGGCATTACTAAGCTCAATGTTGACGTCAGCATCAAGACTAAATAACGGTATTACTTACTCTGGGTTGCAAAGGCCTGAACGGCCGCTAGAGCTATATAGTTTTGAGTCCAGCCCTTTCTCTCGGCCTGTTCGAGAACGTTTAACCGAGTTGGGCATTCCTTATATCCTACGTAATCTGGGCAAGCAACAGATGTCAGATATGGGGCCACCTGAGTTTCGTTTTACCACTAAGCCTTATATTCCTGTTCCGGGCTCTAAAAGAGATACGATGAATAAGAGATTGGGTAAAGTTCAGGTTCCCTATTTGGTAGATTCAAATACGGGCGAGGAGATGTTTGAGTCTTGGGATATTATTGCGTATCTTGATAAGACCTATGGGTAGTCTCCCTCGCGTCACTTACGGTCACAAATCCAATTTTAGGCTCTTGAAGTTGAAAGTTGGGCTCGGTTGCTGCCGTAACAGCGTAGATATTGATAAAGCTGGCGAATGCTGTAATGAGTATATATTCAATCATTTTGTGTTTCCTCTATCAAGCTGAGTGAGTTGTGTTGGCTAATAATTTAGGGGCCATACTGTCCATCATTTTGTTGATCATCCATGGGAACCAGCGGTACATTGTTATCATCATTGATGATGCCCCTGGTTTGATTTCTAACGTGCCTTTGCTCATTTTTTTAACGGTGTATTTTGCCAAATTAACCGGTAGCATTTTCTTCATGCCAGGCATATCCATGCCGTGGGACATTTCAGTTTCAACCATGGGAGGTAGTACTTCAAAAACAAAAACGGAAGTGTTCTTAAGTGCTGCTCGAATACTTAGGCTGTACGAATGAATCGCTGCCTTTGTTGCGGTATACACTGGTGCTGCCATGAAAGGCATGTATGCCAGGCCGGAGGTGACGTTTACAATCGCTGAATTTTCTTGTTTTATTAAGTGCGGTAGCAACTTGTCGCATAGTGAGATAACACCAAAAATATTGGTTAGAATTTCATTTTTTTGATGTTCAAGTGCAAGAGAGTTGTTTGCGACATCGTGCAAGTGCATCATACCTGCGTTGTTAATTAGAACATTAAGTGCGGGGTGCTCTTTAAGTAGGTTGTCGACCATATTTGAAACGGATCGCTCATCGGAGACATCACAAGTGATGGTGTGTAAGTTAGGGTTTTTCTGTTGCGCATGAACAAGTGTTTTCTGATTTCTGGCGCAAATTATGACCGTGTTGTTGTGCTGTAAAAGCTCTTCAGCAAGTGCAAGGCCTATACCTGAGCTGCCACCAGTGATAAGTACTGTGTTGTTAGATATGTTCATTTGTATCTCCGTTAATAGCATTTAAAAGTAACTAGTTAGTTATTAATTGTATAAGCCTTAGAATTGAATGTTATTGCAGCGGTACCCCTAAAATAGCTTTTGCTGCAGGTAATGCATCAATGATGTCTTCTGGGCGGTTTCTTAGTTTTGCACTCGCCATACTACTGTTTAAAACCCCTTGTAACTGTCGTGCAATCACTTCCGGTTCCCAGTTTACGCTGGTAAGCCCCATCGCTTTTGCATCTTCATAAATCTTTTGGTGGTACCGGTGAAACTCGCTATAGACGTATTCAACCTTCTGGCGAATTGATTCGCTGTCAGTTGCCAATTCATTGCCCATATTCATAAAAGGGCAGCCTCGAATGTTGCCGTCCTCATCTTTCATCTCCTTATGGGCGAGATAGAGACGATTGAATATCTCTTCGAGCCGTTCGACGGGATGTTGTGTGCTTTCAAAGGCACCGTCAAAAACATACTCCTTAGTTCGCCCAAACATGTAATTGACACATTCTAATGCTGCTTGTTCTTTGTTTTTAAAGTATTGATAAAAAGATGCCTTATTCACTTCGGCTTCAGCAACAATTTTATCAACACGCACATTATGGTAGCTACTCTTCCAGAACATTTGAGCAGCAGCTTCTAGGATGCGTTGCTTTGTTTGCTCACCTTTGGATGTTCTTTCTGCGGTCATGGTGGAGACTCTTTCTAAATAAAAGTAACTGGTTGGTTATTTATTATAGGGATGTAAATGAAACCGTCAAGTGTTTAGTGTGAAAAGTAAGCGCTCAGGGAAGGTTACTTAACGTTGGCTAAGCTGCTAGGGCGAATTGTAATAGAAACGTTATCAAATCGTGATAACTCGATGTGGTGCTTTATCTATGATGAATAAGGATTAACTACAGACTTAGTATCAGTACTAGCACCAGAGACTAGTATCAGCAACAACGGGTTTACCAATGAATAATCAGACATTTATTTTTATTTTTATCGCAACAGCACTTTCTTTTATATCTAAGGCCAGCGCAGCCCCCTTGTTGTTAGAAAGCGGAGAGCGTCCGGCTACTGTTCTTGAATTATATACATCTCAGGGTTGTAGTAGTTGCCCACCTGCAGAGCGCTGGCTTTCTTCATTTGTTGATGAACCGTCATTGTGGCGGGATATTATTCCGATAAATTTTCACGTGGATTATTGGGATTATTTAGGGTGGAAAGACCCCTTTGCAAGAGCAGAGTTTAGCAAGCGCCAGCGTAGCTATCAGCAGTTAGGGCATGCGCGTAATGTTGCAACGCCGGGGTTTGTTGTGAATGGAAAAGGCTGGAATGGTTGGTTTCGACAAAGGGCGGTTCCTCATCAACCAGGCTTAGTGAAGGTAAACCTCAAGGCCATTATCGACTCGCATAAAGTCAACGTTACTTTTGATGCTGCAGGCAAGAAGCGTGTTCGTGTTCATGTGGCTATTTTGGGATTTGGTATTAATATTCCCGTAAAACATGGAGAAAACAGAGGGTTGGAGTTAGCGCATGATTTTGTTGTGATTGGTTATGACAATACGTTACTAAAGGAAGTTAATGGTAAATTCTCTGCGGACCTTCGGCTACCAACGATATTAGCAACGCTTTCTAACGTTGAAACTAAGCTTGAAACTAAGCTTGAAACTAAGGTTAATGCGAAGAGACAAAGCATTGTTGTATGGGTATCGGAGCAATATGATGTTGCTCCGATACAAGCGGTTGCAGGGTGGTTGTGACTGCTTGAAAAAGGGGGCGAAGCGCTATTCATGTAGTGTTTCTATTGCAAGCGCTTTAGCAGTTCAGTGAGTTTACTTTCAAGTTCCTCAACTCTTAATTCCAAATAATCAATGCGTTCACTATTGGCATCTATGTTATGTGGTATGTCTGGAGTGTTTTTTACCTCTTGTGGAGGAACGCTTTCATTGGCCGTAAGGTCGCCAAAAAGGTGAGCATAACGTGATTCTCGCTTTCCGGGTTCCCTATCCAAAATAGTGACAAAAGGGCCATCGTTTCGGCTAGATAATGTATTGAGTACACTATCAACAATGGATACATCCGAAAACTCACAAAGGCGATTGGTTCGGGTTCGTAGCTCCCCTGGAGTTTGAGGGCCTCTTAAAAACATGACACAAAGAATGCCCAATTCTTGGGGGGATAATTTAAGCTCTCCGAACTCGGTATTACAAAAACGGTGGCGATATTTGACCACTCGACTACCGAATCCAGTTTCCAATGTGATTAGGTGCTTTTCCTTCAGTTGATGTAGCGTATCTTGAACGTCTGCCTCCGATAGCGACATCACTGGGTCGCGATTACTTTTTTGGTTACACGCATTGGTTAGTGCATTTAAAGAAAGGGGATATTGATCCGGAGTGGTGATTTCTTTTTCTATTAAACAGCCGAGGATACGTTGTTCATTTCTCTCTAGTTCTACCTTTATAACCATGCGGGTCAACCTATTTTATTAGTATGTGTTTTGCGGTGGTGATGGGATTCTCCCTCAATATAACGCGTAGAGAGTACTTTGCGAATATCCCACGAGGGGTTTTATGTTTTTTTTATCGGTAGATATAAGAATGTGGTATTAGACAGTATGTAAAGTCAGTGCATATATTAAGTATTCAAAGAGCTTATCGTGGATGGTGTGTGTTCCTGTACGTGTCCCCTTAGTAGGTTTTGTATGACAGAGCATATAAGAACTCAAATCTCAACAACCAAGCTGCAATTAGGTATGCATGTCATTGAGCTGGATAAACCTTGGCTGGATACCGATTTTATTTTACAAGGATTTATCATTCAATCACAGGATGAGATAGATGCTTTAAATGAGCAGTGTGGTTATGTCTATATCGACGGTGTTGTTGTCAGTGGTGAAAGAAATGCTGTTCTGAAAAAGCGCAGTCGCTCCCTTGGTAAAAAAAAGGGGGAATCGAAACGACTTTCATCGGGAACGTTCATTCAGGAGGAGTTGAGTTGTGCTCCCTCTCCAGAACAAGCCATTCGGTATATCAATAAAATAAATGTTGAACGGGAGATGCCATTAGCAGCATCTACTTATAAATCCGCCAAAGCGGTGGCGAAGAATATTATTGAAGGGGTTCGAATAGGTAAGACGTTGGATTTGAACGAAGCAAAGGTAGCGGTTAATGATATTGTTGATAGCTTACTGCGTAACAGTGATGCTCTTGTATGGCTTACAAAGATCAAGGAAAA
This sequence comes from uncultured Gammaproteobacteria bacterium, assembly GCA_913063495.1. Lineage (GTDB taxonomy): Bacteria > Pseudomonadota > Gammaproteobacteria > Pseudomonadales > Ketobacteraceae > 42-54-T18. The sequence goes on along the minus strand of CAJXXT010000026.1, from coordinate 13,178 downwards.
GGATGCTTATACTGCCGAGCATTCATTAAACGTGTGTATCCTTTCCATCGCATTTGCACGCTTTTTGGGGCATGACGAAATGGATATTCGAAAAATTGGATTATGCGGGTTGTTACATGATGTTGGAAAATCAAAGATACCCATAGAGGTTCTTAATAAGTTTGAACATTTTACGGATGAAGAATTTTCCGTGATGAAAGGCCATCCAGAACTGGGAAGAGATTTGTTGATGTCTCTGCCAACATCGGATCTTGCTGCTATTGATGTGGCATATTCCCATCATGAAAGAATCGATGGTAATGGCTATCCTCGACAACTATTCGCGCATCAAATACCCTACTTAGCAAAAATCGTAGCATTAACCGATGCCTATGATGCGATTACAAGTACTCGGTGTTACGACGTTGGAAGAGCATCGATGGAAGCTTTGGATATTATTTATAAGAATAAGGGTACCCAATTTGATAGAGAGTTGGCGGTGGAGTTTATTAAATGTATTGGTATCTATCCTCCTGGGTCAATTGTTGAAATGACGAATGGAGAAGTTGGGATTATTATTGAGGAAAATGAATCCAGTAAATTACGTCCAAAAGTGATATTGGTTCAAGATCAATCAAAGCATTGGATACACCAGCATATTATTGATTTATCGTTACGCCACCTTGACCCAGGGAACGTTCCATACACCATTGCACATGAGATCCCCAACGGGACTTACGGTATTGATATTAAGTCCTTTCTTAAAAAAGGATTAGTGCTCAAGAAAGCCGTGGTGCATTAGGTGCTACGGCCCTGAAAGTTGAGTAGGCTGATCCCAGTCCGCCGACCAGACACTGGATCCATTTATGTAATGCACAGCGCTGTCATGAATAACTGAGCGTTCTTTTCCATATTTGATCTGATCTAAAACCCCCATAAAGCCATGATCGGAAATTTTCATATTCTCGCGGTCAATTTCAAGTAATTGAGCACCTTGAGAGACAAAGTTCCAGTTATCTCGTTTAACCATCGGGAGTACAAGTCGGGTACTTTGTGATTCGACAGCATGTAAAAATGTCACCGCTTTATAGTCATAATTGGCAGCTGTTGTGGTACCTGCTCCTTCCCAGGCCATCGAATCAGCGAGAGAAGGATTGCTGGCGTCACTAACATCAAACACACTGATCTGTGGGATATTGTTTATTGTTCCAATACCTAGCAGCGTATCTTGATCCAACAATTGAAGGTAGGTAGAAAACCCCGGCACTTCCAGTTCACCTGCAATTTTGGGGTGTAAGCTGTCTTCTAGATCTAAAATATACAAAGGGTCAATGCGCTCGAATGTCACCACATACCCTTTGTTACCAAAGAACCTTACGGCGTATATCTCATCATTGGGTTTTCCTATCGGTGATGGATTTTCGCTATTAGGCAATTCAGCAATGGTCTTTAAACTTAAAACGGTATTTTGAGCTTCCTCTAAGATTGTTAAATGATGAAGCGGTGACCAATCACTTGAGTAAGATGTTGAAATAACTCGTAGTTGACCTTCATGTTCACTCATTCTGAACCCTGCACCACGCCAACCGATATTACCTTTAACATTCCCGGAACCTTTATAAGCCACTTCCTCCTCTGAGATGTCGAATTTGTGGATAGCCGTTATTTGATTTTCCAAGTAGTTGTACGTCTCATTTAAATAAAGTGATGAAGTTGATGCGTAGAGCCCACCATTAAATGCAGGGGTACACACTGACGAGGGCACCTCCAAACTGTTGAGGTTAATCGCTGTAATGGTAACAATTGATGCACTGTGATCGATTTTGGAAAATCTTGGGGTAAGAAAACAATCTCCAGAAGTCAATAACGGCACTGTACTTACCGTATTTTTAGACACCCGACTTATAGTTAAGTCTGGCAACAGATCTTCTAACGTAGCATCATTAATCAGTTGATTGTTATGAGCTTCCGCTTCTATTGTATTTGGCCAAAACTCCAACCCAAGGAGATAGGGTGTAAACCGACTGACAACGTATAACGTATCCCCTACGCGGCGACTGTCAATATAGTAACCATGCCAGGAAAACTCTGTTTTTTTAACGGGAGAGTATGGGTCAGAAACATCAGTCACCTGAATTCGCGTTACTCCTTTTGTCCAAGCCGATTCATTCGCCCAAAACCCCCATCCATAGTGACGGCTGGTACTAATGCTTACCATTGAGGCCTCATTAGTATCTCGTTGCCCATGTAAATAAATGCCTGAAACGGTTTCGTTAGGTCCTGCTACGTTAATATTGGATATTGGTTCCGTTGTCGCAGGGTTTGTTGTTGTTTTAAATAGCTGAACGTGCCCAGGATCCTCGGGGGCAGGTAGTATCTCGTCGGTAGTAGCAACAGCACCGTCGTCGGCGATCCAGTAAATAGGGCTTGAGGGCTGCTCTACTACGTAGAGAATTTCCCCGTCAAATTTCATGAAATCCGCTTCATCAACCCCTTCCTCGACAACATTGGTAGAGGAGAACTCACCAAACCCCGCCACGGCATCGCCCGCCGCCTCTGCGCTATCAAGAGCGCTTTCGGCGACCGCATCAACCGCAACAGGCGAAAGAAACTCTGGTGTATATTCTATATAACCGCCTGTTTTAGTCGTGTTTTTTAAACCATCTTTCAAGTAAACCGTAAATTCAGCGTCATTTTGTGCACGGTTTAGTTGACTTGATGTTTGTGCGGGCTCTTCTATCGGTGTGTCACCTTGGCTGCTACCGCCGCCACATCCGCTAAGTAAGATAAGACCTAACAGCCCAACACCTAAGGAATAGGGTCTAAAAGGCGTTAAAACGGGTGAGGTATGCTTATGGGTGATCATCTCTTGATTCTCCGTATATCTCAATGATAAGTGACTGCGGGTCAGTTGAGATTGGGCTGTTTGGGTGTTATTTTTTTGCGGAACTTAATTCCGCACTAATATAAAAATATGCGGAAAAAAGTTCCGCGTCAATGGGTATTTACGTTAAACTGAAAATCAATTTCAAAAAACGGACAAACTGCACATTACGATGCATCAGGGTACATAACCACAGCTGAGGAAGTAAGGTGGCAATGTAAATTAGTACGTAGATTAATACGTACATAAAGAAGGCAACAGCGGAAATCCAGGAATTTGATGAAGTACCTGCTCACTCTAGCCCTATTTTTTATTACGGTATTTGCGCCTTTTGTGAATTTGGCTTATGCCAAAAATCCTTGGGCGCTAAGTATTGGTACCTATAGCCTAGAAGGCGAATATGGAAAGGGCACCGATACCGCTATTCATATGATTCCGGTGTCATTGGCTTATAAATATAACCAATGGCAATATCAACTCTCTACCGGGTACCTCTGGTTGGACGGTGATCAAGGTGTGATTACAGAAGGCTCCCAGGAAAATCGAGCTTCTGTTAAAGAAGCAGGATTAGCAGATTCAACCCTTAGTGTTAAATATCGATTTAAAAAATTACCGAGCTACCCTCTCTATCTTAATCTCTCCGCAAGAATAAAATTTCCAACGGCGGATCATAAAAAAAAATTAGGCACTGGTAAGCGTGATTTAGAATTTCGACTCGGTGCTTATTGGGGTTTTGATGGTTGGTGGGGAGTGACAGAGTTGGGCTATAAATCTCGCAAAGAACCCAGGAATACCGAACTTAACAGTACGTCACAATTAGTTGTTGGCGGATTGGGTGCGATAGATAATCTAAATACCATTGGGGTTAGTGCTAAATTTCGCGAACCATCACAGCCTAAAAAAGATCGGGTGAGAGAAGTAACTAGCTTCCTCAGCCACAAAATCAATTCACAGAATAATATTACGTTTCTGGCAACAAAAGGGTTCTCTGATGCTAGTCCTGACTGGGGACTAGGAGCGCAATGGCGTTACTCTTTTTAGAAGACTTTTTTTGAGTACTGTTTTTAGGAGTCATTTGCAGAATGGCAAAATTAAAAAAGAAAATCGATACTAATGACGCTGGGCCGCCAGAGTCATTAGTAAAGGCATTGGTTGCGATATTTCGTCCCTTGGTGAAATTGCTGATTCGTCATCAAATAAATCATGGATATATAAGCCAACTATTAAAGTCAATCTACGTTAACGTCGCAGAGAGTGACTTTCAAGTGACAGGTGCAGAACAAACTGACTCCAGAATCAGCATGCTCACAGGAATACATCGCAGAGAAGTTAAACGGCTACGCATTCCCGTTGAAGACGGTTTGGTTATGCCGGAAAATATTTCGGTTGGCACCCAGATACTAACAGCCTGGATCACAGATCCTCGCTTTTTGCATAAAGGTAAACCGAAAAATCTTCCAAAATCAACCAAAGGCAACATTATTGGTTTTGACGCACTGGTAAGCTCCATTAGTAAGCAAGATTTACGAACTAAAGTGGTGTTAGAAGAGTGGTTACACCACGGCTTGGTGCAAATAGATAACGAAGGTTTAATCGAGCTGCGAACGGAAGCCTTTGTTACTGAAACCGGTTTTGATGAGAAAGCCTTCTTTTTTGGCAAAAACCTCTATGCACACATTGCCGCTGGAGCTCATAATCTCGCTGGCGGTCAACCGCCTCAATTTGATCGTAGTGTTTTTTATAATCACCTAACGGAAGATTCAATCTCCATCATTAGTACCTTAATTGAAAAACAAGGCATGGAAACCCTAAAAATTGTGAATGCAAAAGCGAATGAACTACAAAAAAAGGATCGTGGGAAAAAATCCGCGATTGGACGAATTAATTTTGGTTCGTATTTTTGGGTGGAAGATGAATATAGAGGTAACGATGATGCATTTTAGATTTGAATTCGCGCTATGTATTTTTATCTTTCTATTACCTTTATTAATGGGGTTAGGTGTACAAAGCGGTGATGAAGAGGAAGGCGGTATGGGCGGGACGGGGCATAGCGTAGGCGTGCCAATAGACTTCCCAGAGACTCCGGAAATGCCAGAGATTCTTGATGAACTTCCTGGTGGAATCGACATCATCAATATTGACGTTGGTCCGGTAGATGGGGCTGATGGTATTGACGTAGAAGCACCCGAGGTCGTGGATTAAAGGGTAAAGGGACACCCTAATAATGCACAGCAACTTTAGCCGTATCAGCCTTTGTTGGTGCACGCCTGATCCATTAATGTGCATGCAATCACCATTAATCATTAAAAAACGCGAGGAATCATACAGTTAGCTCTATGGCATCATTATTGCTTATAGAGGTGCCAGGTTAATATTTTATATTTTTGGAACGGTAAAAATGACTGACACCAGCTTAAGAGCGAATTTTCTCTCCTTCACGGGTAGGGCTAAAATCTTACACACCACCTGGTTTGCCTTTTTTGTGACCTTCTTGGTCTGGTTTAGCCATGCGCCTCTTTTGGTAGCAATTCAAGAATCCATGGGCTTATCTGATCAACAGATCAAAACACTACTGATTCTCAACGTAGCCCTTACCATTCCGGCACGAATTATCACCGGTATGCTGGTGGACGTTTATGGCCCACGAAAAACCTATACTGCGATGTTAGTGTCAACGGCGGGCCTTTGTTTCTTCTTCGCTACCGCCACAAGTTTTGAAGTGTTAGCGCTAGCGCGTTTCTTAATGGGATTTGTGGGTGCGGGGTTTGTTATCGGTATCCGTATGATCAGTGAGTGGTACCCAGCCCGACAATTAGGATTGGCTGAAGGTATCTACAAAGGTATGGGTAATGTCGGCTCAGCGGTTGCTGCGGTTTCTTTACCCACAATTGCCGTAATGTTTGGCGGGGATGATGGTTGGCGTTATGCCACTGCGTTAACCGGTGTCATTGCACTGATTTATTCGGGCGTCTATTATGTTTCAGTAAGAGATACCCCTGTAGGTTCAACGTATTTTAAACCTAATAAGTCTGGTGGGTTAGAAGTCACCAGCAAGCGCGACTTCTTTTTCTATCTGGTTATGAATGTTCCCATGTATGGCGCACTTGCGGTATTAACTTGGAAAGTCGCAGGGCTGGGTTTATTAAGTGACTTAGCTGCGAATATCATATACGCCGTGCTGGTGGCGATCTATACGTTCCAGGCCAGTCAGATATACAAAGTTAATCGGGAAATTTTTCATAAACCGGTTGAAAAAGTTCTGCAATATAAGTTCAAACAAGTTGCTATCTTGAGTATCGCCTATGCCGTAACTTTTGGTTCTGAGCTGGCGGTAGTGTCCATGCTACCATTGTTTTTCAGAGATACTTTTTTGATTCCTATTTCCTTGGCCGGTATGTTTGGTGCCTGTTTTGCTGTGACTGATGTACTATCCTGTCCTTCTGGTGGTTTTATTAGTGATAAATTTGGTCGTAAAACATCATTGGTTTTATTACTGTCTGGTGCCTCCATAGGATTCTTTGGCATGTCGCAAATAACCGGCGACTGGCCTATCGCGATGGCTGTAGCTGTCATGATGGTAAGTTCCTTTTTCCTTGGCGCAGCTGCGGGATGTGTATTTGCTGTTGTACCCTTAATTAAACGTCGTCTCACCGGGCAAATCGCCGGTATGGTTGGAGCTTACGGTAATATTGGCGCGGTTTTATTCCTCACTGTATTCTCTTTGGTCTCACCTTCCGTATTCTTCATGACTATTGCTGTCGGCATTGCCTTTGCCGCTGCTGCTTCAATGTTTTTAGATGAACCTAGCAGTACGATGGCAGAAATTATGCCAGACGGGACTGTACAGTTAATCGAAGTGCACTAGTCCTAAACGTCAGGCCCAATTAAAAAGGAGGTTTTTTTCCTTATTAATTGGGCCTTCTTGATGAACGATCGATACGGAGAAATTGATGTCAGGACTGCATGCTGATGGTGAGCTAACCTTTACCGTGGGCCAGCGCTCTGTCGCAGGGGTCAAACCTGACAATGAGGATGCTATTGGCATTCGGATTCCTAAAGGTAGTGTACTCAGCAATAAGGGTGCTGTAGCGGTGATTGCTGATGGTGTTAGTGCGGCAGAAGCGGGTAAAGAAGCCAGTGAAACCTGCGTACATAATTTTCTGTCAGATTACTATTCCACGCCCGATTCCTGGAGCGTAAAGAAGTCCACTTCCCAAGTGCTCACCGCGTTAAATCGCTGGCTTTTCGGGCAAGGTCGTCACTTTACTGATGCAAAAAAAGGTTACGTTAGCACCTTTAGCTGCATCATATTTAAATCCCATACAGCTCACATCTTTCATGTTGGTGACTCCCGCATATATCGCCTACGCAACGGTGACCTGGAACAAATGACGCGTGATCACACAACATTTATTAGTAGTGATAAATCGTATCTGTCTAGAGCGATGGGCCTGGATGTGGCACTGGATGTGGATTACCGTAGCATTGGGGTAGAAGTTAATGATGTCTTCTTCTTAAGTACTGATGGTATTCATGACTTTGTTAAGGATGCGGATATACGTGCTTGTTTAACGCTAGCAGCTCAACACTCTACCGATGAAGACTATGAACAATGCTGCGAAACGCTGATTCAGCAAGCGCTTAACAATAACAGCGGCGACAACCTTAGTTGCCAAGTGTTGCGAGTTGACCAGCTACCGATACAAAGTATGCAGGACGTTTGTCAGAAGCTTACAGAGCTACCTTTCCCTCCCGAATTGAGTCCTGGCATGATCTTGGATGGCTATCGTATTGAAAAGGAAATACATGCTAGCAGCCGAAGTCAGGTTTATGTGGTAAGCGATGTAGCGAGCGGTAAGCGCTATTGCATGAAAACCCCTTCTGTAAACTTTGAAGACGAACCAACGTATATTGAACGCTTTATCACTGAAAGCTGGATAGGCTGTCGAATCAGCAACCCTCATGTTGTTAAGGTGGTTGAAGCAAACAAAGCTAAGACGTTCTTATATTATCTAACAGAGTTTATTGATGGTGTTACCTTAGCTCAATGGATAAAAGAAAACCCTAAGCCCGCTGTTCAAGATGTTATTTATTTGGTTGAACAGATTGTCAAAGGTTTAAGGGCATTGCATCGTCGAGAAACTCTGCACCAAGATATTAAACCTCGTAATATCATGATTGATAAAAATGGCGAAGTAAAAATTATTGATTTCGGGTCCTGTTTTATCAGCGGTATTGCTGAAATTGCCACACCACTTGAGCGGCATGGCATATTAGGGACGGCCGGTTACTCTGCGCCAGAAGTAGTATTAGAAGGAAAAAGTACCACGCAGTCGGATATCTTTTCGCTTGCGGTGATTGTTTATGAAATGCTGACGGGCAAGGAACCCTTTGCAGGAAAGCTGAATGAGTGCCGCACTGCCAAGGCTTATATAAGAACCAAATATATACCATGTGACGAACTTAATCCGCTAGTGCCTATCTGGATCGATGGTGCGGTAAAAAAAGGTTTACGTTATGACCCTGCTCGCCGCTATGGTGATGTGTCAGAGTTTCTGCATGAATTGCAGCATCCAAATCCAAAATATAAAAAGCGTTATAACAGTGCTTTACGTGATCATAACCCATTGTTGCTTTGGCAGACTTTGTCGGGTGTATTGTTTGCTGCATTGAGCGTTTCATTGTTTTTCAACTTCAGCTGAATACAGTCGTTTTCGGATTTCTGTTGGATAAACACCGCTCCAGCGATGGTAGCTACGACTAAATGAACTTAGGTTGTTATAACAAAGCAGTGCTGCAATATCGGTTAACCGATAATAGGTGTTTTTGAGGTATTGATTTGCCATATTAAACCTAACGGAATCGAGAAGGGCTCTGTATGAGGTGTTGTGCTCACTTAATTTTCGCTGAAGTGTGCGCTGACTGTAGTTCATGGCTGTCGCTATATCCTTAATGTTGCTGCTACCATTCGCCAATGAAAAACTGATTACTTTTGTTACTTGATCAATAATACTCTCATTATAAGAAGATAATGCGCTATTGATTTTTGCGTTTATTTGTCTAATAAGGTTCCCAATATCCTGATCCAAAACTGAACTGTTTACCGTCAGAGAAAGGGTCCGACAGTTAAAGGCAACGGGGCAGCCGTAGTAGCGAGAGTATTCGGAAATTCGATTTTCGTTTCTTTCGCTGCGTAAAAAATAGCAGGCTCTGATGGGGTGAGATTTTCCCAGCATACCTTGAAGTATGGCTACCGCACTTGCCATTGCGTAATCTTGATATTGAACGGATTCTTGAATGTGGGGGAGTTCCACATCAAACGTGATAGTTAAACATTCTTGCTGTACCTGGATATCTACCCGATACCCTGATACCAATATCTTTAGGTACTTAAGGATAACCTCCAGGGCTTCAAAGACATTGTTACAACGATTGAGCAAAGAGCTTAAAGGGGCGAGGATCATCATGTCTTGTTGTCGAGCAAGCTGCATGGCGATGTCTGGAAAGTCTAACTGATTAGCTGCTGCTTCCAGAAGGTAGATAAATTTGTCGAACGGAATAAGTAGGCTCTCTTCGATAAATATATCTTTATCTAAGCCGACAGATTCATAGAGCTTCGAGGGTGAACCTCCCTTAGCAAGTACTATCGCGCTAAACCCTCTTAGAAAGCTTGTATTTATATAAGGTGTATTCATCGTAAAGCTCAATCTGGTGTGCCTTGCTTTTGGTGTTAGCGTGCTCAGTATAATGGCATAAAATGATAAACAAGTGGCATTAAAAGATAAGAGATTGATTCTAAAAACATTACATTAGCTATCACAAAACAATAAAAGCGATCAGTTTTTGGAGATAGAGTATGAATGCTAAGGTTTCAGCCGAGGTAGTTAGCCAGCCGCCTGTAGATTGGACCCATTTCGCAGAAGGTATTGCTTGGGGCACCATCGTACTTTTTGTTGGTGTTGTCATTGGTTACGCTGGAATGATTGCCGCGGTCTTCACAGGCACAATAAGCGTTCCTGTGGGTACCTTGTTATCAACGTTGTTGCTGTATTTAGCCTTCACAGTTGCCCATGAAGCAGGTCATGGCAATATCGCCCACGAAGTGAAGGGGATGAAACCTGTGGAGCGACTTATGGGGTGGAGTGTAACCGTACCTTTCCTTATTATTCCGTTTGGTTTGTTTGCCAAGATACACGACTATCATCATGCATTTACCAATGACCCTGATCGTGACCCTGACCATTGGGTGTCTGGCAATAATTTGTGGGGAGCTAACTTTCGAGCGCTGACGCTTGCGCTGAATTATATCTATCTGGCTAACACTCGATTTAAAGATGACCCAGTCATCGCCCAAACGCAGAAAAGCTCGTTGCTTTACTACGGTGTTACTTTGGCGATAAGTATTGGGTTAATTGCTTCGGGTTATTGGGTTGAGTTACTCATGATCGGTATCATTCCTGCTTTTTTAACGAGTTATATTCTTGGAATGGTATTTGATTGGATTCCACATATGCCAACACGTCAGCAGGGACGTTATCAAAATACACGTAGCTATTTATTTCCAGGTCTAAAATATCTGACGCTAGGGCAGAACTATCATCATGTTCATCATTTGTACCCTCGTGTGACTTGGTACAACTATGAACGTGTATTTACTATCGTACGACCTGAGTTAGAAACGAAGAACGCACCTATAGAGCATTTGTTTTCAGGCTCGTTGTTTTTAGGGGGATTGTTTTCAGATAAGTTACCAGGGTTTGGAAAGTCCCCTTATGCGCAAGAGCCTAGTAGTGTGGATGGTGTTGGTAAATTTACGTTGCATGTGGAAAAGGTTCACCAGGAAACAGCGGATTCGGTCGCCATTACTTTCCAACATATGAACGGGAAAAACCTACCTTTTAAAGCAGGTCAGTATGTCACAGTAACGAAGTTGTTAAATGGAGAGTCAGTGACCCGTTGTTATTCAATTTGTGAATCACCTCGTGCAGGGAAACTAACCATCGGGGTGAAGCGGGTAGAAAAGGGGCTTCTCTCAACCTACCTTAATGATGAATTATGTGTAGGTGATGAGCTAACCATAGCAGGGCCATTCGGCGACTTTAGGTTTGACCCCTATACCGTAAAACCTACTAAGTTGCTTACGTTGATTGCCGGTGGCAGCGGTATCACCCCTATTATTTCTATAGCACAAACCGCTTTGGGAACTTGCTCAAAAGCTTGTGCTGACACAAAGGTCCACTTGATTTATGCCAATCGCTCAATCAGTGATGTTATGTTTTTACGTCAGGTAAATAAGTTGTTGGAAAATTACCCTGGTAGATTTAGTGTTACCAATGTTTTTGAAAAAGCACATGCAGATTGGGAGGGTGAAATCGGGTATTTAACGGCTGAGAAGTTGATAAACATGTTTGCAACTGATGAAGATGTTTTGAATGGGCAATATTTTATTTGTGGCCCAGAGGTGATGAAAGATATCGTGGTGGGCACACTTCAAAAACTTGGGGTTGAAAACGAACAGGTATCGGTAGAAGAGTTTGGCCAAACCATGCTTAAGCCAGAGGGCCCCATACATAAAGTGAATGTCGTGCTAGCTAATGGTTCTTGTCATGAGTTTGACGTTGCAGAAAATCAAACCGTATTGCAAGCCGCTTCACAAGAGGGTATCAAAATCCCCCATGCCTGCGGTGTTGGTCAATGTGGTTGTTGCATGATGCAAGTGACGGGTGGCCTTAGCGAATTGGTTTTAGATGGAACACCGGGGATTTTACCAGGAGAATTGGAGCGGGGTTTAACGTTGGCCTGTCAGTGCCGACCTAAATCCGCATTGTCGTTAAAGGAGGACATTCATAATGGGTAGTATATTAGCACAACCACTGAGGTTGCCTTGTGGTCATGAGGTCAAAAACCGTTTTTTTAAATCTGCCATGAGTGAGGTGTTAGGAACAATAGATCATCAGGTGAGTAAAGAACTCGTCGGGTTATATCGGCAGTGGGCTTTGGGCGGTGCTGGTGTGTTGATAACGGGTAATGTAATGGTGGACAGAACCGCGTTAGGTGAGCCTCGTAACGTTGTTTTTGACGAAAAGACGGATGCATCAAAAGTTGCCATGTGGGCATCAGCGGCTACCGCCAATAATACGGATTGTTGGGTGCAACTAAACCACCCAGGAAAACAATCACCGAATGCGATTAACCCAGATCCTGTTGCTCCTTCTGCGATTCCTTTGGCGAAAGGTTTGGATGCGTTTTTTAATCAGCCAAGAGAGTTAACCGAGCAAGAGATTAAAAGCATTGTTGAAAAGTTTGCTTACGCTGCAGCATTTGCAAAAGATGAAGGGTTTACCGGAGTGCAGATTCATGGAGCCCATGGTTACTTGGTAAATCAGTTTCTGTCACCACTTCATAATTGTCGGGAGGATGAATGGGGTGGCTCCATCGAAAATCGAATGCGCTTTGTTAAAGAAGTGTATCGAGCTATTCGTGCAGAAGTTGGTCCTGATTTTCCGATAGGTATTAAACTAAATTCTGCTGATTTTCAGCATGGTGGTTTTACAGAAGAAGAATCCATACAAGTGATTATTGCACTGGATAAGCTAGGAATGGATTGCAGGAATTTCAGAAGCGTAGAGCTTAGTTTTTTTGATTGATGTGCGTACAGCTTATTTTTCTCATTTATCGCCCCTTGGCCTAGTGATGCCTGGGTTAAAATATTCTTATTACATGTCTGGGTAAAACTACCTATCTCTAAAGCAGGCAGTTGCTTATCTATTGGGTTATAATGTGCGCATTGAATCCGCTCTGTACGGTCAACGTGCAGTGAAACACACTAGGTATGAACAAGAGGTTTCCTTTGAGTCAATTTCGTCCCTGTATTGATTTACACGAAGGCAAGGTAAAGCAGATCGTAGGTGGCAGTCTTAACGATCAAGGTGCAGACACTAACTATGTTAGCCCTTACGATGCAGCTTACTATGCTGAGCTCTATAGATACAAGGCTTTGACGGGGGGGCATGTGATTGCGTTGGGACCAGGCAATAAGCAGGAAGCTTTAAACGCACTGGCTGCCTGGCCTCAAGGTTTGCAGTTTGGTGGTGGTGTAAATAACGAGAATGCAGCGCAGTTTCTGGAAGCAGGAGCATCTCAAGTTATTGTCACCTCCTATTTGTTTGAAAGTGGCCAGCTATCCTCAGATCGGCTGGAAGCGATAAAACGGGAAACTGGTGTTGAACGTTTGGTGTTGGATTTAAGTTGCCGTCGTACAGAATCTGGTTGGAATATTGCAACGGATCGTTGGCAGACGGTGACAAATACGCAC
>CAJXXT010000025.1 GCA_913063495.1 uncultured Gammaproteobacteria bacterium | reverse complement strand
CTGGTATTGCCTGCTCATGAACTACCTTTTTATGGTGTTCAGCAGCGGTTACGTGATGTAATTGATCATCATGAAGAACGATTAGAAAAAATAGTAGCGATTTGTGATATACCTAAGAATGCTCAAGTCATTACTAATCTGTTGTTTGAAAAAGAATTTGATTCGTTTCAAAATTACCTGGCGGTTGGTGAGTGTCTAGCGCATATCCATCGTTTAATGGAGCAGGGTAAAATTACCAGAACATTAGAAAGTGATGTTTATCTATATGCTAGTTAACGTTTAAGCCAAAAGATAAGCTGTGATATTACGTAGAGAGACAAAAAATGAGTGATTTTGACACGTTGGCCAGTAGCATAGAAAGTATTCTTACAGAGCGACGGTCTGTACGTGCTTATATGGAAAAACCTATTGCTCAGCCTCTATTGGAAAAAATATTTACTTTGGCGCAGAAGTCCCCATCAAATTGTAATACTCAACCCTGGATGGTACATGTTGCAAGTGGAGAAACACTTAATGCAATGCGAGAGGCTTTACCTAAGCAAGCTAAGACTGGGGAAACACACTTAGATTTTCCGTACAATATAAAGTATCCCGGTGTTTATCAAGATCGACAATATGATGCTGCCAATCAGTTGTACGCATCGCTTGGCATTAAACGAGAAGAGAAATCTCGTCGCCAAGAAGTGTTTATGCAGAACTATCAGTTTTTTGGGGCTCCTCATGCCGCATTTTTGTTCTTGCCATCGCACTTTGATTTACGAGAAGCGGTTGATGTGGGTATGTATGCACAAACGCTAATGTTAACGTTAGCGGCGCATGGACTAGGGAGCTGCCCTCAAACTTCGTTGGGTTTTCATGCGGATATAGTGAAAGAAATGTTGGGTATTGATGATTCACTTAATCTGCTATTCGGTATTTCTTTTGGATATCCTGATAACGAAAACCGAATTAATAATGCTCGTGTTGGCCGCGCAAATATAAACGACACCACAACGTTCCATCAGTAAGGCAGCGTTTCATCAGAAAGATAAAGCTTCGATTATTTAGGTAAATAATAATGAAAAAAAATAGTGTTAAACATGCCATTGTCAGTGTTTTGTTGTCGATCTCTGTATTGAGTTCTTCTTTTTCCGTAAATGCAATGCAGCCGTTGGCAGATATCGAAGCTTTCAAATCGATTATGCTCGATGGGCGTGATATTGCAGCAGCAGTGGGGAAATCGATTGATACATTGTCCCTTGCTGCTATCGTTGATGATGAAATGGAGCCAATTCCTTATCAATTTGATGAATATAATGAAGGAGGCGCGATATTCTTTGAAGGTTGGGATGTTCCTATTATTGGGACGCAGGGTGTATTGGATGACCAAGACAAATTGTTGTTTCTCTATAAGGATGCGGGTGAAAGAAAGTCTAAGGCGCAGCGTTTTGATGGAACGCCGTTAGCGGAATTATCTGTTACTGGACGTGACGGTATCACTCGCTATGTATACTTGATGGAAAATTCTCGATTACGTTCAGATGAGCAATATGTACGTTATAGCTCAGAAGAAGCTCTTGTTGAGACGGACTTCTATTCCTTGTCTTACAATCAAGATAATCATATTAATTGGAAAGACTTATCGATAACAGGTTATGAGGGAGAAGATAATCCTATTGATGGTTTGAAGTTTCGGATGGAAACGGATGTTGTGATGAATTTGACATCCATAAGCCTCAATAATAAACATATTGTTGCCACACCAGCAGGCGAGAGAGTTGGGCCTATTCGCACAACGACACAAATGGAATTAACCGTTTGGATGTTTGGTTTGCCAATGATGTTAATTAGTATGCAAGTGCATCACTATCCTCAATCAGTGATTTATGATGCTCGAGTGATGATGCCTGAAACTCGACGCTCTATGATGGCGAAGTCTTCAGTAGCCATTTCGATAGATGCAAATCAGTTGCTGGGAGCCTCTGTGCGTACCGCATCAGGTCCACTTCAAGCTGGCATCGTTGATGGCGAAGTTGGCGATATCGAAAAAAGCATGATTGAGGCGGGTGTAGATGAAAAAGAAGGCCGTTGGATATGGATATCAACGAAAAAGAATTTGGATATACTGACGTATTTTGATTATCTTGGTGGTACTAATGAACCGTTAAGTTTGATTTATGATGATGATAAATTTATCGAGGATTTGCCAGAGCGTTTCCCAGGGCAGTTGCCTAATGTGGGGTATAGTATTGATGGATTTCCTGAAGAAGGGTTCTTTGGATTTGTCTTTAGCTTTTTCTTCAGTAACGGGTATGATGGCGACCCTCGTCTATTCACCCAGCAGTTACGGATATTACCTGATGTGATAGTGAATCAGATTTAATGGTGAGATGAAAAGAAGAAGAGATAAGGCCGGTAGAGGAAGGGATTGAAGAAAATCAACATAGTCATTCGCATAACCGGCTTTATTGTTTTTGTGGCTATTTACGCTCTTTTTCTGCTGGTCGCAATACGGACTTCATTAAACATTTGTTTTAAGTAACTTCGCTTTAGTCCTGCATTAATATTGGGTTCTTTGTGTTCTGCAAGTCGGTATATTTGATGTGAAAACCAAGATACTTGTGCTTGTACATTCATCATTGAGATCATTTTGTAAGGGCTGTTAACTCCCAATTTACCATTGCCAAACTGTAATGTATTTTCATAAGGGTGAAGATGCTGGATTTTTCCTTGCATTAATTTTTTTGGTAAATCTGGTTCCACGCAAAATGGACGCGCTAAACCGATAATATCTACTTCGTTATTTAGCAAGGCTTCTCGCATGGTATCTGCTGAACGAAAACCTCCGGTGACAGCAAAAGGTGTTTTTACTGCAGCACGAATAGTTTTTGCATAATCTAAAAAATAGGCTTCTCGTTGTTTGGTACTTTCTCGTTTGGGTTGATTGGTGTCGTTCGTCGCCTCAGTAGTACCAAACATATTGGCTTGTTCGTAGGTGCCGCCAGATATTTCCAACAAATCAATCTTTTCGTTTTCAAGCATCTTAGCGACGTCAACACATTCTTCTAAGGTAAAGCCGCCCTTTTGAAAATCTGCAGAATTAAGTTTTACCGATATCGGAAATTCACTGCCAACATTATTCCGAACTTTTCTAACAATTTCTAGCAAAAAACGTGCACGATTTTCAAGGCTTCCACCCCAGCGATCGTTGCGTTGATTAACCACAGGGGAGAGAAACTCACTGATCAGATAACCATGGGCGGCATGTATCTGTACGCCGCTGAATCCAGAGTTTTTTGCACCTAAGGCAGTGACTCCAAAGCGATAAATAATATCTTGAATATCATCTTCCAGTAGCGCGCGAGGTTCTGCAAAATATCCACCGAGTTTTAATTGTACAGGAGAAGGCGCTAGTGGCGTTTTAGATACGATTTTTGCAACCTGCCTACCGGGGTGACTGATTTGCATCCATAATTGATTGCCGTTGCTTTGACCCGCCATTGCCCATTGTTTTAGGTGTGATTGATCATCGGAGTTCTCTACGCAAACGTTTCCGGGGCGCTCAAGATAACGGGCATCAACCATTACGTTACCGGTAATAAGCAATCCTGCCTCACCTTCTGACCAGCGTTTATATAACGTAGCATGACGCTGTGTCGCGTGGTCGTTCCTATCAGCCATGCCTTCGGTCATAGCTGACTTAAGGATACGGTTTTTTAATATGACGCCGCAAGGCAGTGTTATGGTGTGGTCTAATGTGGTTGTCATGATGTCTGCTACCGTGATCTCTTTTAATAATAAGGCTGGCAGAATTGTGTCATGGCGCCGGATTCGCAGCAATGGGGTATTCGGGGATAAACTGTTGCTAGAAAAGGCGTAATATATCTGATGTCGAAAGGAATGTATTTAGGTCTCGTGGATAAGGTGATGATATATAAGAGAATATACTTTTCTATATTAAATTTTGTGGCATCTAATAGAAGACTTGTAAAATAGAAACGTATTATAATTGCGCATACAAAAATGATCACATGAAAATATTTTATGATCCTTACATGAATAAAGGCAGTGGATGACGTAATGGACAATTTTGATAAAGAAGATGAGTACTTATCCAAGCGATTTAACAAGATTAATGTTTCGGGAAGTTCCGTTACTGATAAAGAGTTTGAAGATTGTACCTTCACCGAGTGTGATTTTAGCGAGGTGTTATTTGATAAGTGTACTTTTATCGATTGTCATTTTGTTAAATCTAATCTAAGTGTTGCTAAACTTTCTTACAGCAAATTCTCAGATGTGATATTTGAAGAGTGTAAAGTCATTGGTATTGATTGGACAAAAGCAACATGGCCAAATCTAACCACATTTGCACAAGTGAAATTCTATAAATCTATTTTGAACGATTCCTCATTTTATGGCTTGGAGATGGAGGAATTAGTGCTGGAAGATTGTAAAGTGCACGACGTGGATTTTAGGGAAGGCAATTTTAATGAAGCGGATTTTTCCGGTACAGACTTCTTGCATAGCTTGTTTGGAAAGACAAACCTAACATCGGCTAATTTTGCTGAATCAACAAACTACAGCATTGATGTTTACGACAATCGTATTAAAGGGGCGAAGTTTTGTCGTTTTGAAGCTGTCAGTTTACTTGAAAGCCTAGAAATTGAATTAGTTGATTAGATATAGGGAATAGAACTAATGGTTTAGGGGGGGTTAATTGCTATAGGCTTGATGGTTGTCAATTAACGTAGGTTTAAGAGCGTGAATATCAAGGCTATACTCTTAAACCACCATTTACCTTAATGCTCTGTAGAAAAGTGATCTAGCTTATGAACAATGGCCAATATTTTTACCGTTCTGCCGTTTTTACGCGAAAGGATAACAAAGTGGCTTTGGCCGACATTCATCATCCCCAGAATACTAGCCCTATGGATGATTGGATGGGGATTGTTGTATCCCTCGCTGACGGTAAACACACTATCGAGGAGCTTATTAGCTACTTAAAGAAACATTATCCAATGCCGCCGGAAAACTTGGAAAAGACATTACATTCTGTTCTTGAAAGGCTGATAGATGGTGAAATTGTTCGACTAACCGATGGAGAAGTCGAACTTCCCTATTATCTGGCATCCCCTATTGAAGATCTTGATATTGAAAAAGCGAAGAAATTAATGAACGAAGACGGCTATCAAGTTCACTAAGTTATAATTTAGTGCTCCAAGAGATGACTTCTTCAGTGGATTCAGGCGTTTTTCCGGCGCGGCTAAAATTGCTGCTGATGTGCCAGGCTTCTTCCATTTTGTATGCACTGACAAGAGCAAAGCCATCCCCAGGATAAAATGTTGAGGATACCTGGCATCGGATGTTACTTTCCCCAATGCTAAAGGTGTCCTTTTTCGCAAAGTCGTTTGGATTTGAATTCGCAAAAGGGTACGGGGAATAAAGCCCTGAGCTGTGAATGGAGTAAATACGAGTTGAGGTGTTTTTTTCTAGAACCGTTGATGGGAAAGTTAGGTCAATCGTTGTTACGTTAGATACATGTTCATCCCCCGATAGAAATACCAGGTTTTTAACATTATTAAGTGCAATATATTTAAGTAACTGGTGCATTGTACTAGGATAACCATCCCAGGCATCAGAGTGAATTGCGCTGTAACTATGGTTCGTATTACTATTGCCTCTGCTGTGTAACCGCCGTGGCAATAACATTGACGCAGATGTGATAAAGCGAGGTTTGTCAGTGTTTGTTTTAGTTTTTTCCAACCAGTCTATAAGCATCTGAAATTGAATGTCAGAAACTAACTTTGCTTCCATAAGTGGTTTTATATGGTGAGAGCTGTCATTACTTTTTATACTGCGCCCGTCTCGCTCAGTACGAGTGTCTAACATAAAAAAGTCAAAGCCCTGTTGTTCGAAAGAATACCAAAGTGGAATATCATTGACATTGACACCATTTGACTGCGGTGTTTGATGTAAATTTCGTTGAAAATTTAGGTAAGCTTTTTTCCCATATTGAAATAGTTTGGCATTCCCAAGTGTTAATTCAGAACGATCCCAATTATCTAATATTTCATGATCATCTAACATCATAAAACTTGGAAGTCGTCGAAAGACGGATTTAACCGCTGGTTGAGATAACCACTTATGGTAGGGCCGAGTGTATCGGTCATGGCTATCTGTTGGATCAAATAAACCAGCACTGGCATCGGTATAAACCTGATCTCCCATTAATAAAATAAATTTTGGTGTTAGGTTTTTTGGCGTGCAGGTTATATTTCTATCCAAACGTTTTGCAAGACGTTCATATGATGCATAAGCAAGTTTTTTGTCGAGCATACCAGCCGGGTATTGACAAGCAGCGAGAGCGAATTGTGTTTCTTGTTCGTTCTGCTGTGGATGGGGCCTTTTGGGCCATTGAATAATGGCTGTTTCAAGAGTGTTTTTGGGTTGTTTAAGAACATCTTTGATTGATTGGGTGAAACGTTCGCTTAATACATTTGATTGCAAATATTGGTATATTTGTTTTGTTTCAGGTGTGCTTTTTATTTTGTTATTGGTGCTGCTGTTCTTATCAAGAAGATCCAGCAAATTGTCGGGCAAACAGGATTGGCATGATATCTCGTCCCAATGTATTTGCTGATCATCGAGCAGCAATACCAAAATACCATCAGCATTATCAAGTTGAGTTGAGATAGATAATTCAGTTTTTATCCAATTTTGTTGTATGGGGGTCGCAAATGTTATTGATAGATTATGGTGGAATGGTATATCGAAATTTGCCAGTTCAATGTTGTTCCTATTTATATTAATAGCGATAAATAGAATAAAATCCGGACGCATTCTTTGAGGGTTAACTCCTAGGCTAACTCCTATTTTGTTAGACGTTGAAAGTGTGCTAATTACGGGGCCTGAATAAGGGGTTTCACAATGAAATCGCTGAGGATGTTCTACATCGTTACATTTTGTTGGGTGTTCTTTATCAAGAAATGCAGATATTTTATGAAAGTTGATTAAAGAATTTTTACCTATCAGGGAGTCCTGATGACCAAAATCTTGTAATATTTCTGTATGATAATCACAGCCGGCAGCGGCCATGGTTTGTTGCATTCGATTAAGGGTTGATATATCTGCAACCCCGTTATCACTTCCATGAATACTTAGCGTTGGAAATTTCCAATGCTTTTTGAGATTCTCGTTGGATAAAAAAACATTCTCACCGTATTTATTTGTGACTTGTTCGTGAAATGCAAATTGGGTGACGCGTGAAAGGGTTTTTAAATTTATGGGGCCAAAGAAATCATCAATATATTGTAGGGTATTCTTAGATATGTTTGAAAGCTTGAATGTTTGGCCATAAATGCCGTCTAGTCGACGCCGAGTGTCGGTATAATGTTTGTAGGCCCAGGGAAGGAGCGGGTTTTCCAATTTTCTCTCATCTTCAGGGTATGGTAATATTGAAAGAATGTGATCCAAAACATTTTCTTTGTTGGAAGGTGAGGTTGATCGTTGGGAATTGTATGTTATTGATGGCATTGCTTGTCGGAAATAGTCGAGTATGTATGCCTTTAACATGTTGTCTGCGCTAAATACAACGTTAGGGCCAACTTGTGAGAGCACCACTTTGTTGATGCGATTCGGTAATGCTATCCGTTCTTGATAATATCTATCCTCAACGTTAGGAGTGGCTAATATCGCCATACTTAACATTGAGGAGCCCATGCAATGAGCAATGATATCCACTTTTTGGTGTTGCGAAGAGATGCATATGTGATTGATGGCAACGGGAATGTCTGCAAAGGCGATGTCTTCAAATGACCAAGGGTGTAAGGCGCTTGCTAAGCCGCTGCTGGTACGTAAGTCGATAACCCAGACGTCTCTACCTTTCTCCCCAAAATATTGAGCCAAACTAGGATTCAGTGAATGGTGAGTATAGGTTGTTCCGCTTGCACTATGACCATGAATCATGACAATTGGTGGAGGACTAGTGTGTTTTGTTTGTGATGTTTTTTTTCTTGAGTAGTGTGTAAGGCGGATTGTTGTTGCTACATTGAGCCTTTTGGATTTTGAAATACTATCAATTGTAAGATTAGTTATCGTTGGGTTAGGCAGGCCTTGAATCGTGCTAGGTAGGCGGCGAGCTGTACGGATCAATGGGGCTTTTGCTGAATGGAGGCTTAGTTTGTGTATGTTGAGTATGACACGAAGAAAAAGTTGAGATAATGCAGCTATGTCAATCAGAGCGGATGGCTGATTTTCCTGTTGAACTATTTGTAAGAGTGGTTCCTTATTTTGTACCAAAAAACGGGAGTCTAAGCGCAAAAATGCTGATGTTTTGTTTGGTTGGTGACGAGCGGGTTGTAATCCTGGAAATGTTTTAAGATGAACGTCTAGAAGCTGGCGTAATGGATTAGCATGCGGCTTATACGTGATGCGCTTTAGGCCTGTGATGCTGATTTCTGAGGCAGAGGGGGAGAAGCCACTGAGTTGTGTTGGCCAACCGGATTTAGGCTTTTGCAGTTGTAGTTGATAGTCAAATGTACGGACTTCGCCGGCTCGTGTAATTATTGATTTCATATCACTTATTTTATTCAAACATAGTGATATGAAATCTTTTTTGATTTTCCATATTGAAGGATGTTTTTGAGATGGCTTTAGTGTTATTAACTGCCACAGCTCTCTCAACCCTCTATTGCGCAACCAAGGCCAAATAGCTCTAGTGACACGAGTGGAGGGTGTTGACGCTTCTCTTGTTAATATGTTCAAGCTTCCTGATATTGGGCTGACTAAAAGTGCATGTTGATCGAATTCACTTTCGTCTGCATTTTTCAGTGCTAGTTGGTGCCACACTTTTCGTTCGAGTATTCGGAGTTGGCTAATGGATGCATTGCTAGATGGGTTGTTTTTTACGGTGATTTTTCGTTGTTTATTATGAACAATATCTTGAATAGAAAAATCATTAAAACGTAATGTAAGGTCTATAGTGCAGTCTAGAGGTTGTTGATGTATATCGGTGAGTGTGACTTGTCCAGAGAGACGTTCCGTGATTTCTATTCGCGTCGGAATTGATGGTTTGTTTTTGGCGGATGTCTCGGTTGCAGTGTGAGAATAAACTGGCCGTTGTGTGAGGTGACATTTCTGCGTTTTTTGCGGTGTAGGTGATGTTAAGCCCCAGGCCTTTATGAGAAGTTGAATGGCACGCAGGGATACTGCTGCAATGGTTAAGGCCGGATTGGCCGCTAGGGCAGAGGGGATAATCGCACCATCAAGAACAACTAACCCTTCGTGAGTGGTTGTTCTGCTTTGAGAATTGAATACCTGACCTAGATGGTTTACGACACCTAAGGAGGCATTATCGGCCATTGCACAACCTCCAAGTGGATGTACTGTTAATAAAGGCCCTTTGTTTTTTTGCGGTGCTGATGTTAGTTTCCACATCGGATTGGTAAGTAGTGTTCCCCCAACGTTAGATGTTTTTAGCAATCCTTTTAACGTATTTATTTGATTATTAAAAAGGCTGTGGCTTGAAAGGGATGGCCAATTTACTTGAATTCCATCATTACTGTTATCCTTATGCCATTGTAGTGAACCTAGCGCCCCATCATCTCCCATTAATACGTAAGCTGCGGTGTGTTTTATGGTGTTGTTATCTACTGCTAGAGGATCTTTTTGTGGCTGCCCCTTGGTGTGAATTTCGGTATCCACTGTCGTTAAATTAGATACACTATTTAATGTTGTGGTTACATCTTTGAATACTTGATGCAACGAGCCTGGAACTGCTATTTCTTCAATTAGTACCGGTATTTTGTTATCTCTTAAATCAATCATACCGGTGATGGTCGGGCCAATGTGCCTATTGTTGAGTGCTGTGTTCTCATTAGTGACAGCGTTTACAGCTTTTTTTTGGTTGAATATGGCGCTTAACATATCCCCGTTGGTAGAAAACCTTTTGCCGAGTTGATCGGAAAAGGTTAAATGCTCGGATTGTGAGCGCATAAGGATTTCTGTAGATCCAAGAGCGCCTGCTGCAAGGATTATTTTCTTTGCGAGAATTTTTGTCGGGGAGCCCTCGCGTTTTCGTAAACGTTTTTTGGTATGTACAACGTTGATACACCAGCCATCTGTTGTATCGTTAACTGTATCTCTGATTGGTTGGATGTTACGAACAGTGGCGCCAGTGTAAATATCAACACCTTGTTGGAAGGCTTTAACAAGCAAGTTAGTATCCAGCGAGTTTTTTGCTTCCTGGTTGCAACCGGTGGCACAATCCCCGCATAGATTACACGCTTGAAGTTTAACTCCCGTATTATTAGCCTTTTCCGTTAGCGCTATGGTGAGTGGAGCAGAAGAAAAGTGTAATGGTGTACTATTCGATATATCCTGTGTTGCGAGCCGCTTAAGAGCTTGGTGTTTTTTTAATGGTTCTTGCTGGTGACGTTGATGGCGCTCAATTGTATTGTCACCGTGGTTATCCTTGGCTTCAAGCAGCTGTTTAGTCGATTCATAGTAACCAGAAAAAAGGCTTTCTGTATGGCCGTGTTGTAATTCTCTTGGCCAGCGATGGTCAAATACTGAAGGCCTGGCTTCTACCATCACGCCCGCATTAATCAGGGATCCTCCCCCCAATCCATTGGCTACCAACGTGTTTAGGTTAGGGCTAGTATGTAAATCAAATAGACCATCTTGTTGGTTTTGATTTTTTGGCTGTTTGGAGCCTGAGATGTGTATATGTTTTGGCAAGTCCGATGTGTTGGACGGAAACATTCCAGATAAATATTCGTTACCACGCTCTAACACACAAATACGCAGGGGAACGTCGTGATTTTTTAGTCCAGCTAGTTCAGATGCAGCGATGGCCCCGCCATAACCACTGCCGATAATAACGATGTCGTAGTCAAATATAGCGGTTTGGTTGGCAATAAAGGTTTCAAAACCTTGTGATATCCAAGTCGTGGATCGGTCGGGCATAGGATATCTCTTTAATAATAATCAAACCTCAAGGCAAGCTTCTTGATGGATGTCTTTGTGTTTAAATAATGTAGCTATAGCCTGTTCCAGCTCTTCAACCAATACAGGTTTATGTAACATTTTGATGTTTGCTTGCTTGGCTTCGAGAAGTCGTTCGGGAGCCGTGTCACCACTGATTAAAATCGCAGGCAATTCGGGATACAGTTTATGAATTGTGTGAATAGACAATATGCCATTATCATTTCCTCGTAACCTGAAGTCAGCAAGTATAACGTCGGGGCGTGTGGATTTTACCATATGAATTGCGGATTCTGTTCCATCCGCTAGTAGTATACGGCAGCCTAAACCTTCCAATAATACTTTCATGCCAAGGCCAACTTCGCGGTCGTCATCGATGACTAGGGCTGTTATACCCTGCCAAGAAAACCGAGTTGGGGGTAGGGCCTTGTTAGGTGTTGGGATTTTATGAGACTTAGCTAAGGTAAGTGTAAAGCAGGTGCCGGTGGAAATGTTGGATTCTAAATTTATGTTAATGTCGAGAAGGTTTATCAGGCGATTTACAATCGCCAGCCCTAACCCCAACCCTTGTGTGTTGTCTCGTTCAGGATTGTCTAATTGATAAAACTCTTCAAATATTCTTTTTTGTTCATTTTTGGGGATACCTTGGCCCGTATCTGATATTTGAATTCGATGAGTGTGCTCCAGATTTTCTATACTTAACTCAACACTACCGGAATGTGTATATTTAATGGCATTGGCGAGCAGGTTTCGAAGGATACGATCAAGTAAAAACTCATCTGTTTCAACATAAGCATCGTCAACACAGTCGAACCACATTTTAAGGTTTTTTTCACTAGCGACAGGAATAAACTCGCTTTGCAAACGCTCTCCCATCAAGCGTAAATTGAACGGTGTAATATTGGCCTGTACAATGCCAGCGTCAAGTTTAGAAATATCCAATAAAGAATCTAAGTGTGAAACTAAAGACTGTAGCGCGATGTCCATGTGCTCTGCAATTTCTCGACTTTCTTTATCAAGGGTTCGTCGCGAAAGTGCGCCACTGAAAAGTGATAGGGCGTGAATAGGTTGGCGTAAATCATGACTTGCGGATGCAAGGAAGCGGGTTTTTGCACGGCTGGCACTTTCCGCTGTTTGTAGAGCCTCTTGTAGTTGATGATTTAGTGATTCTTGTTGGTTTCGGATTGAAAAGAAACCTTTAATGAGGCTAAAACTTTCTTTCGATAGCACTAACATTGTTATATTGCTTACAAATAACATGACCGCCACGATGTAGCCAATCGGATCGCCATTACTTTGTATGGTAGTTATGACCCACATAGAGGAAGAAGATAACCCAGTGGGTATGATATAGGCTAGCGATATAGGTAGAAATCCAGCAGTTGTCATAATTGTCACTGAACCAATACCCATGATAATCATGCTGTGAATTGCACGCTGATAGTCGTTAAGCTCAGGAAAGAAAAATATAAATGAGAATGCATGAAGACTCCCGCTAATCACACTGCCAAAAACAACAATCTTGACACGAAATTGTTCAGAATATTGTGTTAATTTGGGTAGTTGAATAAGCAGCGCGGCACGAGCTAATAGAAAGCAGCTGGCAATAATGAGCCAAGTTGCCCAGTAAGTTGGGGGAAAGTATTCTGAGGCAAAACTGGCAATGACAGAAAGCAATAAAATGGTGGGAATAGTCCCCATCCACCCTTGTAGCGAGAGCATACGAAGCAGTTCTTGCTCAATATTAGCCGTAGGTGTTTGATGATATATTGGAGGTGTCACGTTTCATGTTCCTTATGAGCGCGATATACGCAGGCTTCAACCCTGAAGCTTTGTCTGAGGAGAGTGTTGAGTGAAGTGTATTTCCGTAATTATAAAAGAATTTCTTGATGGGCGAAACCTGGGTAATGATAGCTAGCCAGACTTCCTAGTGTACAATGATCATTTTTTGAGGCTTGCAGTATGACTCAAGCAACATCCCGATTGATTTTTGTCTTGTCGGCCATTGTTTCTTTAGGGCCTTTATCTATCGATTTATATTTGCCTGCGATGCCGTCTATGGTAACGGTGTTCGGTACTACTGTAGATCGAGTTCAGCTAACACTCTCAAGTTACTTATTGGGTTTTGCGTTCTTTCATTTAGTGTGTGGCCCACTGTCTGACCGTTATGGTCGAAAGCCCATATTGATTGCAGGGTTAAGTGTTTATGTGTTGATGAGCGTGTTATGTGCCTTATCGGAGACTATCGAAGAGCTTATTATGTTTCGATTTTTTCAGGCTATGGGCGCTTGCTGCGCGCCCACTTTGGGGCGTGCTGTGGTTCGTGATGTGTTTCCGCCGGAGCAAGCGGTAAAAGCATTAGCGTATGTTTCCAGTTTAATGGCATTGGCGCCGGTTGCTGCCCCCAGTATTGGAGGACTACTACTGTTATACGGCGACTGGACGTTAATGTTCTGGGCATTAGCATTGTGTGGTATTTTTGTGATGGGGCTGGTCATTTTTTGTGTGCCGGAGTCTTTACCGGAAAAACAATCATTACACCCCTCACAAATTTCAAAAAATTACCTAACGTTATTAAAAAGCCCTGATTATATGGGGAATGTGCTTACGGCTGCCTGTATGTATGCCAGTATTTTTGCCTTTTTGTCAGGAGCTAGTTTTGTTCTGATTACGTTTATGGAAGTAAAGGCGGAGCACTTTGGGTTTTATTTCGTGTTTATTGTGGTGGGTTATATTAGTGGGAATTTATTCACGGCACGTATTGGATATCGCTGGGCATCACGTCATGTATTTCGGTTAGGCATTTTTATATCGTGCGCGGCTTCTTTTTTGATGGTTGTTTTTTGTTTGATGCAATGGTTTTCAGTGTTGTTTATTGTAGTACCGGTGGCGTTTGTCGCAATGGCGGTAGGAATCGTTATGCCTAATGCCACGGCAGAAGCGTTGCGACCATTTTCTCATATGGCGGCAACAGCTTCTGCATTGATGGGATTCATTCAAATGGGGGCCGCCGCCATTAGTGGATGGTTGGTAGGAGTGTTTCTGCAAGGCCCGCCACTACCCATGGCATTAGTGATTTTTGGGACAGGCTGTTGTGCCGTGCTGTGCTACTGGTTGATTCTTCCCGGTGGATCACGTAAAGGTAATACTGGTTAAAAATAGTCGTCTAATTTGAGAGCTGCCTTAAGGGGTACTAAATGGGAAATAGCACAGGTTTTGCCAATAAAACGGTTTGGATAACGGGCGCGAGTTCTGGAATCGGTAAAGAACTCGCACATCAGTTTGCAGATCAAGGGGCTCGGGTTGTGTTATCTGCTCGTCGAGCTGATGTATTGGAATCTGTTCGTGCAGAGTTGGCTGGTGGTGTTGATCGTCATTGGGTGGTACCGCTGGATCTTGCGGACGCTGATAGTTTGATGGAAAGTGCGACTAAGGCGCTGTCTGATATTGGCCCTGTGGATATTTTGGTGAATAACGGCGGTATTTCTCAACGAGGCCTGTTTTTAGAAACCGATTTTTCTGTTTATCGTCGTATTATGGATGTGAACTATTTGGGTACGGTTGCGTTAACCAAAGTCATATTGCCAGGTATGGTTGCACGGAGAGCAGGTTCCGTTGTTTGTATTAGTAGTGTTGCTGGTAAGGTGGGTTCCAAATTACGTACGGGGTATTCGGGGTCTAAGTTCGCGGTTGTTGGATTTATGGATTGTTTGCGCGCCGAGGTCAGTTCGCAAGGTGTTCAATGTCTGACAGTCTGTCCCGGTTTTATTAACACCGATATTGCAAAAAATGCTCTGGACGCCAATGGTAATGCTCAGCAGGTTAACGAAGCGTCTATTGAGGAAGGGTTAACGGCAAAAGAATGCTGTCAGCAAATTATTACAGCGATTGAGCAAGGAAAAGATGAGATTGTTATTGGGAAGGGGATCAGTGGTTTAGCACCTACGATTAAACGTTTTTTCCCAGGGCTATATAACACCCTAGCAGCTCGTCGAGAGCATCGTTAAATCACGCAATTAAACCATTTCATCACCGGAAAAGACTTTCATAAAAAGAAAGCCTCACTAATCTAGCGTTATCCCGTCCAGATTGGTGAGGCTTATCATCATGCTTTACGATAAAAAACGATTAGTCACAGAGATGGTGATTGTCTGGGTCAGCTCCGATAATGTCGATGGCTGCACGTAATGAAACCCCACTATCTCGGTCATCACAGTAGTATTCAGTACCGACCTGATTGACAGAAGAAGCAACATTGATTCCCCAACCAACAGCTTGAAAACCTTCAATGCCGACGTTTTGAGTTTCTTCTGGCAGCGTTAGCGCACAAAACGCTGAGGTAAAGCCGGTTGCATGAGTCGTGATACTATAATCAATCGTGTCATACTCGCCTTGTGAATAATAGCTTCTTAATGGGTTCTGGGTACAGGTCATGTCAACTTGACCATCAACAAGTGGTGTTGTTGTCGTGTCGCCGGCTTCTACAAAAAAGTATCGATAGTTAAAACCATGCTTAACCAAACCATCTGCTAAAGGATCGGGCGTATCATTAGCGCCAGATGTATAAACAGAAGCAAAGGGAGAGGGGTTTGTTGCGCCATAATTATAAGTCTCATAATTCATGTTCGGAATTTTGCTATACCGGTGATAGACATCCCATTGCATGCCACCCCAAAATGCCGTGTGATGATCAACCGTTTGCTTATACTCCAAGTTGGCGGACATCATTGGTGCTGGTACAATATTTCGGAAACTTCGAATAAATTCTCTAGTGCCTAGAGAAGCAAGGCCCGCACAATTATTTGGATCGTTCTCTACGTCGTTATTCTCACCTACACCGGTAAAATAAAGTCCTGGAAGCAAGGTAAGAAGCGTTTCGCACTTAGTTTTAAGATTGTCGTACAGATTGTCAAAAAATTTTACGTCCTCTGGGACTAAGCCACCGGCTAAATACTCAGGCTCTTCTGCAAGCGGATCGAAATCCCCCGTTTTTCCAGAGTTAAAATAAGGGGTGTCTGCAGTGATAAGCTCTCGTGGAACACAGGTAGCGGGAATTGGGGCAGCAATTAAAGGAACGACAATCGCATTTTTCATCCCATTTATCGACAATCCAGTCTCCCCACTGAACGTTATAGTCGCATCATTACAGTCATAGACATAGCGGCCGTTGTATTGACTTGATCCTGCGGTATTTAAAGTTTCGGTCGAGAATGTAGCAAAGGGTTTAGCAGTGGCGTTCGCTGACATTGCAGCTAATCCAAACGCAGCTACCGTAAGGCCTAATTTCTTTCCAAATATCATAAAATAACATCCTAGTGTTCTAATGAGTAATATGAACTATTTATTGTTTTTAATACCGCCCCTTTAGGAGGGCGTTATCTGTAAAGCGAAGCTTTTGGGGTGTTAATACTTACAGATACTTTAAAGACGAACGAGAATGATAAAACAGGACATGAAATTAAAAATAAATATTAATAAATGTTATCTTTGCTTGTGTGACGTACATCTCATTCGTAGATCGTGCTCGCAAGGTGCCTACCTATTGCCTATGCTGGACATTCAAGGTAATCCTAAAACTTGGCTTCTAACACCCTATAAACTGACTTTGGATAATTGGCTGTTATTATCAAGAGAAAATAATCGCTATTTTAGCAACAAAAAAATATGACAGATTGTAAGATCTGGACAGGTACTTATCGCAGGGCATTAGCGCTTTATTCCTACTTGCATTTGGCTAATATTCGCGATTACACTGCCGCTATAATTATAAAGTTTTGGCTTTTTATCTTAGCCAACAATAAATAAAAGTGGTTTGAACCATGTACCCAAAATCCTCTCTGTACTTGTGGGACCAGCGTACCCTTTATATTGGTGAAGCGTTTGACCTCACTAGCATTACCCCTGCAGCATCAATATTGGTGTATTGCATAGAAGGAACGATGGCAATTACTGCGGAGAGATCCAGCAAGGCAATTGTTACGCGATCAGTCCTTATCCCCGCAGGAACCCCTTTCAGTGCGGTCTCAGATAGCAAGCGTATCTGTATTTGTTTTCTCGATCCTTATGGCGGAGATTTTTATCAGTGCAAGCAATTTATGGAAAACTTCACAGACGGTATTTACTTTGACAGCAAAGATGAAACGCACCAAATACAATTGTTAGAGAATATTTATTCCAAAAAACTGCCAGAGGATATTGCGTATAAAAAAATGGTGGAACACTTTTTTCTGCGTTCAACGATAAGTAAGGATGAGCATTGTGTTGATGATCGAATCGTAAAGGTTATTGAATTTATCAAAAATAACTTTTCGGAAAATCATTCAAACCAGTATTTGGCAGATCTAGTCGGCATGTCAGATGTTAATTTGCGTCGAACATTTAAGAAGACAACTCAAATCCCTATTCGGCGTTATCGGTTATGGCATCGACTATTTGTTACCGCCAATCTGATGGCACTTGGCTATACCTTAACGGATGCCTCAATAGCGGCGGGGTTTTCTGACTCCTCCCATTTTAATCATGTTTTTAGAAGCATGTTGGGCATAAACCCTTCGTTTGTCCTAAAGCGCGCTCAAAGCATCAGTATTTTTGCACCATACATAAATAGCTGTTCGATTGGGGAGCTATTGAACCTACGAACGGCTTGAAATATGATTCTACCATGCGATGAGATCGCTTAGCTGGATGCGACGGAACTCGCTAAATCGATGGGTTATTCATTATGGGGTTCTGGGGCAGAACCCCAAGTAGGGATGTCTATTTTTATTAGTGCATATTTGCGTAAATTGTTGTTGTGGTGCATAATTGCATTACTACTTAGGGGCGATCATAGTATGCGAGCAGTATTAGAAAACAATCCCAATATTGGCACCGGTTATACTCCCGAACACGCCAGAGCTGCGCTTAGCTGGTTTGCCAAAACGGGGGCCAATGAGTGGGAGTTAAGTGTTGATGAACAATGCGTACTGCTCGGTGGTGTTAAACAACGAACCTATCATAAGTGGAAAAAGGAGGCGCAAAATGGCGCGTCCATCGAGCTTAACCACGACATGATGGAGCGCTTATCTTTATTGTTAGGCATTCATAAGGCGCTCAAAATCATTGCGCCTAACGGTGCGATTGATCACGCCGTAAAGTGGTTCATTAGACCCAACGAGAACCCGCTATTTGGCGGCCTGAGCATGAAGGATTTTGCCGTCCAACGTGCAACTATCGATGCCTTATACACCGTTCGCCGTTATTTAGACCGTGCTAGAGGCTAATCATGGCGCGTGTTCTTGAATGGAAGAAACATTATCGCGTAATCCATAGTCGCTTTCCCCCGATCAATTTATTTGATGAAGATAGGGAAGGTGATGCGTTACTGTTGGCAGAATTAGAAGGGGAAACGAGCGATCGTTTAACCCGATGGAACGAATTTATTCGTGAAGACGATTATCGCAATGGTTCCGGCTGGGGTGCGGTTATGGCAGCCTTTTGTTATACCAATAACGGTCGTTTTAGTATCGAAGATAGATTGGGCGCTTATTATTGTGCCGACAGTGATATTACAGCCATAGCGGAATGGTCTTATCATGCTGCAAAGGTGTGGCGTGATATTCGGTATACCGATGAGGCGAGTGCAACGGTCCGCTGTTTGGTTGGAAGCCTTACTGAGCCCTTGGTGGATGCGCGAAAAAACAGCCGTGTCCACAAAAAAACGGATTACTCGACATCGCAAGCTTTTGCGCTAAAGCACTATCAAGCGCAAGACTTCGGCATTCTTTATCGCTCTTTGCGAAACCCTGGCGGTGAATGCGCGGCGTTGTTACGCCCCTGCGCCACCACGCCCGTCAAACAAGGCGTACATTACTCGATAACTTGGGATGGATCGAAGTTTACCCAGTATGCGCTGGTGGGGCCTTTTAAACCGTTACCCTAAGCAGGACTGCCCGGTGCCGTCAGTAATAATAGATAAGCTATACCGGCGAAAGATCGCGATCGTTAGAGAGGCAACACAATTGCTACTTTGGCTTCAAACGACCTTTTTAAGGTCACTGACTATCTGTCTGTATTTCTCATCTATACTTCGTTTTACTATGGCGGGTGACGACCCAAAGCGGATATTAATAAACTGCTCATAAAAAGAATACGTGCTGCTGTGATAGACATCAATGTTTATGAAGCGGTCAGTCGAACTGGCTTCATGTGAAAAGTAAAAAAACATGAAAGCGGACGTTCAGATTCAACGCCTCTAGCAACCTCATTTTGCGTGTTGCTGCTTTTCCAGCAACGTCCAAATTGTCGCTTTGCCTAAACTTGTTAAATCTTGATCTAGTTATACAGCAAACCCACTCCCCTCTAACGCATCACCCAATCGAATCAAACGGCTGTCGAGTACCGCTGCCTGACGGTGAACTACCACTTGCTTGTAGTCCGCGTCAGTGATCATGGCCAAAAAAGCACCGGCATCAGGGTAACGTGCAATAAAGGCAATATCCCATGCCTCTTCTAGGGGGCCGATGACAATGCACTCGGGCTCACCGCGCCAAATAATTTCACCGCCGACACGCGTGAAAATGCGGTCACTTTCTTTACCGTAAATTTTATAAGCCTGGGCTCCACTGGCATCTCGACCATCGGGATATTGAGCTTCATCACGTAAACGAATCAAGTTCAACATCATAATGGGCGTATCTCTGGGTAAGTTTTTAAACGTATCGAATTGTTGTCGGGTGGGATCAACACTATTACTCATGGGTGCTCCTTATCATTAGGTTTTCTTCAACACTAGCACTAGCCGACGCCGTATTTAACGGTGCCTCAGGTAAGTCTCATCAAGCCGCCGCCTATCACCATGCTTTTGATGGAAGGCTTTTTCAAGTTTAGAGCATAGTGAACAACCCATCGATTCAGTGTACTATGATCAATCTTGAGACCACGTTCTGCTATCATTTCTTGAATGTTGCGATAGCTCAGCGCATAAGAATAATTCCAGCGAACACATTGAAGTATGATAATTTTCGGTGTGTGACGGCCTTTGAAGGTGATCATGAACTGCTCAGTTTGATAGAAAGATGAAATAGCATTCTACCGTGCGACAAGATAGCTACGCTTGATGCGGCAGAACCTATAGAGTTACTCAAAGGTTACCAAGTGCATCGAAATTAACGTCGCCTACCTTGGGCATAAGAAGTGATTTCAGGCGAAACGCCCCTTTTGCAGCTGACAATATGAGCTTCGGTAAGCGCCGTGCCTTCGTTTCGATAAGACGAGAATCCTCGAGTGCAGCACTACGATGATGCACTATTTCTTGATAAGCATCTGATGTTACCATGCGTTTAAAGGCTTCTCTAGAGGGGTAGTATACCAATCCAACTTCATCCCACGACTCTTCATCAGGAAGAATTAAACTGCTGCGTACACTGCCGATCCATACAACCTGACCGCCGACTTCCCATAACAGTTTAACAACTTCCTTACTATAGCTTTTGTAAGCCCTTCGACCGCTGCACTCCTTGCCATAATCGACGCAGCCTATATCGATATCAATATAGTTAGCTTTCTCATTAAAGCGCAATAAATTCACCATAATGATGGGTTTATCATCCACCTTTTCACTGATTAACTGTGTGATTCTATCTTTGTTTGGCATAATAGATTTCATTGGATTGACTCCTCTTTTTTAAAAAATCAACTTCACATTAGATGGCTGCCAATTATTGGCAATTGGCAAAACATAAACAGAAAAATTATTTTTTAGGCATTTCTAGATCGATCGCCATACCCTATATATATAGACCAATATCTGATCGCGGAACGGTATTGCAAATCGTTATTTTATTTAAAAATGTGTCATCATTTCCATCTTCTAGTTGAGTAACCCCGTCCACCTTAGGGCAAACACACGCCTTACAAAGTCCTTTTTCACAGCCTGTCAATACAGAAACTCCAGCCTTTATGGATGCTTCCAATAATGTTGTGTTCTCATTAACCCTGACTTCTTTTCCTGATTTTAGAAATTTAATCGTATGATATACATGGCTCGCCTCATTAGACTTGCGTACTTCTGGCGGTTTAAACATTTCCATATGGAATTTAGTCATGTCATAGTCAAGTTCTTTGAGATACCCTTTTACTTTTAGAATAAATCCATCAGGTGCACACGTATACAGTTCTCTGTCGTGTAAATCAGGAATATGCTTTTCCAAAAGATCTTTAGATATTGACGCAACCTCTAGATGCTTTGATTGCTCGGTGCTAGGGCTAAATATATATTGGATTCGTATGCCTGATGTTTTCTCTAATCTTTTTAACTCATCATGAAAAATGATACTGTTTTCATTACGGTTAAAATAAAGCAGCAACGCTTGATTATTTGGCTCTGTATCAGTGATCTTCCTAATCATGCTCATTAAAGGAGTAATACCAACACCACCCGCAATAAATACAGGTTTTTTCGGCGTTTCTTTCATGATAAAGCCATCTTCCCCTTGAGGTCTACGGAACAATGTAATCTGATTTCCTTTTCTAATCTTGTCATTTAGGTAATTAGAAACTTTTCCATCTTTGATTCGTTTAACGGTAATATCCAAAGACTTCGCACGTTGGCTGTCGTGGGTCAGGCTATATTGTCTGATATAGCTTATACCACCGATTTCTACTTCAATAGAAATATACGATCCAGCTTCCCACTCCATTTTTTTCCAGGATTCAGGTGTTTCAATGCGAAAAGAGCGGGATTGTCCTGATACTTCTTCTACACTTTCAAGAACCCTAGTAGTTACCTTATCGCGATGTAAATCTCCAAGATAAAAAGGTTCCGAAGGTGAGCGGTAAGTCACCCCATAAAAAACTCGTTTTGATAATAGCAAGGGGCGTTTAAAAATATCAACAATTGAACGTTCTTTATCGGTAGTGGGAATTGATCCGACAACTATCCCCTTGAAAAGATCATTTAGCGCTTCCCTGAACGGAGTGGTGCTATATGGGAGCCCATATTTCTTTAGGATTTCTTGGACTTCAGGGCCCAATTCTCGTAAACGATTACCAGGAATATCAGGAAATAAATGGTGTTCGATGTGGTTGTTGACGGCATCGTGAAGAACCGTCAATGCTGGACGATTTGAATATTCGACCTCATCGAGAATTTTTTGTAAATAAATATCAATTTCTGGGTCAGTAATAAAGTTGGTGGTAGCCATAATTTGGCGATAATAATACTCCCCTTTTGTCTCATTTCTATCCTGTTTTTCATATAAAGCAAGACCGCTTTTATGATGGGCAAAAGAAAGATTTAGCATAAGGTAGGTGTAGCCGAACATATTTCCTAATAAGTTACCTGTGGCCGTTGGTAAGAAACGATGTTTTGCACGAACTGGTTCTTTAATATAACTTTCTATGAACTCTTGAGACAAGGCCCGAAGAGAATTTTTATAGATCCCTGGATTGTAAAAAGTTTTACCATTCCCATTTCCAGCCGAATAGCTGGTAAACATAGAAAAAAATGTTGAATGGCTCAACATTGCCCCCATAAATAGCGGTATTTGAATGAAATTGTGCCCCCACCAATTTTGCCCTTCTTTAATACGAAAAAGACCATATCCAAGATCGTGGTCCAACCCCTTAATATTGGTGAAAGGGTGGTGATTTTTATGGTGCATGATTTTCCAATCGTCGATATCGAGAGCAAAATCCCATTTGTAGTTCGATGAGTGAAACTCGTCTTTGGTGTCAAGTAAATCATCATAACTTCCATGTAGAATTAGATGGCCTAACGAAAATTCAAGAAATAGATGTATGCCTCGCAATATAATTGATTTTTGGAATGCATTTTCAGTATCTGGTTGTTTTAATAGACCATCACTTCTTTTTTTAATGGCTATTGAGTAGTTCTTAAGATTGCGGGCATACTCCAAGTCCTCAGTTCCGAGAAGTTCATGTGTTTTTGTGTAAAGGTTGTCTATATCTTCTGCTAGATTTCTTAACTGTGTACCCGATAATTCATATAACATGTTTTTTCCTTTGTTAATGTAATGCGATGCGCAACATATCCATTGCAGTATTAACAATAGAATCGATTTCTTTCTGGCTTAAATTTTTTCGGCTATCGACACGCAATCCTTGGTTAATTGTCATAACCAGTTGCGCGATACTTTTTGCCGAATGTTGTGATCGCAATTCACCACTTTCTAAATCTTCTTCAAAAGCTTGTTCAAAAACCAACTCTATTTCATCTAGTTTTGCATTGGATAAATCACACAGTCCTTGTTCAATACCAGAAAGTTCTAAGACGGTATTCACCATCATGCACCCACAGCGCATTTGATATTGTGGTAGGCCAAATAGGGTGCTCTCAAAAAACTTCTGAATGGTATCTAGTGCAGTATGTTGGGACTTAATTTCTACAAGCATTCCGCGTGTGCGATCACCAAAAAGCTCAAGAGCTTCCGCGAATAGCCCTCGCTTATCTTTGAAAGCCGCGTAGAAACTACTTTTACTGATATCCAGCACTTTAATGAGTTGGCTTAAGGAGGTGGCTCCGTACCCTTGTTTCCAGAATAATTTCATTGCGTTAGCTACGGCTTGCTCTCTATTAAATTCTATTGGACGGGCCAAGTTTGATACTCCAGGTAGCGTTAACATGCATCATTGTATTATGAAGCAATCATTCTGGACTGATCAGTCCTTAATGGCAAGGTTATTTTGGGAAAAGTAATATTGGGCTCTCAGGACATCCCGTTTGAAAAAGACAATTAGGCTGTAACTTGTTGAGTTTTTGACAACTGAAATTTAATATTGTACTGTACGGTACAAATAGACTATTCGTAAATGAGAATTGAGACTAATGCCCCGAAAAAAACAATTTGATGAGTCTTTTGTACTGCATCAAATAATGGATCACTTCTGGCGCAAGGGCTATCACGCGACCACGATGGATGAGCTGAGTGAACTGACTTCATTGACCAAAACCAGCTTGTATAACGCTTTTGGCGGGAAAAAAGCTCTTTTTATCAAGACCGTTGACTGCTACTGCAATGAAGCAATCCGTAGTGGTATGAGCGGAATGAGACCAGGCCGATCTGTGAGTGAAAATCTGCGAGAAATGTTGTTGAATTTTATTTTTGATGAAAACCAACAGCAGCTGAACAATGGCTGTTTGTTGGTAAACAGTGTACTGGAATTGGCTGCTAGCGACGCAGAGTTGCACGGTTATATCAGCAAGAAATTGATAGAGTTTAACCAGACGATCATTGCCTATCTGCAGATTGAGCAAGCTAGTGGGCGGCTAGGTCAGGTGTTGACCGCTAAACAATTGGGGGACTATTTTATTACGGTTCTGCAGGGACTCAGGGTGCAGGTTCGCATAGAAAGCAACTCGCAAAATTTGATAGAGGTTATCGACACGTCTCTGCTATTAATTCAACAACAGGAAAAACATGATGGAACGTAAAGCTTACGTGTTAGGAAATACTACGTTATCGGTACTACAGGGTGGCCCTGAAAATGGAACCCCTGTTGTTTTTCTACATGGTATCCCTGCTAGCGCGAATCTATGGGAGACAGTGTTGCCATACTTTATCGAAAAAGGCTACCGGGTTTTTGCGCCAGACCTTCCTGGTTACGGCGAAACGGAAGTAAGGGATAGTCCTACCAGGCTGAAGTCTAGCGCGTATTCGTTAAAAGGAACGGCTGATATTCTAGCAGAATGGCTTGTGCAGTTGGATATTGGACGAGTTTGGCTGGTTGCTCATGATATTGGCGGCGGTGTAGCCCAGATATTGACTTGTGATCATGGTCAGCATTTCAGCCACCTAACGCTAAGTAATTGCATCGTGTCGGATCGCTGGCCAGTGCCAGCTATAGCTTTGGCAAAATCCTTGGCTACTATCGGTCTGTATCCTGCTGTGGCTATGTTGGGAGGCATGACTAAAGGGCAAAGCTGGCGTGAGCTAAAAGCGGCTGTTTCCAACCCTGCTAATATGACCAAAACTATAGCACGAAAAGTTTTCTGGCAAGATAAAGTCTACAATGCCAAAGGCCGTAAGGCCTTTGCCCAACATCTAAAGGCACTATCCCCAACACAATTGGCACACTACGCCCCCAAACTAAAGTCTATTGAACTGCCAACTCTACTAGCA
Organism: uncultured Gammaproteobacteria bacterium; assembly: GCA_913063495.1. Taxonomy (GTDB): domain Bacteria; phylum Pseudomonadota; class Gammaproteobacteria; order Pseudomonadales; family Ketobacteraceae; genus 42-54-T18. The sequence continues at coordinate 14,872 of CAJXXT010000025.1, read as the reverse complement.
TGGGCAGAAGATGACCCAAACCAACCTTGGGAAAAATCAGGGCAATACTTACAAAGCCTGTTACCAAATCCGGAAGTAAAATACCTCCCAAACGCGGGCCACTTTCTACAGCTGGACCAACCAAAAGAATATGCAAACCTACTCTTGAACTGGAAAAGTCAGCAGGTGTTGAACCCATAGAATTTCTTATGTACAGCCCCAAAAAAGCGATTTTATGTGAAGTAACATTGAGGAATCACAATGACCGGAAAGAATAAAATAGAAGAGATAAATTTTTCAGAAGATATCAAACGAATAGTTGACCAATCCCCTATAACGCTTTTGACTAGTTACAGAGGAAAGTGGTGTCCGTTTTGCCGACAATACCTAAGTGAGCTAAATAGGGTATTAAAATCAGAAGGGGATGTGTTGATAGTAGGGGTCTCTGTTGACAATACTACTGAGTGTCAACAATTAGCAAAAAAGCTCAAACTTGAATTTGACCTAATTCCAGATGAAAACCTTGTAATGCGAGATCAGCTTGATGTTAAAACAGGGAAGGGGCATGGCAAAGAGGCTTATCTTCAGCCAGCCGTATTTCTATATAATAACGGTGAATTAGTTTTTCAATGGGTTCAAACCCCCAAAATGTTAAATTTCGGGGGTGCAATCAATCGACTGCCAGTCCAACAAATTTTTGAAGAAGTTCAGAAATTACAAATGTAGCACTTTGATGAGAACGGCGACCAGAAAAAATAAAAGCACAATCAAACATTGGCTTTGAAACAGTTAGTTATCAAGGTTAATGGGACTAGGCCCCCTTTTGTCGGCAATCCCAACAAGCGACGTCACAATGAACGCCGCCAAGATCGCTCCGTCATGTGCGTCGAGCGTTGAATCTGAACGTCCGCTTTCATGTTTTTTACTTTTCACATGAAGCCAGTTCGACTGACCGCTTCATAAACACACCCGACTATCACGGTAACAGTGACTTCACTATTCGGCAGGTTCCTTAATGACCGCTTATGGCCGAAAATTGACATGTATGCGAGCAGTCTTACAATATCGGTGAAACAGAACAACGGATTGAACTCGATTTGAATAGGTTGTGATTAAATATGGATGAGCATGAGATGTCAGAAGAAAGGCCCGATAAAGATAAGCCTATTGAATGGAGCTGGAATTGGGGGGCATTCTTTTTTAATTGGATCTGGGGGCTGTTTAACGGTTCAAAAATAGCTCTTCTGACGCTTGTACCGGGCCTCAATTTGATAATGCCTTTTGTATTAGGGGCAAAAGGCAACGAGTGGGCCTGGAAAAATAAACAATGGGATAGCTACGAGCAATTTCGAGCCACTCAAAAACGCTGGTCAATTGCTGCACTCTTTCTTGTGATCAGTGTCCTATTTTCGTCAGGAGCTATGATACTTTATATAGAATTTCAAGTAAAAAATGAAAAGCTCTTTTCCAAGTCGCTTGCGCTTGTGACTTCCAATAGCAGTTGTATGGAAAAATTGGGGGCACCTATATCTGAAGGATTTGGGTTTACTGGGATAATTGAACGTGATCGTACAGCTGACCTCTCTTACCCTATCAATGGGACAAAAACAGGTGCAAATGTTCACTTGAAAGCAGAGAAAATCAACGGAAAATGGCTATTTCAAACTTTGTTTGTTGAGATTCCAAATCAAGCTGATTGTGAAGGTTTGCAAGAATAGCGGAAATGAACTCGTTTTTGTCGGAGACCCATAGTTGGGTTTAAAAGCAGGAGGTGTTAATTGAGCTATAAAATCGTGGAAAATGCCTGCTCAGCTAAACGGCAAAAAGTTGCAATTTGTTACTTGTTTTTCTCCTCATTACGCTATTTAATTAATCAAGCGATCAACTAAATGGCATAATGAGGAATAATTTGAAGGCAAACCGCGGTCGACCATCGGATCCAGGGGTACAGCAAGAGCGCAAAGCGCGTCTGATTGAGGCTGCTCATCATCTTCTTGGCGAGAAAAGCTTTCGAAACATTACTATTCGAGAGCTTGCCAGTGAAGCGGGCACGCAATCAGCGATGATCAGTTATTACTTTGGTAGCAAAGAGGGTTTGTTCATTGCTTTGTTAGAAGACTTGTCAACGCAGCATTTCTCTTCTTTAGAGCACCTTGATCAGAGTAGTGAGCCGTTAAAGGGTTTTATCTTCGCAACGTTAGCGTACCTTAGAGAAAGTCGCATCATGGGGCGGTTTTTGATTGATGATATTGTGGATCAACCTGGCCCTTTGGGGGAGCGTTTTATTGAGTTGTTTCCTAAACGTATGCGGGCCTTTCTGCCTAAATTGATTGCTCAAGAACAAACGTTAGGGCGGATACGTAAAGACGTAAACCCGCATTGGGCTGCGTTCTCATTAATGAACATGTTGCTGATGCCTTTTTTTGCGGAGCCAATAAGAGAGCGAGCTTGGGAGATATCAAAACAGGATGTTAATAGCCCTCAGTGGGCAGATCATATTTATCAAATGTTTATTCAAGGTGTTGAGGAAAAATGATGGCGTTACTAACAAAAAAACGGGCCTTTTTATTGGTGCTAATGGTGTTTGTTGCTATTTCCGTTGCTTTAGTGAAATTACAACCAACAATGAAGCATGATGATTTTGCGAAGAAACCCGTACCAGTCAATGTGATTACGTTAAAGCAGCATATGATTGCGCCAACGATTACTGGTTATGGTGTGGTTGAGCCGAATGTTTTGCTTAATGTGAAGCTAGAGGTCAGTGGCATGGTGACCTACGTTCATCCCAAATTGCGTAAAGGAGAGTTAATACCCGAAGATACCTTGGTGTTAAGGGTTGATGATAGGGATTATCAGCTGGCATTAAAACAAGCCAAAGCCGATGTGGCGGTAACACAGGCAAATCTTAGAGAGTTAGATGCAAATTTAAACGATGTAAAAGTCAATCTTGCGTTAGTGCAGGAGAAACTGAAGCTTGCCAATAAGGAGTTGTTAAGGAAACAAAAACTTTTATCAAAACGTTCAATCGCTCAGTCAACGGTTGATAGCCAGAAAAGTGCCGTTATTCAACTGAAGCAAGAAGTACAGAGTCTGAAAAATCAGCTGGATACCTTGCCAGCACAACGTGATGTATTGGTTGCCAAAATTGTTATTGCAGAGGCATCAGTAGAAACACAACAGCGCAATGTGGAGCGAACAAAAATAGTAATGCCGTTTAATGGACGAATTACACAGCTTTCGGTAGAAGAAAGCCAATTTGTCGCACAGGGGACCTCTCTATTTTCAACACAAACTATTGATAAGGTACTTATTAATGTGCAGTTTCCAGTAGAACGTTTTCATTCTTTGGCAAAGTCGATACGAGGGCCGGGTGAAGATGCTGGGGGTATGTCGTTTGAGAAAGCCGTATTGATGATAAAAACCAGTGCAATGTTTGAAATGTTAGGTATTGAGGCTGAAGTACGCCTGCCGGGATCCCCCAATATTCGTTGGCCTGCAAAAGTTGAACGGATTAGCGATGAGTTGGATCCTTCTACACGAACGTTAGGCATTATGGTCAGTGTGGAGAATCCTTACAAAAATGTTGATCCTGGGGTACGTCCGCCACTAATTGCACAAATGTATACAGAAGTGGTGATTCGTTCTCGGCCTCAGTCTTTTTATGTTATTCCACGGGATGCATTACATGAAGGTAGTGTTTATATGCTTTCGAATGTGCAAAAGGTAGACGGTGAAAAAACAACAAATAAGACAGTGCTGCTGAAAAAGGCAATGAAACCGGACTATCAATTCGGGTCTATTGCTTTGTTTAAAAGTGGCTTGAGTGAAGGACAGCAGATCATTGTGTCAGATTTATTTCCTGCGGTGAATGGCATGGCGTTGCATGCCACAACAGATGAGGTTATGGAAAGCAGTATTCAGCAGTGGGTGGAAGGTCAATAATATGATTCGATTTTTTGCAAAACACCCCACGGCAGCCAACTTAATGATGGTGATGTTCCTGTTGGCGGGTATGTTAACGTTACCATCGATAAAACGAGAAACCTTTCCTGAAGTCAAATCGTTTGAGGTGGAAATTCGAGTGCCGTATCCCGGTGCCGCTCCAAAAGATGTAGAAACCGGTATATGTAAGCCTTTAGAAGATGCGCTGGATGGTATTAGCTTTATTGAAGAGAAGCGCTGTCAGGCACGTACGTCACTCGGAATAATGACGGTGAAAATGTTAGAGGCGGGTGATTTCTCTGCGTTTCTGGATGATGTTAAATCTGAAGTTGATGCTGTGGATAATTTTCCTGATGAATCAGAAATTCCCACTGTAAAAGAGTTAGGTAGAACACAAGAAGTTATTACTCTTGCATTAACAGCTGATCTGATGCGGCCTGAATTAAAACGTTTGGCGGAAGACGTTAAGCAACGTATGTTGCAGTTTTCAGGTATTCCATTGGTTGAAATTCAGGGGTTCTCAAATCGGCAATTTCAAGTGCAAGTGTCGCAGCATAAATTACGAGAATTAGGGTTAAGTTTACAAGATATTGCACAGGTTATTTCCAATCAGGATGTTGATCTTCCAGTAGGTGATGTTAAAACGAAATTTAGGGACTATCAAATTCGCTTAAGTGATGAGCGGCGATCAATTGCTGAGTTGTCTCTATTGGTGGTGCTACGCGGTTCTCAAGGAAACGAGGTTCTGTTGGGTGACATTGCAACCATAGTTGATGAGTTTGAAGTAGAGTCTCAACAGGCAACATTAAATGACCAGCCTGCTGCGTTTTTGAAAATAAAGAAAAATACGCTAGATGATAGTTTGCGAGTATTAAACCGCGTTAAACAGTTTGTGCAGGAAGAAGAGAGACGTTTGCCGGAGGGAGTGTCGTTTTATCTCACTCAGGATTATACCAGTATCGTTAGTGATCGAATAAGCCTGCTAAGTAGCAATGCATTACAGGGTTTGATTCTCGTGTTTTTAGTGATGTGGCTATTTTTTGGTTCTCGTTATGCATTTTGGGTGGTGATGGGCCTGCCAGTATCCTTTTTGGCCAGTGCGTTTGTCCTTGGTAATCTAGGTATTAGCATCAACATGTTATCCATGGTTGCGTTATTGCTAGCCCTGGGTATTTTGATGGATGACGCCATTGTTATTAGTGAAAGTATTGCCAGCCAATTACGTCTTGGTAAAAGCTCTATGGAAGCAGCCATTGAAGGTACTAAAAAAGTCGCTAACGGTGTGTTCTCATCGTTTCTGACGACGGTATCAATATTTGTAGGGCTTCTTTTTATTCAGGGTGATATTGGACAGGTATTACGTGTTATTCCTATCGTGTTAATTTCCGTTATTGTTGTGTCTTTAGTGGAAGCTTTTTTTATTCTTCCTCATCATCTTTACCATTCATTAGAGCATCAAAAAAATACTAAGATTCCTATTGTTAGGCAGAAATTCGAAGATTGGTTTGAAAGCCTTCGACTTAAAATGGATGTGACGGTATCGCGGCTTATTGGTTATCGTTATCTGTTTGTTGGATCAGTCATTGGTGTATTTGTATTATCAGTGAGTCTGTTAATTTCAGGTGTTGTAAAATTTTCAGCATTTCCTGATCTGGAAGGAGATTTGGTGCAGGCGAGGGTGTTGATGCCAGCAGGTACTTCATTGCACAAAACACAATCCGTTGTGGATCATTTGGTGACGTCAGCAAAAGACGTGGAGAATGTGTTACGTCAACGTTATCCCATGCTTGAAGCACAACCGTTGATTAAATCCATTACAGTGAATTTTAATGAGAATGCGGATGCTTTTGAAACGGGGCCACATTTAGCGACCATTAGTGTTGATCTATTAGGTGCAGAGCAGCGACCGGTGCGATTAAACGAATTTATGTCACTGTGGCGAGAAACAAACGGCGTTGTACCTAGTGCTAAAAATATCTCTATTAAGGAACCTGCCATTGGTCCAGCAGGTCGTGCTATTTATATTCGTTTATTTGGCGATGATCTTGATGAGCTTTCTGAAGCGTCTTATGCATTGCAGAATTGGTTTTCTGGGTATCCTGGGGTGAATAATGTTATGGATGATTTACGTCCAGGAAAACCTGAATTTACCTTGCAACTAAAACCAGGAGCATTTGCATTAGGGTTGGATTCAAAAATCATTGCCTCACAATTACGTGCTGCGTATCAAGGCAGTAAGGTATTGGAGAGTAATATCGGTTTAGAAAGTATTGAAGTTAATGTGATTTTGGCTCGGGAGTCCCGTGATAGTTTGGCTGATTTTGACCACTTTCCGGTAATACATCCTAGTACCGGCAAAGTGATCCCATTATCAACAGTGGCAGACATTTCTATGACGCGAAGTGTATCAAGGATTCATCGAGTGAATAACCAGCGTACAGTGACGATATACGGCGATGTTGATAAGGAGCTGAATAATACCAATGCCATCCTTGCAGACTACCAAAAACAGTATCTGCCAGGTTTTGAAAAGCAGTTTCCCAATGTTCGTGTTGAGATGCAAGGGGAGGCAAAGAACGCCAAAGTGACTCAGGACTCTATGATGAGGGCGTTTATTATGGGGTTATTTGTTATCTTTATTTTGCTGAGTGTGCAGTTTCATTCTTATATTGAACCGGTGATTGTTATGGTGAATATCCCTCTCGCGCTTATTGGTGTGATTTGGGGGCATTGGTTGATGGGACTGGATATTACGATGCCCTCTATGCTGGGGTTTGTATCGCTTGCGGGAATTGTGGTGAACGACTCAATCTTGTTGGTGATTTTTGCTAAAAACCGGGTTGCGGAAGGCTTTAGTGTGCATGATGCCGCAGCCAAAGCGAGCCATGATCGTTTTCGAGCTGTGGTACTGACGTCTTTAACGACGATTGCGGGCATGGCACCATTGCTTTTTGAAACCAGTTTACAGGCCCAAATACTGATACCGTTAACCACTAGCATCGTGTTCGGTATTGCTACATCTACCGTTTTGGTGTTGTTTGTTGTTCCTTGTATGTACGCTATTCTTGAAGACTTTGGCGTGGTATCCACGCATCATCTTGAGGAGTTGAGTTAGTGCCTGGGTTAAGGCTGATTGTTGTCTATGCGCCACAATATGGCGCATAGACATAGTGCCTTAGCTGCCTCCTGGTGCGGCTTATCATCAGTTATTGATCTCGGTCAGTAGAAAGTCACTGTCAATGCCCAAATGAGGCAGAATGCCGATTTTAAAAGTCCTCAAATCTTGACTAAGCTATGGGAATGTCACAAAAAAAGAGTAGAATCCGGCCTGATAAACATGTGAATAGATGAAGAGCGTAGGAATACCCATGGGAAATAAGATTAATGTTGAGAAGCCTCTAGTCCTGTTACACGGAGACGAGATGGCGCAAGTCGCATTTGAAAGAGTTGTTGAGCAGTTTGTATCTAACCGATTGGATATCGACCTTATCGAAATTGACCTTTCTGCAGAAAACAGACTACTGACCAACGGCAAGGTGGTATTAGAGTCCATCGAAGCGTTAAAGGAACATGGAGTCGGTATTAAGAACGCGGGTATGACGGTAAACCGCGAGCAGTTAGAAGGTTTGCTCGCCAAGCATTCATCAATAGATCAAGATACCTTAAACCCCTTATCAACAAAATCTCCAAACGGTGCCATTCGTAAAGGAATCGGCGGCAACATTACCCGTGAAGACATCCCTTTTGTTAACATTAAACGTCTCACCCCAGAGTGGGTTGGCCGTGATATCACAGTGTCAACGATGGCGGATGGTGGAAACAAACACAGTCACAACGAACTGTCTAAAGTGACGGGAGTGATTAAGGTCATGTTTGTTGGCGCTAGTGGTGACCCGATAGAATTGCATCGTCGAAAAATTAAAAAGGGCGATCCGTGGTTGCTGGCATCCAATGATACTGAGAAAGTAAAAGTTTGGGCTCACGATTTTTTTAAGCAAGCGATAGATGAAAAGCGTGATGTGTACCTGGGATTAAAAGATACGGTAATACCAGGTTATGATGGTGTGATGCGAGAAACCATCGAAAATATTTTTGAAACAGATTATAAAGTTGAATTTGAAGGACTTGGGTTAAAGTATCACTACGAGCTTATTGATGCGCAAGCCGCTCGTGTTATCTCCAATCCGCCAGAGCGAGCGTTGTGGGGTGTGCCAGAAAACACCTCAGGTCGAAAGTTATTAAAATTAGTCAATACGCTTAAAAAATACGGAATTCCTGATCGTAAATTCAGTGTGTCTATTTCTCGAATGAGCGCCGGTGGAGGTGACCAGTACGGAAGTTTTAATATGCCGTTAGATGAAGACGGTATTATTAAAGTGACACTTGATGGCGAAGAAAAGTATGCTCGGGAAGTTAAAAAAGGTGACCCTGTTTTATTTATGGCGAACGATCGAGAAGCCATTAAAGATTGGGTTAGCCAAGTATTTAGAGACGCCGCGCGTAATGATAAAGAGATTTATTTTGGTCTTAAGCGCGAATACATGGAATATGATGACGTATTCAGTACCGTGATTAATGAGATTCGAAAGGAATTGGTTGCAGATAATATTCGCCCGCCTTCATTCATGATCATGCGCCCATCAAGTCAGCTTAAGAAGATGATTACTGATCCACCACGTAAAGGTATTTACCCTGCGTTAAATTTGGATGGTGATATCTTCTCTGATATTTCTGCCGCCTTGGGTGGTAGTTTGGCAACGGCAAGTTCCATTATTGAAAGTAAAGATGGCACCATGTTGTATGAAGCGCCTCATGGTACTGCCCATGACCTGTATTTGATGTATCAGGAAAGTGATGGCAAGACGAAGTTATTTAATTCGTCGGCATTAATTTTTGCTGTTGCCAATGCGCTAGAAACCTTAGGTCAACGAGAAGATAATAAGCCATTGATTGATTACTCTGACAAGCTTAAGTGTGCATTGATTGACACCGTTGCACAGGGTTATGTCACGGGTGATCTGAAAGGTAAAACAACAGACCCAAGCAAAGAAACCATTGTTGATATGCAGGGTTTTCTTGATGCAGTGGATAATAATCTAAGCGATTGATATCGTATGTCGGGCGCTAATCCGGCATCAGAATGCAGCATTGAGCCTTGTTTGATAACGGTTATTCTGATACAAGGGATACAATGCAGATTAAAGAAATGGGAAAGCGAAAGCTTTCCCTTTTTTTTGCGCGATTCACTTCTGGATATTAGTCTTTAGTCAGGGCAAGCATCGCAAACCACGTTATACGCTTATAAGGGATTTTATGAACATACTTGTTATCAATAGCGGCTCTTCAAGTGTGAAGTACCAGCTCATCGACACAACAACTAATGCTGTTTTATTGGTTGGAAAGAAAGAGCGTTTGCAGCAAGGAGAGCATCAGCAGGCTGTCGAACAGTTATTAGAAGACGCTAAGCAGTACGATATTACTGCTGTGGGACACCGTGTTGTGCATGGTGGCGATAGTTTTCATGATGCCACGCTGATTGATGATGAAGTACTTGCCACCATTGAAGAGTGGGTGCCTTTGGCTCCTTTGCATAACCCTCATAATCTGGCGGGTATCCGTGCGGCAATGGCCGCATTGCCTGGTGTGCCTCAGGTTGCCGTTTTTGATACTGCGTTTCATGCCCGTATGCCACGACGTGCTCATAGCTATGCCATTGATACAGAGGTTGCTGCAAAGCACCGCATCCGTCGTTATGGTTTTCATGGAACATCCCATCAATATGTGGCGAATAAAGCGGCACAGTTTTTAAAACGGCCATTGGATGAGTTACGAATCATCTCTTTGCATTTGGGCAACGGGGCAAGTGCTTGCGCTATTGAGTTGGGACATTCGACCGATACCAGCATGGGTATGACCCCACTTGAAGGTTTGGTAATGGGGACACGGGCTGGTGATGTGGATGCCGGTGTGTTGTTGCACCTGCTACGTCAGGAGGGGTTTGATAGTGAAAGCCTTGATCGGTTGCTCAATAAACAAAGTGGCCTGAAGGGGCTGTCTGGCTTAACCAATGATCTTCGTGAAATTGAAAAACAAGCTAGTGAGGGCAATGACCATGCGCGTTTGGCCATTAATGTATTTGTCCACCGTGTGCGTAAATACATTGGGGCTTACGCGGCGGTTATGGGGGGAGTTGACGCCGTTGTGATTACCGGAGGCATCGGAGAAAATAGTGCCTCTATGCGCAGAAGAATCCTCCAACGTTTTGGTTTTTTAGGTGTGTTGTTTGATGAAGACCGCAACCATGATGCAAGGTTAAGCCCTGAGGCTCCAGTGGCACGTATCAGCAGTGACTCATCTCGTGTGCAAGTGCTAGCGGTTCAAACCAATGAAGAGCTGATGATTGCAAAACAAACCGCAGATGTTGCTGGGAAACAAGTGGATGTGATTCGTGTTAAATCGATACCTATTGCCGTGAGTGCTCGTCATCTTCATCTCGATAAGGAAACCTTTGCCATTCTCTTTGGTGAGGGTGTAGAGCCAACACGATACAAAGATTTGTCCCAGCCAGGGCAGTATGCCTGTGAAGAGAAGGTTAGTCTTATCGGCCCAAGAAATCGTATTGATGGTGTGCGGTTGTTAGGCCCGTTACGATCCAAAAACCAAGTCGAAGTCTCGCGTACTGATGAGTATTTTCTGGGTGTTGACGCGCCCGTTAGAAACTCTGGGCAGGTAAAGGATTCCGCTCCTATTGTCTTAGAGGGCCCCAACGGGCAGGTGCAATTAACGGAAGGGTTGATTTGTGCTCACCGTCATATTCATATGCACCCTGATGATGCCAAAGCATTTGGTGTGAAGAATAAGGATGAGGTGGAGGTGGCGATTACCGGCGGCCCTAGAGACCTTGTATTTGGTGATGTGCTTGTAAGGGTGAGTCCTGGTTATCGGTTAGAGATGCATATAGACACGGATGAGGGCAATGCTGCAGAGCTAAGTCGAGGCGCTGACGGTGATTTGGTGTATGTGGGGGTGAATGATGCGTTTGCGAATTTACAGAAAAAGCACACAAGTTTTGAACCTTAACGAAGGCCGTTCTAGCCTTCGTTTTCAGCATCTTGCATGCGTTCTTGACGCTCACGCTCTTCTTCAATGGCGGCTTTGATTTCTAATAATACGGAATCGACATCGGCCGCCTCATTATCGTCTTCGAATACGCCTGTTAACACAGTGTCAGTGGTAAGGTCACCTGCTTCGTATATCGCCCACATTTCCTGCGCATAACGCGTTTCTAACAAATCAGGGGCGTACAGCCCGTAATATTCGGTCATATTTTTTACATCACGCTCAAGCATCCAATGGGCGTGATTGTTGGCTGCAGCATCAACTGCTTGAGGTAAATCGATAATGACGGGGCCGTAATCATCCACTAACACGTTAAATTCGGATAAATCACCGTGCACAAGGCCGCTACATAGCATTAACATAACGTATTTCATGACCAATTCATGATCTTCTCGTGCTTGTTCTGCAGACATGGATACGTCGTTAAGCCGAGGGGCTACTTGGCCATGATCATCGGTAACAAGTTCCATGAGCAAAACGCCGTCAAAGCACCCGTAGGGCTTTGGGACTCGTACGCCGGCATCTGCAAGGCGGTAAAGCGCATCAACTTCGGCGTTATGCCAAGCGTCTTCCTGCTCTTTACGGCCAAACTTCGAGCCCTTTTCCATTGCGCGTTGGCGACGGCTATTACGTACTTTACGGCCTTCTTGGTACTGAACTGCCTGTTTGAAGCTACGTTTGGTGGCTTCTTTGTAAACTTTTGCGCAGCGGATCTCGGTGCCACAGCGTACAACGTACACGGCGGCTTCTTTACCGTTCATTAATGGGCGTAGCACTTCGTCTACAAGACCATCTTCAACTAAGGGTATGATTCGTTTTGGTGTTTTCATAGCGACCTTATACCGTACTTGGGCGCTTGATGGAACACTGTTGAGTACTTCTCTGTAAAAATAGGCAACAAGATTGGAAGCTTTCCTTATGGTGGGCCTTTCCAGTGCGAAAAGAGAGGCGATAATCTGTTATTATGACGCATTGATTTTAGTGACGCCTGTATTTGGCGTCAATACCCTTATCCCTTATATAGGATGCATTCACGTTGTCAGATACCAACTTCGCAAGTCTGAAATTAGCCCCTGACCTGTTAGAGAACCTATCTACCCTAGGCTACCACGAAATGACAGCAATACAGGCTCAGAGTTTGCCTCTAATATTGGCTGGCAAAGATGTCATTGGGCAAGGGAAAACGGGGTCTGGTAAAACGGCAGCGTTTGGCCTTGGCTTACTGAATAAGCTAAATGTGAAGCGTTTTCGGGTGCAGACGTTGGTGCTCTGTCCTACTCGGGAGCTGGCTGACCAAGTTGCGAAAGAAATTCGTAGGCTGGCTCGTGCGACACATAACGTTAAAGTACTAACTTTGTGTGGCGGAATGCCTTTTGGCCCACAAATTGGCTCTTTAGAGCATGGGGCTCACATTATTGTGGGTACACCGGGCCGAGTAGAGGAACATTTGCGTAAGGAATATCTATCATTGGCCGATTTGACCACCTTTGTATTGGACGAAGCGGATCGAATGTTGGATATGGGTTTTCAGGATGCATTGGATGACATTATTGAGTTTATGCCTAATAAGCGTCAAACCATGCTTTTCAGCGCGACATTCCCCAAAAAGATACAGTCCATTGCCAATCGTGTGATGAATCAGCCAGAAATGGTAAAAGTGGAGTCCACCCATAATGACAGCACCATTAAACAGCACTTTTTTAAGGTAGCAGGTAACGAGCAGCGCCCAGAGGCTGTGCAGTTGTTGTTATTACGCTACCTACCTGAGTCTACAGTGGTATTTTGCAACACCAAACGTGAGACTGATGAGCTTGCAGAGTATTTGCGTGATAACGGCTTTAGTGCCTTGTCTTTACACGGAGACCTTGAGCAGAGAGAGCGCGATCAAGCATTGGTGCGCTTTTCCAATAAAAGTGTATCGGTAATGGTTGCAACGGATGTTGCTGCCCGAGGGTTGGATATCGATGCGTTGGACGCGGTGATTAACTATCACATTGCTAGAGATACAGAGGTTCACGTACATCGTATAGGCCGAACGGGTCGAGCGGGTAGTAAAGGGTTAGCGTTATCTTTGTATAGTGATAAAGAGCATTACAAGGTTACGCAGTTAGAAGAGTATTTAGGACAACGCGTTGTGCCTGAAGCGTTGCCTCCTGAAAAACTGTTGAACCAGGAGGCGTATGAACCAGAAATGGCAACGCTGCAAATTGACGGCGGGAAAAAACAGAAAGTACGGCCTGGGGATATTTTGGGTGCGCTGACCGGTGAAGATGGCATTGAAGGCAAGCAGGTGGGTAAAATTCAGATGTTTGATAACTGGGCCTATGTTGCGGTGAACCGTGATGTTGCTAATGTTGCACTGACAAAAATTGCACGAGGCAAGTTAAAAGGTAGGTCGTTTCGTGTGCGTCGATTAAGGGATTAATCAATAATAGGTAAAAAAATCATGGTGGATATAAAGCGTATTACATTTGTATGGAATGCTGATTTCAGCCTTGCCAGTGGGGTGCGGGCATTAAAAGAAGCAGTAGAGGGTCATCATAGCTGCACACTCTGTGAAATTGCCTACCACCGAGTAACACAAACAGGCGATTGGAAAGCGTACAAAAAAGAGCTGAAAGCGTCATTAAAGGCTGAAATTCGAGAGCCTTGTAAAAACCAGCTAACAGATGAGGAGATTCATGTGGTAGCTGGAGATTTTCCTGCGGTTCTTGCACATACCACTGACGGTGTTATCAAACTGATAGGAAGTATGGATATTGATCGTTGTTCGGGGGAGTTTAGTGCCTTGAGGGCGAAATTAAACAACGCGATAGCTTGTGTTGTTTTAGAACCAGATATGCATAGCAGTGCGGTAAGTTAATTATACAAGCTATAAAAAATGAGGTTTCAATGGATTGTCCAAAATGCAAAACCGTACCCCTAAGAGCAACAAAACTTGAACAAGGTTTGTCGGCTATGGGATGTGCCAGTTGTAATGGAGCAGTTATCTCGTTGCTTTATTATCGTGACTGGCTGGAGCGATCATCTCCCATCGCTGAAGGTGATATTAATAATACTCAAGCAGTAGAAGAGGTGGAGGACTCTCACGCAGCCCTTATGTGCCCAAAGTGCAAAAAACTGATGACAAAGTACAAAGTATCAGGCTGCTCAAACAGTCGTCTTGATCTGTGTGCTAGCTGTGATGAAGTGTGGCTGGATGGGGGGGAGTGGGAGTTACTGAAATCGTTAGAGTTAAGTAGAAAAATGCCCATAGTGTTTACGCAAGAGTGGCAGCGAAAATTAAAGAAAAAAGCATTAGAAGATGTGCGTGAGCAGCGATTGCGAAAAGTTATTGATGACGGTGAGTTGGAGGAAGTTAAAAGAGTCAGGGAATGGCTAAAAACACATCCCAATAGAAATGAAATAATGTTCTTCTTAAATCACGAGTAATAGGCAGAGCTTTTAGAAGTCAAAAATTAAATTGGGGAGAGGTTATGAAAATACGGAATTTGTTTTTCTTGTTAATCATTTTTCCGTTTCAAGCGGGAGCCGAGGTCACGTCGGAAGGGCTATTCGAAACGATAAATGAACGTCTAACTTATATGGAAGATGTTGCTCTATTTAAGGCAGAAAACCATCGTCCTATCGAAGACGTTGAGAGAGAAAAGGTCGTAATAGAGAAAGCTAAAGTCTCCGCGCATGATAGAGGGCTTGACCCTAACTCGGTCGAACATTTTTTTAAAGCACAAATTTCTGTTGCTAAAGCGATACAATTTCGACATCGCGCAGACTTCCTTTCTCAACCACTTCAGCATAAGCCAAAAGACCTTCAGCAGGAGGTGCGCCCCTC
>CAJXXT010000024.1 GCA_913063495.1 uncultured Gammaproteobacteria bacterium | reverse complement strand
TGGTTCTGTCGCATTCCGTGAAGTCAGGTCACCGCATGGTAGAATTATCTTTCCATAGCGTACCAAGCTGAGCAATATACGATCAGTTTCAAAGGCCGTCACACACCGAAACCCATCATCCTTCAATGCGTTCGCTGGTATTGTTCTTACGCGCTAAGCTATCGTAACATTGAAGAAATGATGGCAGAGCGTGACCTCTTGGATTATTTGGGACAATACTTGACACGATTGTAAACATAGCTGGACATAAGCGGGCTCAGGGGAGTAGGAGTGCCTCACCTGGTCCTTGCAACTGATGTCTCTTTAGAAACTCCCGCGCTAATATGGATTGGCTTATTCTACGGTTAACAGGTAATACCCTGTGTCATCAAACAGATAATTGTGATCTCTGTTCCCACTGTAACGGCACTCAAATTGAGCCTATAAAAATCCTCATCACCAGTAACGTGTAGCGTATGTTGTTGTGAGCTGCCAACGGCAACAATATTTTCAGTATCAAAGCCAAAATCATTCAGTGGCTCATAGGTATCAGGCCCTGGGTGAGCACCAACATGTTCCTTAATTGTCAAGTCTGTGACATCACCGTTTGCACTATCTGGAACCACTCTTAAATAATATTGGCCAGGCTCAAAGTATCAATAGATGCGCGTTATAGTCACTACTAGTCACTCAGTCCCGAAAATTATTTTCTGCCAGTAGGTTTGGCTCATCGTCGTACATCGATAACTTTGTACCATCAAAATTACCGCCTAACCTATGCTCACTGAAAACTCATAGAGTGTGCCGGATGCTATGCTACTAAAATCCAGTGAAATCCAATCTTCATCACCTTCGGTAAACGTGTGAAATTGGTAAGCAGTTTCGCCAGGGTAGACAACATTGGTGGTGGATGCTGCGCTGTCATCTTCTTCATATTTGTCATTGGCATACTCAAACATTGAGATGGTGTAGGCAAATAGTCCGTGAGAACTAACGTATAGATAATATCTGTCGGCATTTCCCTTTTTCATATACATCATTGAATTGGAGTCCATGAGAACACCAGAGTTAGCATGATGTACTGGATCTCCCGTTGGGTTGTCAATGCGGTGTAAATACTGCCCAATGTTTCCTGTAGGCTCTCCATCGACTCCTTGGATCTCTATAACAAATTGTGTGCCTTCTTCAACACCAGTAAGGTCAACTGCATAGATATCTTGATCACTCGGCAGATGGAAGTTGTGCAGCTGAGAAGATTCACCCATGCGCAAGTTGTTGCTCGTATCATAGCCGTCATCGTTGAGGGCTTCATAGGCGTCGGGGGCATGTGGCGAGTTTACGACAAGTAAGCTGAACTCTTTTTCCCCATAGCTAATACTGTCAGTAGGGTTGTCTGCGTTTTTGTCGGTGGCTCTAATGGTAAATGAGGCGTCTTCTTCATCGATAGTAGGCGTTCCGGAGATAACTCCTAAATTCGCATCTAAATTCAAGCCAAAAGGAAGTGCGCCAGAGGCGATTGAAAAAGCAAAACTGTTCGACCCACCTTTTGCTTGGACGGTGAAGTCGTAGGGCTGATCCAATGCGGCGTAACGTATATCGTAATTAAGCGTGGTTATCTCTACTTGCGCATCTTTGCAGCCTGACAGTACTAACAGGCTGATTATTCCTAACAGATAAAGAAACGGTCTGTTCATGGTGTACTCCATTTTTTAGAAAAGGGTGACTTCCATTGAGTTGGCTTTTTTATGTCGAAAGCAATAAAAAGCCAACCCACTAGTGAGACCATGGTACCACATTGCAATATAGGAGGTTGGTAACAATTGGTAACCGAATGATACATAACGGTTACAACGCCCCGACTCTTATAACGCTAACAGTTCCGGTATTAAGGAAATAGCAAAAACCACGAAAGATAAGCAATCTCGAAAGCTAAATGTCTATTTGGTTAAATGACCCAGGTTCATTCGAGCCACTTGGTCGAAACGTACAGGCACGCTTGATTGATCGTCCAAAATCAATTTTTGATTTGGTGACGACTGGAATTATAGGGGGAATTTCTAAAAGCTAACGCGTTTTAAAATTGCATTGGGTGACATAAAGACTCCACGAAAATCCTAAAGCAGTTTTGGTTGTTCCTGAAGGTATGTTATTTAGTCGGAATTAAAAATTGATAAACCTCAGAAATGAACTTTTGAGGATCTTTAACCTACATCCCATATTGAGTTTGCCTTCTGGGATTCTAGCGCCCTATACAGGGGCTAAAATGAGCGTATTGTTTTTTGATAATACTAAATGAAAAAGTAACATTTGGCTCTACAAGCTAAAAACAGACAGGCCCGTAAATAGATCCACCAAATTTCTGAATATGACTTTGTTGAATTTATAAAGTATTTTTCGTCGAGGCAAATTATAGAAGAAATAGAATTTTTGAGAAAAATAAGTTTGATTTTTTGCTTTCATATTTCACCAAAACTTTAGAAAACGAAAAAGAAGCAATAGTGGTATTATTGAAAAATTTCGGCACCCAGTAAACCTTGAAAAGCCCGGACACCTCGTAGCCACCTCCAGTTTGGTATGCTTACTTTTAGAGTCATCCAAAATCATATAAACAATGGTCCGTAAGCTAAAGATACTAATCACTTCTAGAAACAAGCACACAAATGGAGCTCATTCTTTTTAAGGTTCGTATAAGAATAACGGATCTATCCATATCGTAAACACGATAATTTGTCTCGTTTATATTTCCTACCTAATTACAGAGGTTTTCCCATGCCAGGGTTTGCATTAAAATATTTTAACAAAACAATATCTTCAGGGCCGGTTCTAGATCTGGATGCATATTTTCCGCAAGCATCACAATTTATTGATAATTGGGAGGAAATTCGTAACGAGGCGTATATGCTAACGGAAAAACTCAGTGAAGTGCCAAGGTTTCACGAGCTGCTGGAATCGCAGACAAGGATCTCTACCGAAGGGAAGGGTGATTGGAGAGTATTTATACCAAGAGCCTACGGTGTTGATATTGACTCCAATATGAAAAAATGCCCTACATTAGCTAAATTGCTGAGACGAAATAAAAATGTAATTAGTGCGAACATATCGATAATTGATCCCCAAAAGATTATACCTTTACATAGAGGCCCTTTTAAAGGGATCCTAAGGTTTTCACTAGGTTTGTCGGTCCCCCAAAATAGCGAAGGGCACCCTGGAGTTATACTAATTCTTGATGGAAAAGATTATCGAATTGGTGATGGAGAATATCTGCTTTGGGATGATACATACGAACACGGCGTCAAAAATGAGACTGATAAGCACCGCATTGTCCTATTGTTAGATGTATACCGACCAAATATGCCGGTAAATCTAAGACTACTTTCAAGACTATTCATCTTTCTCGCAAAAATGACTATCAAAAGAAAAGTAAATATTTGGTAATTAACCACTTTTAACCAAGAAATATCAAAACAGACACCTTGCAGTTACCCCTCATATGAAAAGCTTAACCATAAGCTAGGAATTATTGAGGGGAAAGTTTGATGCGCTTAGGGTTAATGTTTCTGATATTACTGGTTAGCGCTTGTAGCAATCTGCCGCAAAGCTACGCGCCTGTGGACATTGCTGAAGAAGCACCTGTGCAATGGCAGAACACTGTCAATGATGTTTCGGGCAATGAGGATCTATTGGGTTTGGTGCCTAATACTGGTTTGGAATCATGGCTTGAAATTGCCTTGAATGACAACCCTGCATTAAAACGATCTTTAATGAAGGTCGCCGAGGCTATTTGGCTTAGCGAACAAACGAGCGCTAATAAACTGCCCACAATTGACTTATCTGTGGATTCGCAGCGTACGCGAGAAACGGCAAGTCAAAACATATCCAATACCTTTGGTTTGGCTGTGTCGACCCGGTGGGAGCTCGACACCTGGGGAAAGCTTGCTGATCTTAGGCAGGCAAGCTTATTGGAAGAATCAGCTTTCAAAGCTGATTTTGAGTACGCAAAGCGGTCATTAGCCGCAAATTTCCTAAAAATCTGGCTTACTTGGGTAAATGCTCGACTGCAATTACAGATTGAGCAGAAACGACTCCACACCTTAATCACAAATGGTGATTTTGTACGAGAGCGCTACCAATTGGGTCTAGGAAGTATCAGTGATTTGGAAACAGCGCGTTCTGATTCTGAACAGGCCAAAGCACGAGTGGCTAGACAAGAAGAATCTGTCGCCTCAACACAGAGGCAACTTCAGAAAATCCTGGGTGCGCTTAACCCGGTTGAAGGGTTACCTGAAAGGTGGGGGGATATTCAGTTCCCTAGCCTTAACCTTCCCGCTAAATCCTTAGGGCGGAGGCCTGATCTTTTAGCAGCGTATCTGCGTATTCAGATTGCCGATACCAATAGCACAATCGCTTACAAAAATTTGCTTCCTAGCTTCTCTCTTAATCTCAATATCAATCAATCTCAGCCCAAGGCTAGTGACCTATTATCTAACGATCCAGGCTGGTTGCTGCTAGGCCAGATTACACAACCATTGTTCCAGGGAGGCAGGTTAAGAGCAGAACTCAAAGCAACTGAATCGCGTGCTCAGCAGGCTTACTGGGGTTACCGGGAACAACTGCTAAACGCGTTACTTGAGGTTGAAGACAGCCTAAGTCAGGAGCGTAGTTTTGCACACCAATATGTTGCATTGGAAAAAGCGTTGCAATATGCGAATACAAGCCAAAAGCAGTTTGAAAAACGTTACCGGCAAGGGCTGGTGACGGTAATGGACTTGCTAGACGCACAAAAAACCACTTACGACCTACAAATTCAGCTGCTTGGTGTGGCATTGAGCCGCGCTACAAATCGAATCAATCTTGGGTTGGCATTAGGGCTGCCAATCAAGTCTGGAGCATGATCATGGCCTCTCGTTTTATCAAAAAATTTTTAACACGCAAGGTACTTGTTAGCACAATTGCTTTTCTTTCTCTCCCGGTCGCTGTGATTTATACCAGTCATGCGATTGATAACCAGGCACCTCCGACTATCAAAGCGGAGGCAGAGAGCTTCCCTAGAGTCAATGTGATGGAAATTATGTCAGAGCCACACCAAACAACCGTGCAAGCTCATGGTGAGGCAAAACCGCACTTTGAGCTGACGTTAAGGGCACAGGTCACAGGTACCTTGATTCGTGTTGATACTGAGCTGGAAAGAGGCCAGCGTATGATGCCTGGCCAGGTTATGGCGGCAATAGATCCTATTCAGTACCAGCAACAAAAAGCGGCAGCGTCACTCTCGCTTGCCGAAGCCAATCTTGCATATCAACAGGAACGGCGGGAAGCTGAGCGAGCGGGGGAGGAGTGGTTGAGAGCGGGTCTGGGAGCAAGCCAAGGAGGGAAAGCCTCGTCGCTTCTTCTACGTAAGCCACAGAAGGCAGTCGCACAAGCAAGGGTCGATCAGTCGAAGGCCATGCTGAAAGCGGCTATACGGGATCTCGATCACACGCAAATTAGAGCGCCATTTGAATCGATTATTGTCAATCGGCATGTGACGCCAGGGCAGTATGTCCAGGCCGGTGACAAGGTAGCGACTATCTACAGCCTTGACCGTGTTGACATCCAGGTTAGCTTGCCTATAAACCGCTGGAACCTCTTGCCTAAAGCAGACAGCATGATAGGGCAGAATAATATCATATTAACTAACACCGAGGGGCACCGATGGCGAGGTGAAGTAACCCATGTTGATCGCCATATTGATAGAAACACCCGCCAACGAAGTATCGTCGTGAGTGTCTTCCAACCGTATGAGTCCGCAAAGCCACTATTGCCAGGGACTTTTCTTTCTGTCACGTTTCCCGGTGTTACGTTAGATGGCTTGTTTGCGATACCGGCTAGAAGCCTTTCTAGTAATGGTGAGATTTGGTTCGTTACAGATCAAGAAAAACTTTCACGTTTTTCCGCAAAAATTGCTTTCCAAAAACAGGGCATCCTCTACATAAATAATCCTTTTGGGAAAATAGAAAACCAAAACTACATGGGAATGAATGTACTGGTCACTCCCAACGCGTCTTTTGTTGCTGGACAATCTGTTGAACCGATGTATTCGCAAGAGGTTACTGGCAGATGAGGAAAGAATCGATCAATTCTGGAATGATTGCTTGGTTTGCTATGAATCCTGTAGCAGCCAACTTGTTAATGCTTGTGATACTGCTTGCGGGCGTAGCGACTGCTGTTGAATTGCGTATAGAAGGTTTCCCAAGCATTAGCCCATCAACAGTGACGATAGACGTATCCTATGAAAGTGGGGATGTTCGACAAGTGGAAGAGGGCGTGGCGATCAAAATTGAGGAAGCCCTTCAGGGAGTGCCGGGCATCAAGCGCATTAGCTCTGCCACTACGGCAAATGGTGTGTCAATACAAGTTGAACGAACTAGCGGATATGATCTCGATCGTCTTAGTGCCGATATTAAGAACCAGATTGATGGCGTCTCAAGCTTTCCCGAGTTAGCAGAACAACCAGTGATTTCTCAACAATTGTGGGAAGAGGATGCACTATGGATAGCCGCCTATGGCGACGTGGAACAAAGAGACCTTCAAGACTACGCTAGACGCTTTGAAAAAGCGCTACTGGCATTGCCGAGTGTTCAGAAAGTGAATATGTCAGGGTGGAGAACACCGGAAATTGCAATAGAGCTGGATGAGCATCGTCTTCAAGCACATGATCTAACGCTAGCTGACGTGGCTGCAATAATCAGGGCTGAATCGTTGAGCGAGACCAATGGAGAGCTTCGCTCACGCTACGGAAACATCTATCTTAAAGCGGATAAGCAGCGTTACAAAGGGTCGGAGTTCTCTGAAATCGTACTCAGAATGAATTCAGATGGAAGCTTATTGACATTAGGGGATGTAGCCACCATCACAGATGGTTATGAAGAGACACCTTATATCCTTTCGCGGTATCAAAACAAACGGGCAATTAACTTCGAAGTGATCGTAGATCGAGATGACGATATCGTTGAGATCGCTAATGAAGCCAAAAACTTGGTAACGCTCTGGCAACACAGTGAACGGCAACCCTCAAACATTCAACTTAATCTCTGGTGGGATCAAAGCGCCAATATGCTTGAGCGGCTCAACTTAATCATTGAAAACGGCGTGATCGGTATCGCGCTTGTCATGCTAGTGCTGTCTATCTTTCTTAATATAAAAGTCGCATTCTGGGTCGCCATGGGGCTCCCAGTGTGCTTCGCTGGGGGGCTACTCTTGATGGGAGAAAGCTTTTGGGACCTCACATTAAATCAACTAACGACTTTTGGATTTGTGTTGGTACTCGGGATTTTGGTAGATGACGCCGTTGTTATCGGAGAAAGTATTTATACAGCGCAAAAACAAATGGGGGATAGTTTGGGTGATAATGCCGGGGATAGTGTTGAAGCGACGATTGCTGGTGTCAAACGCGTTGCCTTACCTACCGTATTTGGTCTGCTAACCACTGTTGCCGCCTTCTACCCCTTGTCCTTGGTAGAAGGTGAGTTAGGTACGTTATTCGCTCAGTTTGCCTTGGTGTGCACTGCCTGCCTGATGTTTTCGCTTATCGAGTCCAAGCTCATTTTGCCTGCTCATTTAGCCCATCTCAATACCCATAGAATCCAAAGTAACAACCCTTTCAGCCGCGCTTTTACAGCCTTACAATTAAAGGCAGATACCCTTTTGGATCGTATTAAGCATAATGCTTACCAGCCTTTTATTCGCTATGCCTTGCACTATCGTTACACTTCTTTGTGTTTGTTCCTTTCCTTCTTTGTACTCGTGGTGGGAATGGTTCCTAGTGGAAAAGTCGGTTTTAGCTTTTTCCCAGATATTCCTGAAGAAACGATCACGATCTCTTACACGGCGGAACAAGGTATTGGCTACGACACCGTGCATCAACAGGCTGGGCGGATCGAAGATGTCATCAATAGACTGAACCAAGAATGGCAGTTACAAAACCCCGAGTCAGAAAAAATCATTTCGCGGTATTATATCTTGACGGAGAACGATACTAGTGGTCACGTTAGTTTAGAACTGAGTCCAAGAGAAGATCGAGATATCTATACTCCAGAGATTGCGGCAAGGCTTAATAAGGAATTACGAGATCAAGAAGGGCTAAAGAAGCTACTCGTCATGATGGAGGATGAAGACGACGGTGACTTTGTACTCAACCTAATGTCCGATAAGGTGGGTCATCTCGCTGACGCGACGGCGCAACTCGATGCTTTTCTTCAACAGTTTGAAGGCGTCGAGAATATTACTAATAACCTTGAAGCAGGCTATCCGCAGATTACCTTTGATTTAACGGAAGAGGGACGAGCACTAGGACTGTCTACTGAAAATCTAGCGAGCCAGATAAAACAAAGTTTTTATGGCACAGAGGTTCAGCGAATTCAGCGTGGGAAGGACGAAGTGAGCGTTCGTGTGCGCTATCCCGCCAACCAACGCCAGGATCTTACCAGTCTACAAAATGCCCGAATTCGAACACCAGAGGGGGAGATTGTATCTTTGTTAAGTGTGGCAAATATTCAACAAGAACAGACCGTCACGGAAATCAATCGAACTGATGGTTACCGAACAGCCACAACTACAGCAGATATCAATGAGCTGGTCATTGAATCGGACGTCGTAATGGAAGCGCTTGAAGAGCGTTTATTTCCGCAAATTCTAAAGCAGTATCCCGATATTAGAATAGTTAGCGATGGTGACGACGCGGAAGAAAAAGAGAGCTCTCAATCATTAGTCCAGATCTTCGGTTTCTCCCTGTTCCTCATCTACATTCTCGTTGCGATCCCTCTGAAATCCTATTGGCAGCCCTTGGTGATTATGGCGGCCATTCCTTTTGGCGTGGTCGGTGCCGTGCTTGGCCACTGGCACAACGACCTAGCAATTAGCATCTTGTCTATCAATGGCATTCTAGCGCTTAGCGGTGTCGTGGTGAATGACAGCCTTCTTCTGGTAAATCGCTTTAATGAATTGCGAAGCGAAGGAATGGATATCCAGGTCGCTATTGTCGAAGCAGGGAGTCAACGCATGAGGGCGATATTACTGACGTCTTTGACGACCTGCCTAGGATTAGCGTCGTTGTTACAGGAAACGTCCGAGCAGGCACAGTTTTTGATTCCAGCTGCGACATCTCTAGCCTATGGAATTAGTTTTGCCACGCTTATTAGCCTGGTGCTCATCCCTGTGCTATTAATGATTACATCAGATGTATCGCGGCTTGTTAAACGGCCATCGAGTGAACTGAAGCTGTGGTGGAAGGTCCCAAGTATATGACTATTCAAGCCTTATTGGTGGAAGACAACAACGCGCTAGCGGAGACCATTGCGACTTACCTCGAAATGGAGAACATTGGCTGTGATTATGCTGCTAATGGTCGTGCTGGGTTGAATTTGGCAATGAAGAATACATACCACGCCATTTTGTTAGATATTAATCTGCCTAAAATGAACGGCCTCCAAGTCTGCGATGCCTTACGTCAGCAGGGTATAGAGATTCCCATTTTGATGTTAACCGCAAGAGACTCTCTTGAAGATAAATTGGCGGGTTTTGACGTTGGCACCGATGATTATTTGGTGAAACCCTTTCAGATGGAAGAGTTAGTCGCACGAATCAGAGCGCTCGCGCATCGCCGTAGCTCGCAGTCGAAAAAGCTCGTGTGTGATGATTTGGTTGTTGATGTTCTGTCAAAAAAAGCAACAAGAGCTGGGAGCCGCTTGGATCTCACTCCAACCGGTTGGATTATTCTTGTTACGTTAATGCGCAACTCGCCAAATGTAGTAAGTAGGGAGACATTGATTCAAGCAGTCTGGGATGATGAAGCCCCCGACACCGACATGCTTAAGGTGCACATGTATCGACTGCGCCAGCAGCTAGACAAACCCTTCAAAAGACCCCTTATTCAAACTATACCAAATCATGGTTTTGCCATACGGGGTGAGCATGATTAGGGGGCTTAAAGGCAAAAAAATAACGAGCCTGCGGCAACTATTGCTTTGGTGGATCATCGGAAGTGGCATCGTTCTAGTCCTACTGTACTCCTTATTAGCAGACTTCTTCTTCCGATTTGGCGTTAACCTATTAACGAAAGCTGACCTTGGGAATCATGCAGCCATTTATGCCAAAAACTACGTCCAAGATCGCGACGCACCACTTCCCAGTGGGCAGGGGCTAACAAGTTACCTGAATATTGAAAATTTGCCTGATGAAATAAAGCGCCTGTTTCCTGAAAGTGCATTTCAGCACAAAGGGCTCGCAGCGTTTGCAGATGAGGATGACGTTGACTTTGAACTACCAGATGACTACTTCGAGTCTCTTTGCGGCCTGAATTGTGAACTCATTTTTTTGTACAGCTATCAACTCAATGAAACAAATTGGCTTTATATGACGCAGTCGGTCATCGCATCTGAAGAAGTCATGCATCAATCAGATATCAGCGATGGCATTGTATTTTTAATGGCTTTAGTGATTTTAGTATTATTTGCGGTATTAGCTTCTTTTCTTATCCACAAAATTGGACGCCCCGTGAATCAGCTTGCAAGTTGGGCGGCAAATTTGTCGCTACATCAGATCGAAGAGTCAATTCCTGACTTCACGTATCAGGAACTCAATATGATTGCACATAGACTTGAGGGGGCTTTTCAGCGAATCGCGCAGTCGGTCGAGAAAGAAAGTCGCTTTTTGCAGCATGCTAGCCATGAACTGAGGACACCAATCGCTATCGCGTCTGGCAATATCGAGCTACTGGAGAGGTTTGCAGAGTTGAGAGAAACTAGCGAATCAGAACAGCAAACGTTAAAGCGGCTTAATTTCGCTGTTCGAGACATGCAACAGCTTACCGAAATGCTATTGTGGCTCAACAGGGATAACGAATCGCAACCAGAGAATCACCCAAACGATATAGGTTCTCTAGCGAGTGAAATGATTGATGATAATCGTTACTTACTTGAATCGAAGCCCGTTAAAGTCGAGTTGATTCGTGCTACCAGTACCATTGATGTGCCGATTACACTTTGCCAGATTGTTTTAGCAAACCTTATACGTAATGCCTTTCAGTACACCCAGGAAGGTACGGTACGAATCACCGTGACGGATAACTCTGTCGTTGTTGACAATGAGAACGTTTCTTCTGCGCAAGAACCCCCAGAGATGAATAGTGACTATGGTTTTGGTTTGGGGCTCGAAATTGTCGAACGAATCTGTGAGCGCTTGAATTGGCGCTATGAATTTGAAGCAAGAGATAATGGCCGCTACAGCGCCATCTATTTTCTTTAGATATTCCTTTATTTTAATCAGCAGAGTACACCTTCCAGTCACCTTCCTATATCTAAGATAACCTCTCAAAATGAAATTTGAGGGGTAAAAATATGTTACTTAGGCAATTGTTGGTTGGGTCTGTCGTTATGCTACTGGCCGTCGGTGTACATGCAAGTGATGGTTCTGAAGACGATGGCGATCATGACGAAGAAGGCGTAAGTTTTATACTAGGGTTGGGAGCTTCTAATGAAACGTCGATCTACGAAGATGCTGATGATGGCCTGGAGGTCTTACCTTTTTTCGGCATTGAGTGGGGTCGCTACTTTCTGTTGGGACCCCGTATGGGCGCTTATCTTTACGGTGACGAGCAATGGAGTTTTGCGCTATCCATTGGGTTAGACGAGGCTGGTGATCTAGATCGAGGAGATGGCTCTGAACTTGATGATATGGAGGATCTCGACAACGTCATCTCTGGACAGATCGAGGCCGGATATGAGGCGGAGTGGGGCGAGATAGAACTCACTCTGGCATCAGATATTAGCGGCAAGCATGACGGGTATCGTGTGGGGCTAGCATATGCTTACACATTTAACCTTGGCCGATGGATGATCCAACCAGCCATAGAGCTTGAGTGGCATAGCGAGGAAGTTAACCAATATTTCTATGGTGTTTCAAAAGTAGATGCACGAGCAGGGAGAGCTGTTTATAAACCCGCTGCAGGTGTCAACTATGGAGTAGCGATTGAGGCAAATTACCCACTCAATCAAAATCACATGATTCAACTGTCAGCAGGCTACACTCAGTTTTCGAGCGAAGTTGAAGATAGCCCAATTGTGGATCGAGATAGCACCACGGAAATTGGGGTTGGTTATATTTATAGGTTTTAGAATTTTTTTGTTCACAAGTGTGGGGCCAAGCGTACGCATTCCAGAATGACTGATGGTGGATAACAATAGCCCTTGAAATTGATCATAAAAATGCCGCCTTAGGCATCAAACGACCGAGTTTACCGGTTTGCTGTGTCAGATGCGACGGAACCCCAATAAGTATGGAGCTAACAATTTGTTGCCTAAAGCGCTTACTCTTGGCACAATCTGTAGCCGTTGCACTGGTTCGATCAAGATCATTGTCGAGGCGTTGAACCGCTGCATCGAATATCCAATGATCATCAAGTCAATATGTCACCAAGTCACTTTCCCGTAGAACAAAAGGGCGGACGGGCCAACTGGATCGACCGTCCTCCGTGTTTTTTGCGTTCAGATTCCCTCAGCTGTCGCTCAGGATAGTGATTTGCAGATAGCTCGGATGGTCGCTAGGTCCGCCTGGCTGGTAATGGATCAGGACGTCGCCAAGACGGTCGGTGAATGCGAAACCGTATGCCATCGTCAGCGGTAGATTGGCTGCCGCATAGGTGTTGTAGTAGTCACTATTGGACTGTGCGCCACCAAACTGAACACTCGGGTTAGCCTTGGCGATGCCGAACCACTGCTGAGACGGCAGGTCGCCCATTGTTTTGCCTTTCTCGCTCGGAACCGGAGTCGTGCTGCCTGGAAAGCCGTAATTCATACCGGCCAGCAGATCACCAACAATCCAGCCATAAACATCGTTCGACAGTTTTTCGAGTGAACCGCCGTTGATGGTATAATGCGGGTTTGCGCCATACATTCCCGTATAGGCGTTCATCTGCGCATAGCTAATCACGATAGTCGTGTTCGCCGTATCTGTAGGGTCAGCGATGTTCAACACGAAGTCAAATTTGCCATCTGCTGCTGTATTGCATCAATGGTAACTTTTGCAATATTTGGCATTTTGCCGACATAAGCATGCACCGCGTAAACAGGGGCGATTTCACCGAGATAATCAGGCATGACTTCGATTAACTTACCCGCTAGCCGATATTCATTGAAGGTGAAATTCGGAATATAGGCGAAGCCGCAGCCAGCGCAAGCCATCTCGATAACAGCGGGCAATGAATTGCACATGCGATTGGCCGAAAATTTCAATTTCACAGACTTGCCCTTTTTTTTCGAACTCATGAGATGAGTGATATGGCTCCCCTGCCAACTATTAGCGATATAATTAACTTTTATTTCTTCTCCCTTTTGTGAGAGCAGAGTTGCCTGATCAATAGCATACTTGGCCACGTAGGCTGGGCTAGCACAAAGAACGTCGCGAAATTCACCAATTTTACGTTGTTTGTATTCACTGTTTGGCATATCGCCAACCCGAATTGCAACGTGGATGCCTTTATTTATTATACCTACCCGTTGATCATCGCCTAACAAGGTCGGCGTTATACCTACATGCTTTTCCACTAGCTTTCCCAGTGCCGGAGCTACCACAGGCTCAATCAATGCGTTAGGAGAGCTGACGCTAATCTTGCCTAATAGTAACCCTTGCCTTTCCCTTGCTTCATCCCAAGCCGTTGTCACTATATTATTAAGTGAAGTGCAATGTTCATAAAACCTTTCACCGGCTGTGGTAAGTTTTTGTGAACGTGTATTTCTAAGTATCAGCGTTACCCCAAGCTCATTCTCTAATGCTTTTAATTGCTGGCTCACTACGGATTTAGATACATTCAATTTTTTGGCCGCCAAACTGATTCCTCCCTCATCAACAACCTGAGAGAAGACCACCATATGGCGAAGATAATTGATATTCATTGTTCTATTTTAATAAACATAGCGTTCGTTAATGGTAGGTGTATTTTTTATGGAGGTAAAGCTAACCTCTTTTATTCAAGATCATGTTAGCTTCAATCTAAAGGAAAATGTTTAATGATAAATACAAAACTTGTACCACATAGCGAAATCTCAAATTGTGACATTATAAGCATTGACAGAGACGATACATTCTACGTGATTCGGCCTGATTTGGATCTTTACATCACCTCTTCCAACTTTAATACGGGTGCGAACATCACGGTACGCAATTTACACGTTTCATCCAAAGGCAATCATTATGTTGCTCGCAACCATGAGTTCTACATTATCAAATCGAAAACTTACCGGCGTGTCGAGGACATGAGGTCAGACAAGGCTGGTAAGAAGCTGACCTTACATAAGAAATGCCAGGATGGCGACCATTATATGTGTACACACAGCCAGTTTTATATCATAAAGGGACAAACGGTTTTACAGGTCTCCGATATGCAAAGAGCGGCTGATGCTAGAGAGTTTACCCTACATCCAAAATGTCGAGGCGGATTATATTACTGGTCTCGCGGTAAGTGCTTTTACTTCCTCAAGCCGGGCGGGGAAAGTGGGTTTGAATATTGCCGTACTACTAGCCTCGAGTCTGCAAGCAATTTTGTAGTCTTATCGATGTCAATGGATATTGTTAGATTTCTTCCCGGTGGACTCGCTTTTGAAATGCCGTCCTCAACTAGGTTGGAGCAGATACATGCTGCTGACAACACGAAGGGTTCCTCTGAGAAAAAGTTTACACAATCTTTCACGGTAAAAAAAGGGCATGTAACCAAAAAGGAAACATTGATCGAACATAACTGGAACATAAAAATTGAAAAAAAGATAAACAGTGGATTACTTACTGATGCCCTGGTCAAGTCACAATTGAGCCTATCCGCAGAGTACGGCGGGAAAAACATATCAACAAATAGTGAGGAATGGTCAGACGAAAGATCGGAGTCCATTGTGTTCGACGTTACTGTACCCGCAGGAGAATGCAAGGCATTATATCAGGCGGTACATAGTGTCGGGCAGGACCTCAAAATATTTGGTATGGATTTGAAGTTCTCTCCGAAAAAACTATCTCAAAATGCGACCCTTGCTGAGTTTAAGGCGTTGCCTAATTACGCTCCTGGGTCGGCATAGCCCTCGCCGGGTGCTGAGAAAGTAGGAGCTCAGTCGTAAATAATTTGAATGCAAGGTTCTATCGAGAGCGCCAGATAAGAGACAATCAATTTTGATATATTTCGAAGGGGGATTCCAGAAGAAACTCATGCGACGGTCTGCGGTGTCGC
Organism: uncultured Gammaproteobacteria bacterium; assembly: GCA_913063495.1. Taxonomy (GTDB): domain Bacteria; phylum Pseudomonadota; class Gammaproteobacteria; order Pseudomonadales; family Ketobacteraceae; genus 42-54-T18. The sequence continues at coordinate 25,097 of CAJXXT010000024.1, read as the reverse complement.
ATGCCGCCTCATGGCGTCACCTTTTAATCGCTTTAATTAGACTTGTACCTTAGTAATCCTTGGGTATATCTGATGACTTACCTATCATTATTTCTTCGGTACTTTGTATTATTCAAAATTGGTCTCACTATTTTCGACAGAAACTAGGGCGTTTTACATAAACGCCCTCATAGCACGTTGATACAATTCAGTTAACACCTTCTTGTTATCATAGTTAAGTCGTTGTCCTGCATGGAGATCGCGGCGCATGATTCGTCGCATTTCATTAATCACATCGTCGGGTGCATCATGAACAATATCAAGTTCTTTTAACCTCCCTTGAATCACGTTCACGTCACTGGCGATAGGAGAAATACGAAAACCGTAATGACCGCCAATACGCTCAGGGGGTAAGTCCATAAAACGATCATTACGTTGATCAAAAACAGACAACATAGATCGATAGGCGTTGCTACCAATAATAGGATAATCGTCAGGTTGGCTGTCTAGTTTATTGATTGCACGCATATCACTGGCAACGCTGAGAAGTTCTGTCATGGCGTATTGCCCTAGGTGCTCATTTCCGCAGCGCGCTAGATTTGCCAGTAATTCAGCATTTGAAGCATGGCCAATAAACGCAGCCTCTTTGTTGAAGCCAGACCAAGCACCGTTGGCACCTGCAAGTAAAGCCTCAATGACACATGCATTTTCCATCCCGTTACCACTATGAATATGCACTAGTAAATGCATTTTATTGGGAATGAACGAGCGAATTAAGCGTGTCATCGCGCCGATCTGGAAGGGGAAATATGTCCCCCGAGGGTCTTCAAATGCAATTGCAGAAACCGCACCATCAAGGCTAGCTAAACTCTTGGTAATCTCAGCGACCCACTGTGGTGCGGTGTGATACGCATCGGGTAGATCTCGGTAGTTAATATAGATACGTGGTTTGCTATCGTTATCTTTGTCGCCTAAAATATTATCTAAAATCCAACGGATACTGTTGTGTAAATTATCAATTAAAAGGGGATAGTTGTCGGGTTTAATATTTAAGTCAATATCGATAATAGTATTCGGAATCCGGTATTGTTTTAACTTCAATAGGCTCGGGTCTGGTTCAAAGCGACGCTGGTATTTGGTCTCTACTCCCGTAAAAGCAAAACAATGTGTAAGGTCGTAGCCTTCATCTAAGAGTGACTGGCAGAAGTAATCATCAGGTTGTGGTTCATCTGGGAGAGAATAATTAAACGTTGCCAGTAAAATGTCCTGAAATTTCATTTTCTTGACTAAATCTAACAATGACCTTTTGTTTTCAACGGTATGGCCAAGAGCAGTACCGACAGAGGGCTCTCGTATAGAGAGATCAAGTAGGGTGGGTTTTAGTGACTGTAGGCGGGTCAAATAGCGATTCTCTTGATCTCGTATGTTTGACAGTAAATTTAGTTCTTCCTCAGTTAACGAGTAATTGATTTTTGTATCCATGATTTATTCTTACCTAATAGATTCGTACAGTTAGCTGTACGCGGTTTTAAGTGGCTTCTGTTATTTTACTAAATACGAAATTTACGCTGCTATCGGGAAATTATAGTGTTGTTTGGGGAAGCTAGTCCCGATTGAAGCGTTTGGTGGCGTCCATAGGCTTCCGAATTGATCATAGTACACTGAATCGATGGGGTGTTCGCTACGCACCTGAGTTGGAAAATACCTCGTATAAAAAGAAGAAACGACCAACCGATCGATGGCGAATGGACGAAACTTATGTGAAAGTAAAGGGTCAGTGGCGCTACTATTATAGGGCAGTTATAGGGCAGTCGATAAAGAGGGAAATACAATTGATTTCTTTCTCACTGCTAAGCGCGACACCAAAGCAGCTCTACACTTCTTCAATAAAGCGATCAGTAGAAATGGCAAACCTGGCCTAATTAATATCGACAGAATCGTATCTAACCCCTTAGCCCCGGCATGATAGCTTTAGAATGTTAGAATTAGCGCAATTTTGCCTAAATTCTCAATTGTAAATTTTGGCCGGTGTGTGGAAAAATCAGACCGCTCGACTAACTCCAAGAAGGCTCTCGATGCTTGGATGTTGATCGGTGCACCTACTATGATTTCATTCTGGGAATTTGCGACAAGATAGAGGAAGTAATCGACAACCCAACAAATTGATCGAAATAGGATCCTCTAGACATGTAGGACAAGAGCATGGATTCACCGAATAAAATACAAATAGATCACATTGACCTTTTAAAACCCCAACAAACACTCAAAATTTACCTGCATTATTCACAGTAAATGACCTTCCCTAATGGGAGTTCGGCTGTAATAATTCCCTCACAGATTCGGTGAAGAGAACAACACGCCACACCAAATAAATTACCAAAACAGAAAATTCCAACCTAACCACACAGACAAATATATCCCATTGGAAACCAGCATCATGGCAATTTACTTAGAAATAGAAGGCATCGAAGGCAACATAACCGCAAAAGGCTTCGAAAAAATGATCGAAGTGTCGAGCTTTAATTGGGGAGTAGGTCGAGCGATCTCCCAGAACACAGGCCGTATGGCTAACCGTGAAGCTTCTCGCCCTAGTATCAGCGAGATTACCTTAACCAAGGTTGTGGACAAAGCGACTCCATTATTGGTTCAGGAATCTACCATTGGCACTAAAGGCAAAAAGGTACTTATCCATTTCGTTACCACCGGTGGCGACCAGCTTGAAGAGTTTCTGACTTACACGTTAGAAGATACGCTTATCAGCAGTTATGCCATTGGCGCATCGAGCGATGGCGAGCCAGGTGAAACTATTTCCCTAAGCTTCTCATTGTTTGAAGTTGCCTTCACTGAAGCTGGCGAAGCCAATGCTCGCAGCGGTAAGGGTCGATTCGGTTACGACATCTCTGCAGCCAAGAAAGCCTAGTAAATCCAAGTGTTGCATGGCGTCGAAGGCCAACTTAGCGTGATAAATTATGCTTTAGTCGCTAGAACTACAACTCCCCCAATTGTAGGTTCTCATGAGCGTCCAAAGTGTAACCTCAGGTTAAGTTGAAAATCAAAATATCTACTAAAATAAACCAAGCTATCGTTTCTGTATAGTCGAGCGGTAGAGTATGAGTACTTAATAAATATACGTTAATTTAATAACGTTATAATGGTGAAAATAAATGACATTACATTGTACATGTACTAAATGTAACGCTACTCCTGCGGGCGGCAACCGTAACTCTAATTCAAACGGTATAGCAGAAGTAATGACGCACCCCTATGCATTAAAAAACGGCGATGTGCTAATGCACTGGAGCGCCCACAGTTATGAGCAATTGTTTTCAACCGAAAAGGCTCAATATCCGGGTCATACGGTCGTCAGTGGTTTTTTTATGCTGTATCCAGCTGGTAGCCAACTACCCACAGAAACGCCAGGTCGAGTCCAGTTTGTCATAGGAGGTAAGGTAAAGCATGTTTATGAGATAGATGCGGCAACTATGATAAACCTTGGAATATACACAAATCAATTTCAAGTATTCACTCGAAATGCCGTGCCAAATACGATAACACCAAACCCGGATATCGAGGCTATCGTCGTACTTGGTTGTGGCAATGCCATAAATTTTCCCAGTAACAGAACATTTACCCGTAATAATGGATTGACCATACACCCTTGTGCAGGGTTTGATGCCTTTACCTGATAATCGATACGGTCAACTTAACCTGGTCAAAGCGTAATGATTCTGGGTGAATTTGACTTAGTTGTTTATTACTAAATTTAGGGCGCAGGTAACCTGAGGCCATTGTTCAAATGCACGGTCTCTAATTTCACGATAGTGGCGTGACTGATAATCTATTGAGGGTAACGGAAGCGTTTATATGTATTCATGTATACTCGTGACATAGGGTATGCCGAAGAAATATAACTGAGGAAAGGTTAATGGACGCAGGTTCAGGTGGGAATGAATTGGAAGCACATCTTGCTGCTGATGGCTTATTGGTGTGCATACCTGAAGAACTGGAATTCACCTATCAAGTTATTGAAGGGTTCGATGCAAGTGAGCCTGTTCTTGCAAGTTGGAATGGAGAAGAGCTTGGCTATATCTTGGTCTTCGAGAAGCTTCCGCCCGGTTGGTTAGATGCAGAAAAATGGATTAAGGGATTTCTGCGTACAATAAAAATGACTAGCAAGTTATTCACTTTCAAGAAAGGGGCAGAAGGAGGCTTTGACGCTAGGCAGTCTGACTTTCGGGGAAAGTATATTGAATATAGATATGTTCCAAGGGGTGATACAGATTCGTGTTACCAATTGGTTTATTTTATTGCTAACAATGAGTCGTCATACGTAGCAACAGCTACAGCAATTTCAGCAGATGCTGGAAGCATAAGAACAGAGATGAGTAAGGTGATCGAGTCAGCTACTCCTGCGGATAACATTGTATCAATACGAGAAAATGAAAAGGAATCAGGTTTTGTTGGGGTGTGGCAGGCGGAATATCAAAACAACAAGGAGGAGTCAATTGATGTGCTGCTTTCTCTAGAGCCAGGAGGGGTGTTTAAGTTTCGAGAAAAGGAGGAGGTTACGGAGAAAGTATCCCCTTATACCGGTTCTTGGTATGAATCTGATGGAAAGCTATTTTGTGTTTTCATATTTACTAAGCCTCGGTCTGACAGGTTTAGAGACTATAGTGATGAGGCTTTTTGGTTAGATGGGTCTGGTCAATTGGTAATGGAGGTAAGTGAGAGGGGAGAGGAGCTAGCCTTTGTTCAGCTGCAAGACTAAGAGGTCGGGAAGTTCACATGTCTGACTTGATCTCTTGTAATGTCGCATCCAAAAACAAGGTTGATCTGGTGGGTGATTCTAGGGCTACCAAAACGAGGGATACGTACGGTTTTATTTTGTATAGGTGATTGTCATTTTTAAGGGAAAGCATCGTGAAATGCAAGTAAATGTAGTCATCCCTGATTGATAGTTGTATTTGTCGGTTGATTTTTGTACTGTTTGCAGGGCTTTTAAAGGTGAAGATAATCAAGGGATTGGAGAAGTAGTATGTCCATAGAAGATGAATTTCACGTCTATATCACAGGTGAAGTCCTGGAAGGGTATGAGCTTGCCACTGCGCAGGAATCATTCGCAGAAAAGTTTAAGCTGACCACTGAAAAGGTACAGAAAGTATTTCAGTCCCCCATGCCTTTTTATATCAAGAAGAGCATCGGTTCTAAGACTGCCAATGCTTACAAAAAAGCGATTCATGCTATGGGTTTGGATGCTTATATTGAACCCGTCACACCGCCTAAAGCTGAACTATCTCTAGTGCCTCAGGATGAAGTGGACGACACCTCAGATCATCTAGAAGCGGCACCACAGATAGCGGCATCAAAGTCTTATGCCTCTGTTGTTGAGCGTAAAGAGCCTTCAGTGACGTCAAGTCAGTCATTGGGAATTCTGTATGAGACACCTAGCGCTGAGTTGTCAGAAGATGACGACAAGAACATTGGTGGTTGGTTACGATTCTTCCAAGTAGCAAATATTCTATCCATTGTAATATTTGGATTGCTGATATTAGCAGTGTTTGCTTTGGGCCTGTTAGAAGGCTTTGGGGATCAAGAAACCATTGATACCCTCGCTGGTCTTGCTGAAGTGATACCACCCGTTGTGTTTTCATTTTTAATACTGCGAATACTTGGCGACAGTAATGAAGAGACACCTTTTAGAATTAACATGTATCTCAAGTATAGTATATCAGCCACTGCTGTAGTTTTTATGGCAGCAATGGGGTTGTTCTTTATGGACGTTACCACCGAAAGGCCTGAGTCGTTATTGGGTAGTCTTGTTTTCTATTATATTTGGACGTCTTATTTTAAGAAGTCGGTGCGTGTTAAAGAGTATTATGGATGCAATGCTGCGTAGTGTTTAATCTAAAGTAACCAAACGTCCGCGTAGCGCTGAATCTGATGGAGGTTTGGCGGAAGTGGTTGTTGAACCATTCTTTAATGAGGGTATTATGCACTAAGTTAAAATAATAATAAAAAGGGTTGAACCTACTTAGGGAAGGTTATCGTGGTTAGAATCAATGTGCATGATGTTCATAGAGCTTTGGTAAGGATTTATGAACAAGGCTATAAGTTTGGTCAAAGATTTGTTTACTTAAGAGGGGTGCCTACCCATGATAAGGCTGATAGGTCACAAAGTGGAATAGAGGAAAAGATAAATTATATTCTTTATGACAGACCTGATGTTGGAGCAAATCACCCGACAGTTAACTCTGCAAAAATACTTCAAGAAGGCCATCATAGTATGATTGCTTTAACTTATATTGATATGAATAGGTTAAGTGATGCACCAACAATAATTCCTGATAATGGTGGGACGTTCTTGGGCTCAGAGATCACGGACTTCGTGCAAATTATTGAGGGTTCAACTGCTTATAGATTTGATACTAAAACCAAGCTGCTTGGGCAGGGTCAGGATTTTTCAGACGTAACGAGCTTGTTATCTAGGAAGTAGATATTAATTTATTCGCTTGATAAATTCCGAGGGGGCTAAAAGACATATTTTAATCGGATAGATTGTATGGCTACCACAGCTATTTACCGATATATTTTTCAATGATGAGTCGATCTCTTTTCTGATCTAAATATCCTAATAATTTTTGATTGAATTGATCACGTATATTTATGTCATGAAAACCGACGCAAGCCTTAACTGGTGGAATAACAGCATGGATTTGGAATATTGATGTGTCTCTGTTTTTATCGTTCATCCGGTAAAAATAGTTGAAAATATAGTAGTCTACAACAACAGCTGAGTATCGTCCTCTTAGTAGAAGTTCAGGAAATTTTTCCATCGAGTAAGATTCTCTGTATTCTGAATTTTTGGATACCCGAATAAAATCAGTTCCAAAATATCCGGTTGCGCCTTGAAAGGTAATGATTTTGTGGCCAGCTAAATCCAGGATTTTGTTGATTTTATGATGTCTGCTTTTTAAGGTGAATACTGTAGGCTTGTACGTAACAGTAGGCGATGATACGTAAAATCCGGGGCGATCTTTCTCAAAAAAAGTGGGAGTAACCGCATCAATTCTTCCATGCTCCACGTCAAGTTTACCTCGCGCTAGACTGGAATATCTTATAGTGACGCTGTAGCCTAGTTCCTGCAAAACCTCGCGTGCTATTTCAATATCAATGCCACCATTTGTTTCTTGAATCATGTGGGGGGGCGCGTCATCGCTGGATATAACAAGTTTTTGAGCGTGGCATACGCTTGAAATAAAAAACGAAATGAATATAAACAGAGGTATCTGCGTGAACATGGGTATGCCGTTAAGTTATTGTTCATTGGTTTTGGGGCATTAAAGGAGAGCGCTCTAATTTGGATTATAACATATACAATCTGACGGCAGTTTAAGGCAGCTTTATAACTTGTGGGTTGTACCTGGTAATTTTTTGACTCTCTTCTTATTCTGCGAGGTTATATAGCAGTCTGCTTAATAGGATTTAAATTCATAAAAATGCGAATAGGTTCGTTAGAAGTATGGTTTTGTAATTCATGGCTTGGACAAAAAACAGACTAAAGGACTACAATTAGGTTAGGTAGCGAACAGGATGTTGCGTTTAGCCTTATGAGGGATGATGTGTGGTCTGATTTTGTCGTTAAAGGTGTACAGGAGCATATTATGAAATTACTGAGCAAAGCCATCGATATTAAAATCCTAATTACTGTGTTTATTATGCTCTTGATACTGCCTCAAACCTTGTTGTCGGAAGAGAGCGTTTCTACTGATTTTGAGACTTGTATTTTGCAGGAGTACAATGACTCTCAGCAATCACCCGAAGCGGCCTTTAAAATTGGCACATGCTTTTATCAAATAGTACATGCACGGTGTAACCATGCTGGTGATTATGAGGTTGCGGACAAGCCTTTAATGATTCAAAGCCCCGTCAGTTCCCATATCATTCTTCAATATGCTGATAGCTGGTTTGTGCTTGCGGCTAATGATGGTCATCAAGCTGCTATGCAACAGTTAGTGGAAACTCGATTGAAATTGGAATCTGCTATGCCTTAATCGGTTCGCAATTGATTGGAACTATGTGTAAAAGGAATTCTATCTGCTCGTAGTGGTCAGGGTACTTTGATATGTGGAGCGGCCCTGCTGTGTTTGGTCTCTTTGCTTTTTTAGTTACATTACTTGGTGACTATTTGTAGTGTTGTGATAAATTGTTAAACATTTTTTAATGTCATAAGAATAGGGAGTGATTCTTGAATATACGACACATGGAGATTAAAGATTTACCCAAGGCATCTTTGGTGCATAAAGATGCTTTTGTTCGTCAACGATACTCATCTGATTGGTTGGAATGCAATATCAATGCGTATCCTCGAACGCTTAGTTTTGTTGCTGAAATTGATGATTCTATTGTCGGGTACATTATATGGAACCAGAAGAGTGGTTTTCGCCCAGAAGCCGTTGTTGAATTGGAACAGATTGCTGTTTTGCCATCTCATCATTCTCAAGGTATTGGTCGGAGCCTTATTGAAGGGACGCTGCCACTTGTGAAATATCAACTAACGAAGCAGGACTCGGTGCTTAAGCATATAACTGTCACTACCAGGGCAGATAACCATGCTCAGAAGTTGTACAGGGATACTTTCGGTGCCGAGGTAGAGGCTACCATTGCTAATTTGTATTCTGCTGATGAGGTGTTTATGGTTGCTCGAAATGTAGAGCTGTTTCCTACCTGAGAGGCCTAAGCAGGTTTTGAATGATTTATTCGTAATCTGCTTAGGTAATCGACGCCTAATATTTCAATTACCATTACGTCGAAGCTTTAAATGTTTTACTATTCCCCTATTGAAATTACTAATATTTGTGTGCCATTTGTGTACCAGTACCGGAAGGGCTGATATCACTGGCCTGTAGGAAGGGGAGTAAGGTCGTTGAAAGACTACGTCGTTTGGCTAAAAGATCTATGTAAAGATGATATTGAGCGCGTTGGAGGCAAAAATGCGTCTCTGGGTGAGATGATTAGTAATCTTGCTGGCGCAGGGGTTTCTGTACCCGGTGGTTTTGCAACCACATCAACGGCCTTTGTTGACTTTCTTGACCAAAGCGGGCTGGCAAAGAAAATTCAAAAGACGCTGTCTACCCTTAATGTTGATGATGTAAACGCACTTGCTGATGTTGGAGCTCAGATTCGTCAGTGGATCATTGATACGCCCCTTCAGCCTGAGCTGCAGCAAGCAATCAGTGAAGCATATCAGGAGCTTCAATCTGGAAGTGATGCTGATATTTCTGTCGCGGTACGTTCATCCGCTACAGCAGAGGATTTACCGGATGCTTCCTTTGCTGGCCAACAGGAAACCTTCCTTAACATCAAAGGCTTGGATCACACCCTTCATGCGATAAAAGAAGTGTTTGCGTCCTTGTATAATGATCGTGCGATTTCGTACCGTGTTCACCAAGGGTTTGAGCATGAAAAAGTTGCTCTATCCGCAGGTGTGCAGCGTATGGTTAGAAGTGATACGGGTTCTGCAGGTGTTATGTTCTCGTTAGATACAGAGTCAGGTTTTAATGATGTGGTATTTATCACAGGATCATATGGCCTAGGCGAGACAGTAGTGCAGGGAGCAGTAAACCCCGATGAATTTTATGTTCATAAGCCAACCTTAGCGGCTAACAGGCCCGCCATATTGCGCCGTAACGTAGGTAGTAAGGCGCTCAAGATGATATTTGGCGATGAACATAGTGCCGGTAAGTCCGTGCGTACTGTGGATGTCGACGAAGATCAGCGTCGACATTTTGCGATAACGGATGCTGACGTCGAAAATTTAGCCAGGCAATGTGTAATCATTGAAAAACACTACGGTCACCCTGTAGATGTTGAATGGGCAAAAGACGGTGAAGATGGAAAAATATATATTGTTCAAGCAAGGCCTGAAACGGTAAAAAGCCGAAGTGGTAACGTTATGGAGCGTTACTTATTGCAAGAAAAGGGCAACGTTATTGTAGAAGGTCGAAGTGTTGGTCATAAGATAGGCAGCGGTAAGGTTCGCGTTGTAATGAACATTCGAGAGATGGATAGGGTCCAGCCTGGTGATGTTCTTGTTAGTGATATGACAGATCCTGACTGGGAGCCGGTGATGAAACGCGCATCTGCGATTGTGACGAATCGTGGTGGACGGACCTGTCACGCAGCGATTATTGCTCGTGAACTTGGTATACCTGCTGTTGTTGGTTGTGGAGATGCCACCGATATTCTTGTAGAAAATCAAGAGGTGACGGTTTCTTGTGCAGAGGGTGATACTGGATTGGTATACGAGGGGGCTTTGGATTTTGATGTTAAGACCAACTCTGTTGAGTCTATGCCAGACATTCCTTTTAAAATCATGATGAATGTAGGGAATCCAGATCGAGCATTTGATTTTCAGTCGTTACCTAACGCTGGGGTGGGTTTGGCGCGGTTAGAATTTATCATTAACCGCATGATAGGGGTTCACCCAAAAGCGCTGTTGAATTTTGACTCATTGCCGAAAGATGTAAAAAGCTCTGTTGAGCGTCGTATTGCGGGCTACGGTGGCCCTATTGATTATTATGTAGGCAAACTTGTAGAAGGTATTTCTACGTTGGCTGCATCTTTCTATCCCAAGCCAGTTATTGTTCGCTTGTCTGACTTTAAGTCTAATGAGTACGCCAACTTGTTGGGTGGGAAATTATACGAGCCGGAAGAAGAAAATCCAATGCTGGGGTTTCGAGGAGCTTCGCGTTATGTTTCCGACAATTTCAAGGACTGTTTTGACCTTGAATGCCGAGCGCTAAAAAAGGTTCGCGAGGAAATGGGGCTAGATAATGTTCAGATTATGGTGCCATTTGTTCGTACAGTAGGTGAAGCTGAACAAGTTGTTAAACAACTTGCAGAGAACGGGCTTATCCGCGGAAAGAATAATTTAAAAGTGATTATGATGTGTGAGCTGCCTACAAACGCGTTGCTTGCTGACAAATTTCTAGAACATTTTGATGGTTTTTCGATCGGTTCAAATGATCTTACTCAGTTAACCTTAGGGCTTGATAGAGATTCCGGCATTGTGTCTCACCTTTTTGACGAGCGTGATGAGGCGATTAAGATTTTGCTCTCAATGGCGATTGATGCGTGTAAGAGGGCGGGTAAATATATCGGTATCTGTGGCCAGGGGCCGTCAGATCATCCTGATTTTGCATTATGGTTGATGGAACAGGGTATTGATTCTGTATCACTAAACCCTGATTCGGTATTGGATACCTGGTTTTTTCTTGGCGAGAACCATTCATAGTTTAGATTACTGTTATATGAACTATACTTACTAGACAAACTTCAGCATAAGGGCGTTCTCCGCTACAACAATGATTAAAGACGGATTGGAACTGGTTATATTTTTTGCTGATGTTGCTGGCAGCACCCGGTTATACGAAACCCTGGGTGACAAAGATGCGCATGAATGTATCGTAGAAAGCCTTAATAGCATTTCTAAGTACGTACGTGAAAATAATGGCGTTGTTGCTGAGATTATTGGCGATGAGGTGATGGCTTATTTCGAAACCTCAATTGATGCGTCTAATTGTGCTTGTGATATACAGCAGTTCTTTGCATTCACTCCGACGTCAAAAGGCCACAAAATCAATATCCGTATTGGTTTTCACAAAGGGCCTGTTGAGATGGATAAGGGGCACCCGTACGGAGATACCGTTAATGTTGCGTCTCGTGTCGCATCGTTGGCACAGGGCGGTCAAAGCATAACAACCACTGAAAGTGTTAGCGACCTTCCTAGCAGTAAGAAAAGCTTATGTCGCCCTTTTACGCGCGTTAAGGTTAAAGGTAAATCGGATCCCATCGATACCGTTGAGGTGGTGTGGGATATGGATGATGCAACCTCATTATTCGCACCGATTAAAGCCCCTGAAACCTTTGATGAGCTTGCTGAAATTGAACTCACTTTTAATGGTAAAACCGTGTCTGTGATGGAGCGGAATACGCCTTTTATTATTGGACGTGGTGATCATTGCAATTTGGTTGTGCCCTCAGAAACCGCATCCAGATCGCATGCTCGCATTGAAAGCCGATACGGGGAATTAGTATTGGTTGATCACAGTACCAACGGCACTTATGTTATTACCCACCCAGGCAAGCGTGCTTATGATGGTTTGGATATGCACTTGCACCATAGGGAGTGGACAATGGTTGGGAACGGCATGATCAACCTGGGCAAGCCTGTTGATCAAACAGATCCAATCTGTATTTCTTTTTTGTGCAAAAATTGATCGCATTATTTGATTTAACAATTCTTTACATAAGGCCTCTATACAGCGCTTAATTCTGTCTACACTTCACTAATGGTAGAAATTAGTGTTAGTCGATGGGGTGAGTTAGAGGATGTACTTTGTGCAGGCGTGGTTGAGCCTGTAAGGATTACCGTGGCAGGTGTATGCGTGGGTGACCTTTACCCTGAACGTGATGGTGTTTCTCCCACTAATGAGGTGTTATCAAAAAGCCCTTTAGAGGCTGCTGTTGAGTTGCTTATTAAAGAAAATCAACAACATCAGGCTACCTCCGATGCTGTTCTTTCTAGCGAAGAGAAATTCTCTCATTTTTTTAACTATTCCCCTACGCCAACCCGTATTGAGGACTGGAGTAATGCTAAAGCATTCTTGAAGGCAGAGTTGCGCCGAAATGATGCATCGCTAAACATTCGTCAATTAAGTGGGGTTGCGTGTGAAGCATTTCTTAATAAGAATCCGCAGATTGTAAACCAGTGTTTATCTTGCGTTGATGTCATTGATTTTAACCCTGCATTTCTAACACTGATTGATGCTTCTCATGAGCCTACCTATGCCACTCGAATTGGAGAGCTGTTAGCGTCGTCAGCAACGACTGATGTGGTAAAGCTATTGTCAGATATCGTGGTTTCTAGTGATGTTATTAGCGGGCAGTTAAAATTGAGGAGGTTAGATGGAGGAGAGCGTTCGGTGCAATTGCAATACCTTCCCATACAAAGTGCGACTAATGAGCATGGCCGTGTCATTGTTACTTATCTTGATATAACCGAACATAAACGGTTAAAAGAAATCATTGTAAAGCAGGAATCAAACACCGATAGGTTAGGGCGCGTGAGTTATGCTTTGGGTTCTATAAAAGAGGGCGTGATTACTACCGATAACATGGGGTGTGTTAAAACGCTAAATGATGCGGCTAAGCGAATGTTGTCTTGGGATCATGGTTATGAAGGTAGGGTAATTCAGGAAGTTTTTTCACCTTTTAATACTAGCTTTGACAATATTCAACTTTTGTATGATGCGTGCGCAATATCAAAAACAGCGGTGGAGTGCGACTCTCATAGTTTAGTTGAAACAAAAGAGGGGGATGAGCTTTGGGTTACCTATAGCGTAAGTCCTATTTCAAATAACGAAGGGGTTTCTGAATTTGTTGTGATGTTTCATGATGTATCAGAATCGCAGTCGTTGCTTGAGCGTTTAAGGTTGCAGACCTGTAAAGATGCATTAACCAATTTATATAACCGACAAGAATTTGAAAAGCAAATTAAGATTTCGTTGGATTCAGCGAAACGTAAAGGCCATACTCATGCTTTTTTGTTGGTCGATCTGGATCAGTTTAAGGTTATTAATGAGAGTTGTGGTCATCATGCCGGTGATGAGCTGCTCCGACAGATAGCGAAACTTGTTGAAGCAAAAGTTCGCGCATACGACATTGTTGCTCGTATGGGTGGGGATGAGTTTGCCATCATGCTAAAAAATTGTGGCAGTGATGGTGCATTGAGTATTGCAAATTCAATTCTTGATGCTATTCGAGCGTTTCGTTTTGTTTGGGACGGAAAAATATTTACGTTAACATCAAGTATCGGCATTGTGCTTCTCGCGGATAATATAAAGCACGTACAAACGGCGCTTAGTTATGCTGATTTTGCAGTGCATGCAGCAAAAGATGCCGGAAAAAATCGTATTCAGTTGTATGATAAAAATCAAAAGAACTTGGCGTATCAACATGAGCAGTTAGAGTGGGTTACCAAAATAAACTATGCCTTAGAACATGATCTTATGGTTTTGTGTTCACAGCCGATCTGTCCCATTTCTGGTGCTGCGGGAACTGATATTCACTTTGAATTGCTTATTCGTATGCTGGCCAAAGACGGAAGCCTGATTGCACCAGGAGAGTTTTTGCCTGCAGCTGAGCGTTACAACTTAATGCCTAAAGTTGACCGCTGGGTAGTAAAACGAGCGTTTATGTGGCTGGCTGCTAACGCTGGTAAGCGAACTAACATAGGGTTGTGTTCAATTAACCTGTCTGGCGATTCACTTAGTGATGAGACGTTTTTTCAATATGTTGAAGAGCAGTTTCTGGTAACCGGTATTCCTGGGAACCTTATTTGTTTTGAAATCACGGAATCCATGGCGATCTATAATTTGTCGCAAACGTTACGCTTTATTCATAAATTTAAGGCGTATGGATGTAAATTTGCACTGGATGATTTTGGTAGTGGTTTTTCATCTTACGGTTATCTTAAATCCTTGCCGGTCGACTTTCTTAAGATAGATGGGGGGTTTGTTCGGCAGATGGTGTCTGATCCCATTGATTTTGCAATGGTTAAGTCAATCAATGAGGTTGGCCATGTAATGAACACTATGACGATTGCCGAGTTTGTTGAAGATGAAGAAACGTTATTAAAACTGAAGGAGATTGGTGTCGATTTTGTTCAGGGTTATGGTATAGGCAAACCTGAATTGTTAAGTTTTGGGTTAGAGGTCGAAAGTAAGCTCGCCTAAATCACTCAGCTTATTGATCTATTAACCTGGCGGTTTTCTTAAAGCGTCCAATAGCCATATTGACGTTTGCATGCTCTTGGCGTCTATTTTGTGAGATTATGTGAGGCTTTGCGTTGAAGGCTTGGGTTCAGTGTAGCTATAATGACTCATAAATAAACTGTGTCAGATCGGGGTATTCCCTGTGGTTTGGCTGTTTTGGAACGTAAGGAGTATGTATGAAGTATCCGATGATGGGATTGTCTCGGCTGGTAGGCCTTGTGGTGTGTTTGGCTGTTTTAGCCTCTCTGTCTGGTTGTAAGCCAACGATTAGTTTTACTGCTTTGAAAACCATTCTTACACCAGGACAAGAGACGGAGTTAGAGTGGGAGGTTGAGTTTGCTAAAGGTAGTGGTGACAACGTTGTTGAAATTAGTTCAGGTGTAGGTGTTGTTGAATTAGAGGGAGTCGTTACGGTGGCACCTACTGAGACTACGACCTATAAAATGTCCACACGAAGCTTTGTGTTTGGATTCCCAATGTTCGTCAAAGAAGAGTTGACGATTGAAGTTGAAGAGGGTGTTTGTTGGGATTTTACTGGTCTGGCTGACCCTGATGTCTGTAAAAGTGTTACCGAATGGGATTTGTATGCTGCGAACTATGCGGATGATGAGGATAAGTACGTATTTAAAATGGATAAGGAAGCAACAGTGCCTGGCTTAGGGGATACAGCAATCTTGCTGGGGGCTGAGAATGATGACCCTAAGGAATCGGATTCTCTTCTTATGTTCGGTACGACACGATGGCCGGGGCTTGAGGATGATACTGATTACGAAGTTACTCTCAGTGTTGTCTATGCAACTGCGGCTCGACGAGATGATAGTGATCCCGAATGTAAGATGCCAACGATTAAATTGTCAGCCTTTATTGGTCTTGATGAGCCGGAGATTAACAACGATGACTTAAATACAGTAACTAACTTAAACAAAGAAGAGATATTGTCACCCAATATAACCATTGCAGATGCGACAGATGATACCTGTGATGACGAAGGTGTGTTTGAAGAGAGTTCAGCGTCGGCTAAGATTGAGGTTGCAACGGACTCTGATGGCGAATTTTGGATTACTGTCGGGTTAACCCTTTCTGCCCCCACTGACCCAACGACCCCGAACATGACCGTATATCTACGTTCAGTTACTGCCATTTTTCAAGAGCTATAGCCTATACTGTTTTGACATTCAATTCTTACAAGGTCGATTATGAAGAAACTCAATCAGTTTTATATTAACGGTGAGTGGGTTTCTCCTCTTGCAAATAAAACATTAGACGTTATTAATCCAAGCAATGAAGACGTTGTTGCAGAGTTGTCGCTCGGCTCTGCAGCTGATGTTGATCGTGCGGTAGATGCCGCACGAGAAGCATTCCCTGAGTTTTCTTCTACCACAACAGGACAGCGATTAAGCCTTCTGAATCGTATCGCAACCTTGTATCAGGCGCGTTTGGGTGAGATGGCTGAGGCGATTTCTCAAGAGATGGGAGCACCAACAAAGTTGGCTGCTAGCGCTCAGGCGCCGGCGGGCCTTGGGCACTTTATGGTAGCCATCGATCTACTAAAAAATAAAGCATTTGAAGAATCCCAGCCTGGCTACATTCTTAGAAAAGAGCCTATTGGTGTGTGTGGGTTAATTACCCCTTGGAATTGGCCTATCAATCAAATCGCCTGTAAGGTCGCTCCAGCTATTGCTGCTGGTTGCACGGTTGTATTAAAACCCAGCGAAGTTGCTCCTCTCAGTGCCTATATATTTGCTGAAATTTTGGCGGAGGCGGGCGTTCCTAAGGGTGTGTTTAATTTAGTGAATGGTTTAGGTGAAGATGTAGGGGCAAGGTTATCGGAACACCCAGACATTGCTTTGGTGAGTTTTACGGGCTCGACTAGAGCGGGTATTGAGGTTGCAAAAGCCGCAGCGCCTTCGGTCAAACGTGTAACTCAAGAGCTTGGAGGTAAGTCTGCCAATATTTTATTGGATGATGTAGATTTTGAAAAGATGGTTAAGCAAGGGGTGAATGCTTGTTTTTTGAATTCTGGACAGTCCTGTAACGCACCTACTCGTATGTTGGTGCCGAATAGTAAAATGGACAAAGTATTAGCGATAGCGAAAGAGGCTGCTGAGAAGTGTGTTGTTGGCCCCGCTGACCAGGAAGGTGTCTCGGCGGGCCCTGTGGTAAGTGAGGTGCAATTCAAGCGCATACAAAGCCTGATCCAAAAAGGAATTGATGAAGGGGCGACACTTGTTACGGGTGGCGTTGGGTTGCCAGAAGGTTTAGATAAAGGGTACTTTGTGCGTCCAACGGTGTTTGGTAATGTGAACAACCGTATGGCTATTGCTCAAGAAGAAGTGTTTGGCCCCGTGCTAAGTATTATTGGCTATGGCTCAGTAGATGAGGCTATAGCGATTGCCAACGATACGGTTTATGGCTTGTCTGCTTATGTATCTTCTGCTGACAAGGATCGAGCCATCGGTGTTGCCAAAGAGTTAAAGGCCGGTAACGTGCATATTAATGGCGCGTCAACGAACTTTATGGCGCCGTTTGGTGGTTATAAAATGTCGGGTAATGGTCGAGAGTGGGGTGCTTTCGGATTAGAAGAGTACCTCGAGGTGAAAGCTATTATTGTTGGATGATAGAGGATTGGATGATAGAGCGTTAGATGATAGAGCGTTAGATGATAGAGCGTTAGATGATATGTGTTGGATAACTAACACATTAGAAGCAGCCGATTAACACGATCTAAGGTCGTGTTAATCGGCTGCTTCGGTTCTTATGATAAATTGCGGATATAACGTGCGGTTATGTTTTTCGTTTAAATGTATTTTTATCCCGAATCAGCGCTTCTTGTGCCACTGATGCGATAAGTTTCCCATCTTTAGAAAATACACTCCCTCTGTTAAATCCCAACCCGTGAGATGCTGAAGGGCTATCCATTGAGTACAACAGCCAATCATCCATTTTAACGTCATGGTGGAACCAAATTGCGTGATCTAAGCTGGCGAGTTGAATGCCAGGCATCATGCCATGAACGGCATGAGGGTTGAGGGATGTCCCCAATAGACCGAAGTCTGACGAGTAAGCCAAAAGGCATCGATGTAATATCTGTTTATCCGGTAACGCGTCAACCGCCTTCATCCATATATCTTTTTGTGGGCTTAGTTTTTCGGGTTTAATGTAGTTGAAAGGTTTTACCGGTCGTATTTCAATCGGAGTATCTTGGGTAAATTTATCCCGTAATTTTTCTGGAATAAAATCTGCGAACTTACGCCTGATTTCTAGTTCAGAGCGAAGTTCTTCTGGCGGCTTAACTTCGGGGATTTCTAGCTGATGTTCGTAACCATCTTCATCGGCGTGAAATGAAACGTTTGCAGTAAATATCTCGATATTGTTCTGCAGAGCGACAACTCTTCTTGTTGCAAAACTTTTGCCTTCTCGAATACGATCAACATTAAATTCAATGGGGGTTTCCGTATCTCCAGGCTGGAGAAAATACCCATGTAGTGAGTGACTGTTAAAGCCTTCTGCCGTTAGGCTTGCTGCCATCAGTGATTGCGCTAATAATTGACCTCCGAAAAGTTGTTTAAACCCTAAATCTTGGCATTGACCAAGAAATTTGTCGGTTTCGATTTTTTCTAAGGATAAAAGGCGAACTAACTGCTCTAACACATCACTCATTCATGCTTACCTCTTGTACATTTTTACGTGAATTAATTGTTAATTATGCTCGGTGTTTTGCAATATTTTTACGCAGCGACCGTTTTATTGTGGTGTATGTGGAACGGTCTTTTTTTGCGAGTTCTTTGGCATATCCTAAGGCTCCTGCCTGTAGCGATTCCATTGGGAATAGCGCGTCAACGATATTGTCGTCTAAA
The DNA here is from genome assembly GCA_913063495.1 of uncultured Gammaproteobacteria bacterium. Lineage (GTDB taxonomy): Bacteria > Pseudomonadota > Gammaproteobacteria > Pseudomonadales > Ketobacteraceae > 42-54-T18. The sequence continues at coordinate 6,427 of CAJXXT010000024.1, read as the reverse complement.
CACTCCTTGCCAGTTTTTGCTACACCCGTGAGTGCCATATGTTTTAGGGCGTGTTTGTTCGGTAGCAACTCAATAACGTCAATCATCATGTCAGTGAAAGGAATTTTAATGTTCACTTCAGGATAGCAGAAGCGGCCGCGATCATCTCGCATCACGCGAAAATCAAATGCAGTTGCAAGGATAGCTCCACCCGCATAACAATTTCCGTTAATACAGCCAATTGTCGGCACATCAAGCATTGCCAAGCGATAGAAGACTTCTTCAAGTGTATCAACGAATTCCTTAAAATCGTCTCCCTTAAGTGCGGTCATCCATGGAAGGTTAATGCCGTTTGACCAGGTTTTTTCATGTTCACAGGTTACTACAAGCGCGGTGTTGCCTTTGTAGTTCTCAATTTCATCAAAAGCTGCAAGGTATTCCTTTAATACATCAAGTGTGAAGGTGTTGTCATTGTCACCATTGGTTAAGGTAAGAATGTGAATGCCGTCTTCTACACGTAAGTCCATCGTTGCCATGGAATGTTCCTCGATTGTAATGTTAGCGGGGGAATGATTTCTTGATCCTAGTCTACGGGTTACCTAGAGGATAAAAAAGGGGCGGAATGTACACCAAGTGGGCTAAAACGGCCATTTCTGACGAAATTATCAAGATCAAGCTTTGTTAAGCGTATCTTACAAAAATGTACTAGTATTAGTGAATTAAGCCTGTGTAACTACTTGTTGATTAAGGAATAATCCTTTTACCACATGAATGATATGACAAACCAGAAAATTTTGACGTGCCCCGTAGGAGAGTCCTCTTGCAAGGTTATCGATGAGCTCAACCATTTAACGGGTGAAGTCTCTACGCTGTCTGAACTTATTCGAACCGATAACCTTACGGGTTTATATAATCAACGTTATTTGCTAGAGACGCTATCTTTGGAAATGGAGCGAACTCGTCGTACGGGACGTTTTACGGGTGTGATAATGTTTGACCTTGATCATTTCAAACAGGTGAATGATACCTGGGGGCATGAGTCGGGGAATAAAGTGCTGATAAAGACATCATCAATCGTTAAGCAGATGGTTCGTAAGCTTGATGTAGCTTGTCGTTATGGTGGGGAAGAGTTTATTGTTGTTTTACCGAATACGGGGCTTATTGACGCGTCATTTGTCGCTGAAAGAATTCGCGATGCGTTAGAGAATTCTCCGGTCGAGGTGGAGGGTGGTGTTATCAATCCGACAGCGAGTTTTGGGGTTGATATTTATACAGATCAACAGAACGATAGCCCAGAGTCGTTAATTAGTCGTGTTGATGCGTACTTATATCAAGCCAAGAATCAAGGGCGGAATCAGGTGTGTCATGTTGCACCAGAAGATATTAATCATGAAGCGCAAATTTCGGTTGAGGAAAAAGATGCATTGTTCGGTATGTTTGGTGGTGGAGATGAAGATTAACGGGTACCTTTAATTTCTTCTTGGCATCGAGTGGCGTAAACAATTGCGGGGTTATCTTCAGGGTGAAGCACTATTATCTTGTTAAATATCTGTAAGGCTTTCTCAAACTTTTTTGCTTGGAAGTAAGATATAGCGCTATCAAATTCCTCCAATGAAGCATTTTTTAACGCTGCGGATTCATTGTTATCCGCATCAATCACCTCATAGATAATCGTTTCTTGCTGTTTTCCTTTTGTTTTAACGATATCAATTAATCGACAATTAAATTGCGCGGGGTTGTTTAGTGATACATAGGTTTCGTGACTAATGAGTAAAGAAACACCGTAGGTTTTACACAGCCCTTCGATTCTTGATGCTAGGTTAACGGCGTCACTAATTACTGTACTATCCATGCGGGTGTTGTCGCCGACAGTTCCAAGGATCAGCTTTCCGGTATTGATGCCAATACCTATGCTCAGAGGGCGGTAGCCACTGGATGCTCGATGTTCGTTATAGGTGCTCAGTGACTTTATCATCGATATACCCGAGTTAACGGCATCATCGGGGGATTCATCAAATAAAGCCATGATGGCATCCCCAATGAATTTGTCGATAAAACCATTGTTTTGTTGGATGTGGGGTTCCATTCTGCTGAGATAAGAATTGATGAATTTAAAGTTCTCAGTAGGTGTCATTGATTCAGATAGCTCAGTAAAGGCTCGAATATCTGAAAATAGAATGGTCATGGTTCGTTGTATATGATCACCAGGCGTGAGTGACAGTAGGTCATCTTTATGGAGCAACTCGAGAAATTGGTGAGGCACGAATTTTTCAAATACCTCGTGCATCTTTTCAACTTTTTCTAGCGCCAATAGCCTTAATTCAATTTCATGTTGCCTTTCGCGTTTGAATTGATTGATTCGATCCGCTAATGCGATAGAAAGTAAAATTACCTCAATAGCTGCACCAATACGAGCACTGTTTTCGGTGATAAGGTTACTTGGTATGTATCCAAGCCCTCTTACAATAAAAATCAATACACCGACAAGTAGAAAGCTCCACGCCAAAACAAAGAAACGGGCAGGTTTAAATCCTTTTCTAAAAGATTGTATGCCAATGGTTGCCACGGACATGACAATGACAATTCCGATGACATTCATCGATACAATGCAGAGTTTGTGATTTGCACTTAAAAGGAAATAAAGCGGAATTATTAATGCCGCAGCGAGTGTGTTTAGTAACAAGTTTGCATTTGGGTTTTTGTGTGTATGTAAGAATGATTTTACGAATTGAATGGCCCAAAATGCGTAAAAAATTCCAAACGTCTCTGTGAATAGTGAGGCCGTTTGTGAGGGGGCAATGTAAAGGGCGTGTCCCGAGATTCCCATTTGGTTAAGAACTATGCCAATCAAATACAAGCAGTAGTACAAGTAGCTTTTATCTTTGATAGATGTAAACAGGAACAGGTTGTAAATGATCATGACAAGCATTAACCCGTACCACATGCCAAAGAGGTATTGATTGGTGCTTTCTGTTTCTGCAAATCGCTCCACATTCCAAAAGGTGAAGTCCATTACCGATACGATGGATCGAAAACGCAAATAATAGGTTTTCTCTTGATTTGCTTTAATTGAGAGTCGTAATATTGGTTTGACGTGTTTAATCTCACGCTCGTGCAGTGAGTAACTCGCCCCTGTTACTTGAGTCTCGATCTCGTTGGCCGTTGTATGAGTGTGATTGTTGGATACAACAGAAGAAGAAAAAAGCGTGGCATCGATAACGTAAGGGTTTAATTCTAGCCAAATTATTTTGTCGCTAGGAGTATCATTATGAATCGAAAAACGAATCCAAAAATCGGAGTTTGAAGGCCCGTAGTTTGGTTTTTTGTCAAATACGTCTTTAAATAACGGGTTTTTATGTAGGTTGGAGTATTGAACGGTATTTTCGATATCCTCATACACTTGAAGCGGGAAGGGCAGGCCACAGTGATCGCTGCACTGAGACAGTAAAATATCGCTTTTAGCAACTGCGTAAAAAGGTATGAGCAACAAACAAAGAAAAAGTACTAGCTTGGGGTGATGCATTATTAAACAGCGCGTTGGGAAATGTACCGACAAAAATAAGTCGGAAGATACCCTCAGTATAGGAGAAAAAAGGAAACTTGCTGTTTATTCGATCACCCAAAGGCTCCAATACTTACCTAGAAACGAGTGAAACCAACTCTGCGTCGATGTCTTTGTCTATATAAGCCATTCCAAGCTTATTCAAATACTCTAAACGATCGGCCTTCATCAAATCAATATCAGGTACACCAGCCCCGCAATCCTGGTAGATTTTAGCGACATGAGCCATGTAAGCCTCACCTTCTTTAACCATTAACAAGCTAGCAGCACCCACATCAGGGCGAACTTTTGCATTTTGTTCCTCGGGTAACGTCACTGCAAAAACGACAGGGCTTTCTTCATTCTCGAAACGAACACTTCGCTCTCTAACCGTCTGCTCCGCCCAGTAGTAAGCAAGCTCTTTGCTCTGAGTTAAAAATACCGGTTCGATAGATTCAGTATAGCTATTGCCAATTGTTGCCATCGTGCTTTTTGCCGCTTGCTTCATCGCCTTATCGCCAGAACGTTTAAGGCCATTAGACGTAATGGAGCTTGCTAAGGAAGAAGACGTTCCGTGGTACCAAACATCGCCTGTTGCAAAACCGTCTTTTGTTAACAGGTCTGTCGCATCTTGTAGATAGTTTGGAATATCACTCATCATCATTCACCTATGGTTTATCAGTTAAACAAAAGGCGACATTCAATGAAGAAAGTCGCCTTTTGTAATACTCTAAGCTTTTAATGAAAAAGCTTAACTAGCCAATCTCAAATTAAGAGAATTGGTTAGATGTGTTGTTTGCACCACCAGCTTTAAGTGCGTTCTCACCAGCAAAGTATTCTTTGTGGTCGTCGCCCATGTCTGAACCAGACATGTTCTGATGCTTAACACATGCGATACCTTGACGGATCTCTTTACGCTGTACGCCAGCTACGTAGCCTAGCATACCTGCTTCACCAAAGTACTCTTTAGCCAAGTTGTCAGTAGACAACGCTGCTGTGTGGTAAGTCGGTAGAGTGATCAAGTGGTGGAAGATGTTCGCTTCACGAGCTGTATCAGATTGGAATGTACGGATCTTCTCATCAGCACGTGCAGACAATTCAGATTCATCATATTCAGCGCTCATTAGGGCAGCACGGTCGTAAGAAGAAACGTCTTCACCAGCTTCAACCATCGCGTCAAACGCTTGTTGACGGAAGTTTAGCGTCCAGTTGAAAGAAGGCGAGTTGTTGTAAACTAGCTTCGCATCAGGAATCTCTTTACGTACTTCGTTCATCATATCAGCGATATCTTGAACGTTTGGCGTTGCAGTTTCGATCCAAAGAAGGTCAGCACCTGCTTTAAGAGCTTCGATACTGTCAAATACACAACGCTCTTCACCAGTACCTTTACGGAATTGGTATAGACCAGAAGGTAAACGCTTAGGACGAACTAGTTTACCGTCACGGTTGAAGCATACATCGCCTTCAGCCATGTCAGCTACGTCAATTTCTTCAACGTCTAGGAATGCGTTGTATTGGTCGCCTTGATCGCCAGGCTCTTTAACAACAGCGATCTCTTTAGTAAGGCCAGCACCTTCAGAGTCAGTACGTGAAACGATAATACCGTTGTCGATACCAAGTTCCAAGAAAGCATAACGTAATGCACGAATCTTAGAATGGAAGTCAGCGTGAGGAACAGTAACTTTACCGTCTTGGTGACCACATTGCTTTTCATCAGCAACTTGGTTTTCGATCTGTAGTGCACAAGCACCAGCTTCGATCATTTGCTTAGCCATTAAGTAAGTCGCTTCAGCGTTACCAAAACCAGCATCGATATCAGCAATGATAGGTACGATGTGAGTCTGGTGAGCGTCGATCTTAGCTTGAACAGCAGCTTTATCGCCAGCAGCAGCTGCGTCTAGTTCACGGAAAAGACCGCCTAGTTCACGAGCGTCAGCTTGACGTAGGAATGTGTACAATTCTTTAACCAATGCAGCAACAGTCGTCTTTTCGTGCATAGATTGGTCAGGAAGAGGACCGAACTCAGAACGTAGAGCAGCAACCATCCAACCAGAAAGGTATAGGTATTTACGTTCAGTAGTACCGAAGTGCTTCTTAATCGCGATCAACTTCTGCTGACCAACGAAACCGTGCCAGCAACCTAAAGACTGAGTGTACTTAGTCTTGTCAGCGTCGAAAGCAGCCATGTCAGCATTCATGATGTCTGCTGTGTACTGAGCTACTTCTAGACCAGTTTTGAATTTGTTCTGAGCGCGCATGCGAGCTACAGATTCTGGGCTGATTGTTTCCCAAGGGCTACCAGCAGCGTCGATTACTGCAGATGCGGTTTTGATATCGTCTTGATAAGCTGACATGTGTCAATCCTTCAATAATGTGAGTGGGGGCTAGTGCTAATCTCGTAGCGTGTCTCAATGCACCAAACCTTTTTGCTACGATGCGTATATTAGATAGATTCGCACCATAATTGAAATTAATAACATGTATACCTGTTATTTATTTGCTGAATGCCCACTCGTTATTGAAGGTAATACTGAAAACTACTTCTTTTTGCACTCCTGTCGTTGCTTATCGATCTTGCAACGAATCTTCTTCTGCAGCTTCATCATGCTCTTGTTATATCCGCCCTTCTTAGTCACCTCATCACGAATTGAAGCAAGTTTGGTATCGAGAATCCTCTCTTCACGAGGAGAGAATTTGTACATTTTTTCTCTAGGCACTTCGCGAGTATTCTTTTCCACTTCACGATATAACATATTCAACTTCACAAATAAGTCTTCTCGTAAGAATTGACCTACCTCGAGCGGAATTCGATCTAGACGAGACACAACCTGTAACGTCATTTGCGATAAAGGGTAATCAACAATAGAACCATGTTTTAAGCCTGCCCCTAGATTAAACATGTTGTAG